>JAISEK010000097.1 GCA_031264145.1 Deltaproteobacteria bacterium
GGGAGTCGTCCAATACCTTAGCGGCGATGAAGAAGCCCGGCTTCTGGCCGATTATGAGGAGATGGCCCGCAGGGACGAGGCGGACAGGCTGAAAGGCGCATATAAAAAAGGATATGAGAAAGGACTACGGCTAGCACGGCAGCAGCGGAAAGCGCAGCAGCACCAGGCGATGATTGAGATCGCCCAGAAAGGGTTGCTGATGAAATATTCCGTTGAATTTATGGTGAGAGTGACCGGCCTCTCCCTTGAGGAAGTGAACCATATCGCCGCCAGCCTAAAATCTTGATGGATTGACCGCCCTTTTCCGATGCAAATAATCTCCACGTCAGTACGTTCGTCCGACTGAGACACGGCCATTCATCGTCAGTTCAAGTGAAATCAAGAAATATCTATATATTATGATTGATATTGTGCTGAATAAAAGTTAATATTATAAACTTTTTCATTTTTTATTGGTTTAAGTTTAGTAAATTTCAGTAAAAATTATCTTTGAAACACATTTTTGTTAGCCTTAAGGCGAAAAATAACCTGTTTTGGAATACCTTAGCCTAATCTACCAGGCAGTCGCACTTGGTGGGGTACCCTCTGAAGATTTGCTCATGCGGTGTTTCTCTGGTCGGTTTCCTAGGTTGTTTGTCCGCCCATATCGGCCCCAATCACCTGACCCTCGGCACGGCCAAAGCTAATGGCCGAACTAAAGGCCCTCCCGCAATGCTTGAGCGCGAACCTACGGCGAATAGTCCTATCGCGCCTTGGTATCTGTCCCGGAACCTGATCAATCGACAGCACGGATCTCGTCTCCTTCAGACGCTACTCCCTTCTGATGGACGGCCGCAAAGGCCAGAGGGATGGCCAGCGACGGCTTCCTGGCCTCCGCCGCCACATGATGCCGGGCCAACGATGATGGTTCGACCACTGATTTGACTGCCCGTGAAAAAACAAACACCTTTATGGGTGACTACAATTGCGCATGTGTCATTATTCGGCTGTCGCCATGCCCACGTTGTTTTGCCTAACCCAAGAAGAAAAGGATTCTATGTGGCCATCAACCTAGGTCTTAGGGAATCAGAGTGACGTTTTGCCGTCCTCGAAATGACTCGGGAAGATATCCTGGAATGCCCCTGCTGGGCCAGGGACGATCCTGCCTCTGGCACGCCTTTTTTTTCTTGACTCGATGGGTGAAGTTCCCAGGAAGAATCTGTCTGGGCCATCGTTTGCCTTGGAGTAATTGGGCCGTGCTTGACCGTCGGTTTTGAAAAATAGGGGACTAGGCGCTTCTGGCGCCCCAGCCCGTTTGACTCGCCTGGCCAGGGAGGGCGACGTCCATCCCGCCTGAAGGCCAGACGGATTTCCAAGCCAAGCGATCCCACGGCGCCGGCGGGACATGGTGCCCGAAGCCGGTTCCAGGCTTGGCCAGGGGATCGGTCCCCTCGGCCGGGCAATTCCGCGGACACGGGGCGGGAACCGGCCCGGTTTCCCCTGTGTGGAAATAGGCCTCGCCCCCTGGGCCTTGCCCTGGGGACAATCTGATTGTTGCCGAAGGTGCCCCCGGCCGGAAACCATTGCTACCCAGTGGCATCTCCCCGGCCCCTGGACGGGAGGCGCCAAAAATGCCCGGCCAATCGGGGCCAGTCCCGTAGTTAGGGGGCGGGCCGGGCCTGGAGTGGATTGCCACCCAGGCCTTCCATCGAAGACTCGTCTTGGTCCCCCCTGGGCGTTGGGGGCGGGGACAATGCCCTGGGGGAGGAGTTCAGCCAATGTCGCAGCCGCGGTACAAGATAGGCCAGCTGGCGGAGATGACCGACTGCCAGCCGGTGACCATCAGGTATTACGAGAAGGAGGGCCTCCTGGCCAAGCCCAGCCGGTCCGGGAACGGCTACCGCAGCTACGGCCCGGATGACCTGGAGCGCCTCAGGTTCGTCAGGCATTGCCGGGACCACGGCATCACCCTCTCGGACGTGAAGATTCTCCTGAGGCTCAGGGAGGCCCCTGAGGGCGACTGCCAGCCGGTCGACCAGATGGTCAACCGCCTCATAGGGCAGCTCGACGAGCAGCTCAAGTCGATAAAGCACCTGAAGAAGAACCTTGAGACCCTGAAGGGCCGCTGCCACGGGGGCTCCATCGCCGATTGCGCCATTCTCAAGGGCCTCTCGGATCGCAGCTCCTGCTCCTGCGGCGCCCAGGTCCCCAGGCCTTGACCCGGACGTCCCCCGGCAATGCCCCCCCGGAAGGCCCCGGGGCCGGCAGGCAGCTTCGGATGCTGGCCACGGCATCCTCAATTGGCCTGGCCGTGGTCATATCCATATTTCTCGGCCTGGGCCTGGGCTTTTGGCTGGACCGGCGCCTGGGGACCAAGCCCTGGCTGACCGTGGCCGGCCTTCTCCTGGGCGTGGTGGCCGGTTTCAGGAACCTGTGGATCATGGCCGAAAGGGTGGAAAGGGGCCAGCAGGGCGCGGGACCGGCGGCCGGGGGGCCGGAAAACGCCTTGGGCCGCGCTTCCGGTCCGAAAGGCCCCGGGATGGGCGCCGGGTGGTCCTCCGGGACCAAGGGGGCCATGGGGCCCCCAGGCCCGCATGAGCCCATTGGACAGCCCAAACCCATGGCCGATAGGCCTGGCCAGGCCCAGCCAGGCCTTGACGATGGGGAAGGCCATGCCCGCCAGGGACCAGATGGGATGGAGGATCGCCTGGAAGACGACTTGCTCAAGGAGCTGGAAGAAACATTGAAGGACTAGACAGGGACATGGCCTGATATTTGACATAAAAATACCAGGATACGATTTTTTCTTGACAACATCTTATCTGTATATAATGATGGTAACTTTAAGTCAATTGTGTTTAGTGTTTATATATTGACATATGAATAATATTTAAGCGTACCATTCAGCCAAATAGATATCAATGTATTGATAAGTATCATCCCGACAGGCCATCTATGGCCCCAAAGACCACAAGGACCGTCAAGTCCCCAAATGCGCCCTTGGCTCGGACATCCCTCCGCCGGGCGTCCAGATGCCCCCATCCAATCCCCAAACCAATCGCCAAAGGAATATATGTCCGCAAAGCGCTCCCAAGCCACCGAGACCGGCGGTTCCGGCCAGACGGCCCCCAAGGGCCTGGCCTTCCTGGAAAAGCCTGGCCAGTTCAGGATGATTGCCAGGGCCGCCGGCCTGGTGTTCTGGTCGTCCATGGTCCTGACCATGATCCTCGTGTCCATCCTGGCCATCTGGAAGGGCCTGTTTTTGGGCCTGGGGGCCCTGGTGGGCGGGGCCATGGTGGTGGCCGACATGGCCGTCCTGAGGCTGTTCGTCTCCAAGACCAGGCCAGGTCCCCTGACGGTCCCCCTCTGGAAGACCGTGGTCAGGTTTTATCTGGTCAGCCTGGCCAACATGCTGGTCTGCTTCCTGGTCGTCAAGTTCAGGCTGGGCCACCCCTTGGGGTTCCTGGCCGGCCTGGGTGTCTTCCTGCCCGCCTCGGCCCTTGGTCTGCTGGCCTACGCCCTCATGCCCGCGTCGGATGGCGGGGAACAGGCTCCCCCCCAGGGCGGCCTGGCCAGGGACGGCGACGGCCAGGGGAGGGGCCCTGGGGGCCCCCCCTCGTCTGGCGGCGAGCCTGCCCAGGACAAGGTCCCTGGCCTTCCCGGGGGCCCCGAGGCCGGCCGTGCCCAGGCCGGCGAGGGGACTCCCGGGGCTGGCCAGTCCCAGGCCGGCGCCGAATCCCCAGACGGCGCCGCGTCCCCCAGGCCATGACCGGCAGGCCCAGGCTGGCCATCATCACCGGCCCGACTGGCTCCGGCAAGAGCGAGCTGGCCCTGGCCATAGCCCTGGCCATTGGCGGTGAGATAATCAACGCCGACAGCCTGGCCTTTTACCGGGGCCTTGACATCGGCACGGCCAAGCCCAGTCTGGCCGACCGGGCCAGGGTCCCGCACCATCTGGTCGATATCCTCGACCCCCCTGACGACTTCAGCGCCGCCGACTTCATGCGCCTGGCGAGGCCCCTGGCAAAGGGGCTGTGGGACAGGGGCAGGCCACCCCTGGTCGTCGGCGGCACTGGCCTTTACCTTAGGAGCCTTTTGGGCGGCCTCTTCGAGGGCCCCGGCCGGGACCAGGCCTTCCGGGACCAGCTCAGGGAGATGGCCGGCCGGGGCCAGGATCTCCACAGGCTCCTCTCCGAGAGGGATCCCGTCTCGGCCAGGAGGATCAGGCCCTCCGACCCGGCCAGGATTGTCAGGGCCCTCGAGGTCCTCCACCTGACCGGGGAAGGCATCTCCGTCCACCAGGACCGGCACGCCCTCTCCGACAGGCCCTTCGAGGCCCTGACGGTGGTCATCGACCGCCCCCTGGACGAGATGGACCAAAGGATTAGGGAGAGGACCAGGCGCATGTTCGAGCTGGGGCTACTGCGGGAGGCCGGGGATCTGCTGGCCAAGGGCTACCGGCCCGATCTCAAGCCCCTCCGGTCGGTCGGCTACCGGGAGAGCCTGGACGTCCTGGCCGGACGCCTGGGCCTCCAGGAGGCCCAGGAGCAGGTCTTCCTGAGGACCAGGCGGCTGGCCAAGCGGCAGAGGACCTGGTTCAGGGGCCAGGCCCCGCAGGCCCGGTGGCTCTATCCCGAGCCCGGCCCGGTGCTGGATCTTGTCCGCGGGTTCCTGGAGGGCCGGCCCTTGGGCCCTGAAGTGTCCGTGGGGGGAGGCGGCCATGCCCTCTGAGACCCCTAGGGTGTCCATTCCCTGGCCTCCCCTGGTCGAGGGACGCCTGGTCAGGCGCTACAAGCGCTTCCTGGCCGACGTCGAGCTGCCCGGCGTCGGCCTGGTCACGGCCCACACCCCCAACACCGGCTCCATGCTCGACTGTTCCGAGAGCGGCCGCCCGGTGTTCCTGAGCCGGAGCCCCAACCCGGGCCGCAAGTACCCCTTCTCCTGGGAGATGATCGCCATGGGTGACGGCCTGGTCGGGGTCAACACGGTCCTGCCCAACAGGCTGGCCTTCCTGGCACTGGAGGCTGGGGCCCTGCCAGGCCTCCCCCTGGCCGGGAGGCTGGAGCGGGAGGTGAGGGTGGGGCGCAGCCGCCTGGATCTGAGGCTCTCGGCCGCCGACGGGACGGAGGTCTGGGTGGAGGTCAAGAATTGCAGCCTCGTCAGGGACGGGACGGCCCTCTTCCCCGACGCCGTGAGCGCCAGGGGGGCCAGGCACCTCGGGGAGCTGGCCGGCCTGGTCGGGCCGGGGAGGCGGGCCGTCCTCCTGGTCCTGGTCCAGAGGGGCGGGGCGGGCTTCTTCTCCCCGGCCGACTCCATCGACCCGGCCTGGGGCCAGGCCCTGCGGGCGGCCCTACGGCAAGGCGTGGAGCTTCTGGCCCACTCGGTCGATCTCAGCCTGGAGCGGGCCTCCCTGGGACGCCGCCTGGAGGCCCGCCTGTGATCCTGCCCCCCTGCCTTGACGGCCTGGCCCTGGAGGACATCTTCGAGCCTCCCCACCCCGGTCCCGAGCCGGGGCCGCCGCCCTTCGGCCACGGCAGCCCTGTGCGCCTGGGGGACGTCCCCGCCGGCCTGGTCGGCCAGCCGGCCTGGGTCCTGGCCCAGAGCCTGCTCCCGTCCCTGGGGGAGCGGGAGGCCCTCGATCTAGTGGCCTTCGGGACCCTATGGCTGGACAACCACGTGCTGGACGATCCGAAGGCCGCCCTCCCCGGGGGTACCTTCCGCCTCAACCTCCCCTGGTACGGCCCACATGTCTTCTACGAGGTGGACCCCGCCCGCCTGGTCTTCCGGGACGGGGACATCCTGGTCTACGACAAGGAGTCCGGCCCGGCCACGGTCCCGGTCCCCCACGACTCCAGGAACAACCTCCATGCGGCCCTGGAGAGGCACACCCGCCTGACCCTCCGTGCCCCGCACAGGCTGGACGCCCCCACCTCGGGCCTGGTCATCATGGCCGCCAACCGTCTGGCGGCCAGTCGCATTGGCGTGGCCTTCAAGAAGGGGCAGGTCAGGAAGCGCTATCTGGCCTTGTCTAGCGGCCCATTGCCAGGTTTTTCCGTGACCACCGTCGATGCCCCCATATCCAAGCAGAATGGCCGCTTGATGGCCATCCAGGACGGCCCGGGCCGGCCCAGCCGGACCAGGGTATCCTTTCTGCGGGCCTTCGGGGACAGGCTGCTCTTCCTGGCTGAGCCCGAGACTGGCCGGACCCACCAGATAAGGCTGCACCTGGCCCTCCTGGGCTACCCCATAGCTGGCGATCGGCTATATGGCGGGGAATCGGCGGACAGGCTGATGCTCAAGGCCTCGGGGCTGTGTTTCAGGCATCCGGGCACGGGTCAGACGTTGACCCTGGGAGGGCCCTGGCCATGAGCCTCACGGGGGCGGGGAAGGGAAAAAAGAAGTATTATTGAATGTGAATTTTCAGTATATATTTTTATATAGCATGTTATGGATAAGTTTATTTATTTTGTAATTAATTTAATATATGATGTAAATAATATTTTATTAAAAATACATATTAATTAATAAAATTATAGTATATAGTGTTTTTTTTGAAAAACTAAAATTAAATATATGGCAGTAACTATATATTTTGGGATAAATTTAGTTTATAGGTGGGAAATTAAATATACAAATTGCACGAGCAAAAATCTTGACCGTATCAAGCTATTATAAGGCTATGAGTATATATAGATTAGAAAATACATATAAATGTGGAATTATTGTTTATAGTCGACTTATCCAGATAGTTGTCCGATGAACCATTTTTGAGGTGGGTTCGAATCCCATTTTAGTTTTATCTCGTGGCTTATTTTCTACTATTCTGAATTACACTCAACTGCTTTTTATAATTCTTTTGAGTAATTTATTTTTAAACATACTTGCATTAGCTAAATTATGTGTTACAAAGGCCAATTCCAGACCTCCAAGCTTAGTAACGCCATCATGATTATTTACTAATTTAACCGTTTCTATCTCAATGACTTTTTCTAGAACTTGAATGTAATGTTCACAGGTTATTAAAACTTCACTTGGATTTGTCATTTTGATCCGAGCCTCCATTAGAGGAATGCCATTGTGTGATGAAGGACGAGTTATCGGAAACAAGTGAAGATTTTCTCCTTGTGTTTCGCACAGTACCTTTATGGCCTCAGGATAAAGCATTACATAATCTTTTTCACCCATATTTAATTGCAATGCTTCTAATATATAGAGTACACCTGATAGCTTTATAGCTTTAAACCATGTAGTTAATAAATTTGGAGCATCTTCTGGGGATATTTCATGGAGCACATTAGCCATAAATCCGATATCCGCCTGCAGGCCTCCGGGGTCTTTTCTTACATCAAAACTTAACCAGCCGTGATTAGTAAGGCTGAGTTCTTCAGCCTTAGCTTTTATCGCAGTTAAATTTTCGTCCAGGTTATCAATGCCGATATAAGTAATAGTGTTAAGCTTTTCAGGTGCCAAAGGTGTGAACATAGATAAAGTCCGCCCTTTGCCGCAACCGAATTCAACAATCGTTATATTTCCTTCACGTTCAACTATCGCAGCTCGCATTGTCATGCTTTGCGGATCTGTCTCTCTCCCGCAAGCGGCGTCAAGCGCAGTTGGTTCTTCTATCAAACATTTATCAGTAAAAGCCTGGATTTCAACATTCGCCACATCAGAAAAATGCCGTGCCAAATTCACATCCACAGCAAAACCTTGGTACATTTCCGCTAGTTTTGAATATAGTGAACTATCATCAGATAGTAGTACAATTTGATTTCCAACGGTTCCATCCGAATTCGTACATTCAGATGAGTGGCGCAAAAAAAACAAACGTCCACTATCAACTGAAAGCATCACAGCAGGAGAATGCGTTGTAATCAACACATATTTGTCGTTACATAATTCAACAATTGATGATATTACCTTACGTTGTAAATCAGGATGAAAATGGGCATCTAGCTCATCAATTAGTATCATATCTGCTGTCTGTATGCCATAATTTTGGTTCATTTTTTCAAATAGCAAGTCCAAAAGTAGGCTAATATATTCTAATTCACCAGTACTTAAAGTATTAAATGATGATGATTCGCCATTATCTAATTTAATACCGATTTTAGTGCCATTATATGCGTTTTTCATGCCATATAATTCTTTAGCGAAGACTTCGTTAAATTTTGTCTTAAAAAGAGTCCAAGCATCTATATCTGAAGAAGGTGCAGATACTGAGTCACCAGCATTGAATAAATTGGCTACAGTATTATAAATTTTGCTGAAACGAGCGTCTACAGATCTTGAATAACCATGTTTGTGCTGAGCACTAAAAGTGTTGCTTACAGGAATGATACTGGTATATTCGTTACTTTTAGACTCTTCCGCTAATTTCCTTACCGCTGGTCGATACAAAACCAACTTAGGTTGCGGTTCAATTGTAATCCTGTCTGGGGCAAAACAATTATTTTTAAATCCATAATTTTCTAAAATGCTAGGTGAAATATTTTTGGAGTCTAAGTGAGCTATCCCCAATAGTAATTGAGATTTTCCACATCCATTTTTCCCGGCTATGACTGTTATCCGTAATTCTCATTTTTTTTCGAGCTATAAAAAATTCGATTAATTTGTCATAGGGAATACCCTAGGTATTGGTGCCCTGCTTCCTTTAGATTTTGCTGCCACCTGGGCCGGCCTCTGGCACGTTTCAGGTCAGGGTTTGCTGTAGTTGAGGCGGGACCGGGTCAGATTTCACTTTATTTCTGC
>JAISEK010000122.1 GCA_031264145.1 Deltaproteobacteria bacterium
CTCATCCGCCTGTCTTAATGGTGAGATTGATTCGTGGGTCAGGAATGGCACGATTCCATTTAGGCCAATTCCGGTTATGGATCGGGCAGCCTAGCTGCTTCCAATTGCACAGGTGGAAAAATATGACGCTTTTGTCATGAATCGTTCAGTGACCCGCCACGGGCGGCTTAGCGGGCAGCCCGGTTTCTGCTATAATCTCCCAGGGCCCGCCAATCTCCGCCCCGGCGGGCGGGAGGCGGCGGCCGCGTCCGGAAGATGGAACAGCGCACCCTAGAGCAATTCGAGAGCCTCTGCACCCAGGAATCGCCCCCGGCCTGCCAGAGCCACTGCCCCATCCAGGTGGAGGCCGGGACGGTCGTGACCCAGGCTGCCTCCGGGCAGACCGACCTGGCCCGCAAGACCCTGGAGCGGCACATGCCCCTGGCCGGCCTGTGCGGGCGGCTGTGCGAGGGACCCTGCCGGGAACACTGCCTGAGGGAGGGCCTGGACTCCGGGGTCAACGTCCCCCTGGTGGAGCTCCACGTGGCCCGGATGGGCCGCCCGCCCGGTAAGCCCTTCCCCCTGCCGCCCTCGGGGCACGGGGCGGCCCTGGTCGGCTCGGGCCTCTCGGCCCTGGTCTGCGCCTATTGCCTGGCCGTGAAGGGGCACAGGGCGGAAATATTCCACGGCGGGGCCATCGGCGGGCGGCTCCTGGATCTGCCCAGGGAGAGGCTGCCCCTGAGGGTCCTCGACGAGGCCCTGGGGCTACTGAGGGGCCTGAAGGTCGGGTTCGTCGAGGCGGGACCCTTTGGCCGGGCCGAGCTGGCCGCCCTGATGGCCGAGCGGGAGGCGACCTTCCTCGCCCTGGACGACCCCTGGCTTTCCGGCCTGGACCTGGGGCTGGCCCCCTGGCCGGCCCTGGCCGACCCCGTTACCCGCGGCCTTGGCGGGGAAGGGCTGTTCCTGGGGCCGGAGGGCCCCGCCCCCAGGCACATCGACTCCATGTCGGCCGGAAAGAAGGCCGCCGCCTCCATGGAGCGCCTCTTCCAGGGGGTCAACCCGGCCACGGCCAGGGAGAGGGAGGCCACCGGGCCCTCCAGGCTGGCAGTTGACCTCTCGGGCCGGGAGCCCATGCCCGAGGAGGCCCCGGCTGACCCGCTGGCCCCCACGCCAGGCGAGGCCCAGGCCGAGGCCAGGAGATGCCTGTCCTGCTCCTGCCTGAGCTGCCTGCCACCCTGCCCCCTGATGAGGCTGCGCAAGTCGTTCCCGAGGAAGCTGGCCAGGGAGTTCTACAACAACGTCATCACGGCCTTCGGCATCAGGCACTCCAACCGCCACATCAACAGCTGCGCCGAGTGCGGCCTGTGCGGCCAGATATGCCCCAACGGCGCCGACCTGGGCCGGTTCGTGGCCCTGGCCCGCCTGGACATGGTCCGGGGGGGCCACATGCCCGTCTCGGCCCACGAGTTCGCCCTGGAGGACCAGGAGTTCTCCAACTCGCCCGAGGCGGCCTTCCTGAGGCCGTCCCCCGGCGGCCGGGAGACGGCCTTTCTCCTCTTCCCCGGCTGCCAGCTCGTCGCCTCCTCCCCTCTGGCCGTCCTGGCGGCCCACGCCTTCCTCGACCGGGGCCTCCCGGGCCGCGTGGGCCTCTGGGCCGGCTGCTGCGGTGCCCCGGGCCGCTGGTCAGGCCGGCCGGGGCTGACCGGGAGGACGGCCGCGGCCATGAGGGCGGCCTGGGAGGGCGCGGGCCGGCCCAAGGTCATCCTGGCCTGCCCCTCCTGCGCCCTCTTCTTCGCGGCCGAGCTGCCCGAGATCCCCACGGCCGGCCTGTGGCCCACGATGGACGGCCTGGGCCTCCCCGAGGGGGCCAGGGCCCTGGACGTGGAGCTGATCATCCACGACCCCTGCTCGGCCAGGCTGGACGAGGAGGGCCAGGAGGCGGTCCGCTCGGTCATGCGCCGCCTGGGGCAGGGCCTGGCCGAGCCGCCCATGTCCCGCCGCCTGACCCTCTGCTGCGGCTACGGGGGGCTGGCCTCCGAGGCCAACCCCGGGCTGGGCCGCGAATACGCCATGGAGCGGACCAGGGGAAGCCCCGGGCCCATCCTGGCCTGGTGCTCGGTCTGCCGGGACCGCTTCCGCGAGCTGGGCCACGGCGCCCTCCACCCGCTGGACCTCCTGTTTCCACGGGGGGATCCGGCCGATCTTCTTTACCTGAAGCCCCCCGGCCCCTCGGCGCGCCGGGCCGGGCGCGCCTACTTCAAACGCCTGGCCCTGGCCTCGGTCTGGGGCGAGACGGCCGCCGAGGAGGAGGAAAGGACCATGGGTCTTCGCATCGACATCCCTGGCTCGGTCCTGGAGGACATGGAGTCGAGGCGCATCCTGGTCGCCGACGTGGCGGCGGTCCTGGAGTCCGCCGCCGCCGGCGGGCCGGTCTTCCTGAACCGGGAGACAGGCCACCGCATGGCCAGCCACCGGCCCCGCCAGGTGACCTTCTGGGTCGAGTACGAGGAGCGGGCCGACGGGTCGCTCCTCGTACACCGGGCCTGGAGCCACAGGATGGACGTCCCTGGCGTCCAGGGCGAGGGCCGGGAGAGCCCGGCCTCGCTGGAGGGCTTCGCCCGCACGGGCGGCCGGGTCTAGGCCGGAAGGAGGACGGGCAATGGCCCACGCCTTTTCCAAGGAGGGGCCCTCGGGCTGGAGCTGCGGCAAGTGCGGCCAGCCCCTCGGCCCGGTCTCGGTCAACGTCGAGTACATGGGCTCGAGCTTTCTCGTCGAGCTGCCCGGCTGCCCCGCCTGCGGGACGGTCCTGGTAGACGCCGAGCTGGCCCTGGGCCGCATGCTCGAGGTGGAAAAGCTCCTGGAGGACAAGTGACCGGCCCCTGGGGACCCGCCGCCGCCCTGGAGGAGGCCTGCGGCCCGGCCCTCCGGCCTGGCGGGCTGGATCTGACCAGGCGGGCCCTGGACTTCTGCCGCTTCCCGAGAGGGGCCAGGCTCCTGGACGCCGGCTGCGGCCCGGGGACCACCCTGGGGCTCCTGGCCGGCCTGGGCTTCGAGGCCCAGGGCCTGGACCCGAGCCCGGACTTCGTCCTGAGGGCCGCCGCCGTCGGCCCGGCCCGGCTGGGCAGCCTCCTGGACCTCCCCCAGGGCGACGGCTCCCTCGACGGCCTCTTCTGCGAGTGCGTTCTGGGCCTAATCCAGGAAAGGCGAAGGGCCCTCTCCGAGATTGGGAGGGTCCTTCGGCCCGGCGGCTTCCTAGTCCTGAGCGACGTGTTCGCCGGCCCGGCCATCACGGGGGCCCCCAGGGACGACCGTCCCGGCCCTTGCCCGGCGGCCATGACGGTCGGGGAGGCCATCTCGGAGCTGGCCCTCTTCGGCTTCCGGCCCGAGCTGGTGGAGGACCATTCCCAGGCCCTCAGGACCATGGCCGCGAGGCTGGTCTGGACCCACGGGGCCCGCTGGCCCTGGGCCCGTCAAGGCAGGGGCCCCAGGCCTTCCTACGTCCTGGTCGTCGCCAGTAAGACCGGGGACCCGACCGTCGCCAGGGATTGACCCCTTCCCCAGCCCAACGCCAGGAGATCCCGCGGCCCCCGGACAAATCGCCCCGCCCGCCCATCTACCCGACCAGACGGCCAGCCAATGCCCAAGGCGTCTTTGCGGGGAAGCAAGTGAAAGAGGGACCATGGAGGCGGGCGCGACGAAAGTGGCTTTTGACCACGCATCTTGATAAAATCATCTTCAGGGAGTTTCCTGGACATAACTGATGATCACGAAAAGGACCACCACGATAGACATCTGGGCTTACCTTTTTGGGTCTTCAAGGCGTTTTTACCAAATCACCACAATTGCTCAAGGAGCCGGGAACCTCACCAACCGAAATGCCGGCCAGGCGAGGCCCAGCCTGGCGAAGATTCCCTGGCCGTGTCTGGAGGCCATGGTCGCCATGATGACAGCCAAAACCTTCAACGCCGATGGACCCTGCGATCCGGCGTCCCACTACATGCTGCCGGCCATCCCGCGCCTCAAAAAAGCAGACGGTCTATTTGGCGCGAGATTGTATTTCATCCTTCATGCGCCCAGGCAGTCGGGCAAGACGACTTGCCTGAGATCCATGACGGACAAAATCAACAGCGAGGGCCAGTGGTATGCCCTGAACTGCACATTAGGCACCTTGAGGAACACGATCGATGAAAATGATGCCTTGACCGAGGTCGTTTCCCAGATAAATATGGCCATGACCAGGTCACTTGTAAAAATAATCAATGAAAAGGCCTATGCTTATGATTATTTGCCAGGAATGAAAGCCCCAGATTCTAAAGTAGCGACAATTTTGAACCATTTATGCAAGGATTTGGACAAGGATCTGATCGTCTTCTTCGACGAGGCGGACGTTCTTTCCGGCCATGGCCTGGTGTCCTTTTTGTCCCAAGTGAGGGATGGCTACCTTTACCGCAACGAGACCGTCAACAGATTCCCCAGATCAATGGCCCTCGTGGGCATGCGGGACATCAGGGACTGTCCTTCCAAGATCGGGCCTGATGACGGACCGACGGAAGACTGCGGTTTCTTCAACATCGCCAACGAGTCGCTGACGCTCTACAATTTCACCAAGGATGAAGTCAGGACCCTTTATGGGCAACACTCCGAGGCCACGGGCCAAGCTTTTGACGATTCGGCCATAGATCGGGCCTGGTACTGGACGGAAGGCCAGCCCTGGCTTGTCAACGCCCTGGCCAGGCAGATCGTCTCGGGCCAGCTCGAAAATGACCACATGGCGGAAATTACCGGAGACCATTTCGACCAGGCGGCGGCGACCCTGATCGAGGGCAGGAGCACGCACGTCGGGTCGCTTCGGGCACGCCTTCAGGAGCCCAGGGTCATATAAGGTCATGGACGCGGTGTTCGCCGGTCTCAAGGGCACGGTCTCGATAAACAGCGATGACCGGCAATTCTGCCTGGACCTCGGTCTGCTTTCCGAAAACGGGGATCGGACCCTTAGGCCGGCCAACAGGATATACGGTGAGGCCATGTCGAGGACATTGACCGACGAGATGGAGCACTTTTTGGACATCGATGTCGGGAACAGAAAATGGACTGATGGCCAGATACTGCCCATGTCGGAGCTTTTGAGGGAATTCCAGGGACTCTGGCGGCAAGGCCCAGGTTCCTTCCCCTTCAGGCACAAGGATTTCGTTGCCTCCAAATATGACGAGGCGACCTATTCCTCCATGCTCCTGGCGTATCTGCAAAAGGCGGTCAACGGCGGCGGCCAGGTTTACCGGGAATACGCCGAGGGCCGCGGGGCCGTCGACATTTGCGTCCAATATGCCGGGCATGATTATTTGGTCGAGGTGAGGCTCAAGAGGGGAAAAAAGCCCGATGACTGGCAAAGGCAGCTGGCAGGGTGTCTTGACGCGACCGGCCAAACCGAGGGCTGGCTGGTGGTTTTTGACCGTGACAGGAATAAGACCTGGGAGGAAAAGATATATTGGGCAGATACGCTATTGAATGACAAGATCATGCA
The DNA here is from genome assembly GCA_031264145.1 of Deltaproteobacteria bacterium. Lineage (GTDB taxonomy): Bacteria > Desulfobacterota > Desulfarculia > Adiutricales > Adiutricaceae > JAIRNQ01. Next base: position 5,501 of record JAISEK010000122.1, read on the forward strand.
TCTTGTCGGTTGCTGACGGTCGGACGTTAGATTGGTATGCTCGCTTTTTTTCCTGGCCGGGCTTTGGGCCAAATATGGCTGGACGTTTAAACATAATGAAGATTCAGGGTTTGGATGTCTTCTGGCCATTCGTCCTTGAAACGTCATCTCGCCATGGCCGGAGTGGATTTTGCCCATGTCACTTGGTAAAATGATCTTTATGGAGTTCCGTGGCTTATTCTTGTAAAAAACCGATAACCTCACCTTCTCCAACCTCTGTCCAAACTCAACCAAACTTTCGTTTAATAGTTCGTCTTACTTATTTTGAGGCAAAAATGACCACACAGACAATAAAATTATTTAATATTAATGGTCCATGTGATCCTTTTTACCACTATATGCTGCCAGTTCTCCCTCGTCTCAAAAAAGTAGATGAACTGCTAAACACAAGATTATATTTCATTCTCCATGCTCCGAGACAGTCAGGCAAGACGACTTACTTGAAATTCATGACTGACAAAATCAACAGTGAAGGCCAATGGTATGCCCTGAATTGCTCCTTGGCCAACTTAAGGGACATATCAGATAGGGATAAGGCCATAACTGCGGCTGTCACGCAGATAAACCTAGCCATGAGATCTTCCAACGTCACGGCGATCAATGAAAAAGCATTTACCTATGGCTCTTTACCTGGAATGAAAGAAACTGGTGCCAAAATAAGAATTATCCTGAATCAACTTTGTCGTGATTTGGACAAGGACTTGGTGGTCTTCTTCGACGAGGCGGACCTCCTTTCCGGCCATGGCCTGATATCATTCTTGGCCCAGGTACGTGATGGTTACATCTATCGCGACGAGACCGTCAACAGGTTTCCCAGATCAATGGCCCTCGTGGGCATGCGTGACATAAGGGACTATCTGATCAAGGTCCGGCCCGACGATGAGTCCACGGGGGAGGGCAGTCCCTTCAACATCGCAAACGAATCGCTGACGCTCTACAATTTTACCAAGGATGAAATCAGGACCCTTTATGGGCAACACTCCGAGGCCACGGGCCAAGCTTTTGACGATTCGGCCATAGATAGGGCCTGGTACTGGACGGGAGGCCAGCCCTGGCTTGTCAACGCCCTGGCCAAGCAGATCGTCTCGGGCCAACTCGAAAATGACCACATGGAGGAAATTACCGGAGACCATTTCGACCAGGCGGCGGCGACCCTGATCAAGGGCAGGAGCACGCACGTCGGGTCGCTTCTGGCACGCCTTCAGGAACCCAGGGTCATAAAGGTCATGGACGCGGTGTTCGCCGGTATCAAAGGCACGGTCTCGATAAACAGCGATGATCGGCAATTCTGCCTGGACCTCGGGCTGCTTTCCGAAAACGAGAATCGGACCCTTAGGCCGGCCAACAAGATATACGAGGAGGTCATGTCGAGGACATTGACCGACGAGATAGAGCACTTTTTGGACATCGATGTCGGGAACAGAAAATGGACTGATGGCCAGATTCTTCTCATGTCGGAGCTTTTGAGGGAATTCCAGGGATTCTGGCGGCAAGGCTCAGACTCCTTCCCCTTCAGGCACAAGGATTTCGCCGCCTTCAAATATGACGAGGCGACCTATTCCTTCATGCTCCTGGCGTATCTGCAAAAAATAGTCAACAGCGGCGGCCTGGTCTACCGGGAGTACGCCGAGGGCCGCGGGGCCGTCGACATTTGCGTCCAGTATGCCGGACATGACTATTTGGTCGAGGTGAAGCTCAAGGGTGAAAAAACACCCGATGACTGGCAGACACAGCTGGCCGTATATCTCGACGCGGCCGGCCAAACGGAGGGCTGGCTGGTAATTTTCGATCGTGACAGGACTAAGACCTGGGATGAGAGAATATATTGGAAAGACACTCTATTTAACGACAAGATCATGCATCTTGTCGGTTGTTGACGATCTGGCCAAGGGTTTTCGCCCACTGGGCCAGGCGATATTCCTGGCCGCCAGCTTTACCCGGCTGCCGGGCCCAAGGACGCCGTGACCTGATCGAAGACTCTTTTACTATTTGATCTGGCAATTTATTGATCAATGCTATCAAGTTATATGTAAATAACCACTGACTGAATTGAGCCTAATTTGATCGCCACTTCACGAAATAACAAACACCTTCAGGATACAGCACAAATAACACAAGGAAAGGCATCGTCAACGTTCCCTGGGCGCGGCTCGCTTCCCCGGCCCGTGGACCGAGGTCCCAGGGCTCGCCGGACGGGCATCGCGACATTGGCCTGCAAAAGCGAATCTTAACGAGGGCGTCCCTTGCGGCGGACGGGACTATCCCCCCGCCAAAGGCCCTTCCGCCTGACGGGCGGCCCTCTTGGCCGCCCCTTTGGCCCGTAGCCAGGCCCCTGGCGTCCCGCGGCCATGGGGGACGCCCGGAACCCCTGGCCCGCGACGGGTTGCTTACGGTTCACCGCGCCGAGGGCGATCCTGACAAGAACGGCCCCCCGTCCAGACGTCTGGGCAGGGGGGATGGGAGGACCTGGACATGATTGACGACACCAGCCTGGAGGTCATGCGGTTGGCCGGCGGCGGCTATTCCTGCGCCCAGATCGTCGTGGCCCTGGGTCTCAGGGTCATGGGCCGGGAGAACCCCGATCTGGTCAGGGCCATGGCCGGCCTGGCCATGGGCGCCGCCTCGGGGTCCGTCTGCGGGGCCCTGACCGGCGGGCTTTGCCTCCTGGGCGTCCACCTGGGCAAGGGGCAGGACTTCGAGGGCCCCGTGCCGGGGGCCAGGCTGCCCATGGGGGCCCTGGTCAGGTGGTTCGTCAGGGACGAGCTCAAGGGCCAGGTGGCCCCGACCTGCGCGGCCATCTTCGAGGCCGGCGGGCAGAGCCTCGACCTGGAGACGGCCAGCCCCACGGCCGCCTGCGCCGACCTGGTGGCCGCCTGCTTCTCCAAGGCCATGTCCCTGTTGGCCGAACACGGCGTCGACCCCTCTTCCGGGAGGGAGCTGGATTGACGACGCCCGCGCCAGACGGAGGGAAGAGATGACGGCCATATCCGAGACCGAGAGCCTGTGCCCGGTCTGCCTGAGGGTCCTGCCGGCCAGGATCGTCAGGGAGGGCGACGAGATTCTCCTGTGCCGGGACTGCCCCGAGCACGGCCCCTCGCGGGAAGCCATCTGGCGCGGCCAGCCCGACTTCGAGTCCTGGCGCCGGCCCAAGGCCCCGGCCAGCGGGGTCAGGAGCCACCGGCCCGGCGAGAGGGGCTGCCCCTATGACTGCGGCCTGTGCCCGGAACACGCCCAGCATCCCTGCACCGTCCTTCTGGAGATTTCCCAGAGGTGCGATCTGGTCTGCCCCGTCTGCTACGCCTCCTCCGGAAGGCCAGGGGCCGGGGACCTGGACCTGGACCTCCTGTCCGGGTGGCTTCCCCTCATCAGGTCCGAGGCCGGCCAGGTCGTCCTCCAGATATCGGGGGGCGAGCCGACCCTGCACCCTGGCCTGGAGGAGCTGGTGGCGCAGGCGGCCCGGCTCTTCCCGGCCGTGCAGCTCAACACCAACGGCCTGAGGCTGGCCCGGGAGCCCGATCTGGCCAGGAGGCTGCGCGAGGCCGGCCTGGCCTGGGTGTTCCTGCAGTTCGACTCCCTGAGGGACGAGACCCTCCTGGCCCTCCGTGGCCGGGCCATGGCCAGGGAGAAGCTGGCCGCGGTCGAGGCCCTGGAGAAGGCCGGGATGCCGACCGTCCTGGTGCCGACCGTGGCCAAGGGGGTAAACGACCAGGAGCTCGGCGAGCTGGTAAGGTTCGGGGTGGGCCGGCCCCTGGTACGGGGCCTCCACTTCCAGCCCATGACCTCCTCCGGCCGAAACGGCCTTCAGGGGGCCGAGGCCCGCCTGACCCTCCCGGAGCTCCTCACCGAGCTTGGCCGCCAGACGGGGGGGGACGTGGACGTGGGCCAGGCCTTCCCGCCGGGCTGCGAGCACGAGAGGTGCTCCTTCCATCTCAGGTTCAGGCGCCTCGCGGACGGGCGGCTGGTGCCCCGGCCGGGGTCGGAGGGCCAATGCTGCGGGGGGGCCCCGCCGAAGACGACCCCGGTACCCTCAGGGCCCGCCGAGACGGCCGCCGGCCGGGACCGGGCCGTGGACATCATCCTGAGGAGCTGGAGGCCGGGGGGCGATCGGGAGCCCACGGCCCCGGCCGGCGCCATACCCATGGCCAGGAGGGCCCCGGACGCCTTCGACGAGTTCATCGACCGGGCGGCCAGGGAATCGTTCAGCCTCACGGCCATGGCCTTCCAGGACGCCTGGACCGTGGACCTGGCAAGGCTCAGGGGCTGCTGCGTCCACGTCTTCAGCCCGCCGGACCGCTTCGTGCCCTTCTGCGCCATGAACCTCACCTCGGCCCTGGGCCAGCCCCTGTACCGCGGGTAGGCCCGTGGAAGCCACGGCCTTCCATCTGGACCGGATCCTGGACCTGTCCCTCCCCGGCTCCGGGCCACTGGCCCCCAGGCTGGCCCGGGCCAGGCTCGACAGGCTGGCCGCCACCCTCAGGCTGGCCGCCAGGGAGTCACTCTTCTACCGGCGCCGGATGGGCCGGCTGTTGGCCCAGGGGGCGGAGCGGCTGGCCGGGCTCGACCAGGGCCGGGCCGGGCCCGGGGAGGCGGAGGGCCTGATGGCCCTGGTCCTCCGGGAACTGCCCTTCACCCTGCCCGCGGACCTCGCGGCGGCCCCGGAGAGCTTCCTGGCCGTGCCCCTGGACCGGGTCGAGGGCCTCACGTCCCTGCCGTCCTCGGGCAGCCGGGGCCCGGCCAAGCGCGTGTTCTCCTCCGCCGGCGATCTGGAGAACACCCTGGAGTTTTTCCGGCACGGCATGCGCGAGGTGCTGGGGACTGGCGAGACGGTGGCCCTCATGATGCCCGGCGGCCGTCCCGGCTCGGTCGGGGACCTTCTGTCCCGGGCCCTGGCCCGCCGTGGCGTCCCCTGCCGGGTCCTGGGCTTTTTGCCTGGCTCGGCCGGGGAGATGCCGGCCTTCCTGGACGCCCTCCGGGCCGCCAGGCCTGACTGCCTGGTCGGGCTCCCCTCGCAGCTCATGTTCCTGGCCCGGACCGCGCCCAGGCCGGAGGGCCTCCGGACGGTCCTGTTGTCCGGGGAGCCGGCCCCCGGGGGCCTGGTGTCGGCCCTGGCCGGCCTCTGGCGGGCCGAGGTCTTCGTCCATTTCGGCATGACCGAGTTCGGCCTGGGCGGGGCCGTGGAGTGCCGGGCCAGACAGGGGCCCCACCTGAGGGAGGCGGACCTCCTGGCCGAGATCGTCGGGCCCGCCGGCCAGCCCCTTTCCCCTGGACAAACCGGCGAAATTGTTTTAACCTCTCTAAGCCGCGAGGCCATGCCGCTCATCCGCTACCGCACCGGCGATCTGGGCACCCTCCTGCCCGGCCGGTGCCCCTGCGGCTCGGCCCTCAGGCGGCTCGTGGTCCTGGGCCGCGCGGACGACCGCCTGGCCCTGGCCGACGGCCGGCCGGTGGGACTCTGGGACGTCGCCTCGGCCCTTTACGGCCTGGACTTCGTGGCCTCCTTCTCGGCCTCCCTCCTGGAGGCCCAGCGGCCGCTCCTGACGCTGCGCGTGGGGACGGCCGAGGAGGGCCCAGGCCAGGCCGCCAGGGCTCTCCAGGCCGCCAGGGCCGTCCTGGGCCCCGGCCTGGACGTGAGAATAACGCTTGACCCGACGGCCCCGCCGCCGGCGGCCGGGGGGGCCAAGCCCTCGCTGGCCAGGACGGGACGGGGCGCGGAAACGAAAGGAATCCCCGCCAGCCGATGAGAATCGAACAGTTCGACATCTTCAGCGAGAAACTCGCGAGGGAGGTCCCGGCCTTCCGGTTCGTGACCGAGGTGACCCTCAAGGACGAGCTGGTCAGGACCGTCCACCTGGTCCTGGGGCCGGACTTTGGCCTGGATCCAGGCCTGTGGCCCATCCTGGCCCACAGGATTGAGACCATCCTGAGCGGCCAGGGGCTCCTTTTCCCGCCCCAGCCCATGATAGAGGAGATGGCCCGCGAGATAGCGGACAAGATTATGGCCGACAGGGCCCTGGCCGCCTCCGGCGGGGAGATCCCCGGGCCCTGGCTGGACTCGCCCTTCGAGTACCTGGTCCCGGACGGCTCCCCCCCGGCCGGGGACCGGCCCTTCGGCCTGGCCTGGATGGCCATGAACGCGCTAAAGGAGACCTACGTCTACGATGAGCTGCGGGCCATGAAGCTCCTCGAGGGCACCCACGGCCTGGGGCTGGCCGGGGCCCTGATCGCCGCGAGGCTGGAGCACCCGGCCGACTTGGCCGAGACCAGGAACTTCCTGAGGACCGGGAGCGGCATCCCGGCACTGTTCGGCCTGGAGGCGATGCCGGACTGGGACAGGCCCATTGAGCACATCATGGAGCTCATGGCCGAAAACCGCCTGGGGCTCCCTGGAAGGCTAGACTTCAACGACGACCTGCCGGACTGCCCCCAGCACGTGGTCCTGACCTACGATCCCACCCGCAACTTCCTGGACGGGCCGCCGGGCCACGACGGGCCGGCCTCGGGCCCGGCCATGCTCGTCCCGTTCGAGGCCATGGGCTACGTCCTCGGGCCCATGACGCCCCCCGAGAAGCTCGGCTTCCTGCTGGACGAGGGCCTTACCCCTGACACCCTGGACGCCATCCTTGAGGAAGACGCCCTGACGCGCGGCGACGAGGACTTCTACGATATCCATCTGCTGGCCCCCTGGGACCGCCACGACGAGCTGCTGCCGATCCTTGACTACCACGGCGTCCCGTTCATGGCCGTGAGGAGGGTCCCGCTGCCCAAGGCCGGGACCTTCGAGACGCCCCCGCCGGGCCGCCTGGCCAAGGCGACGGGCCAGCGCAGGACCTTCGTCTGGGGCTGCCCGGGCTACGGGCCACTCCTCGACGATCTGGCGATGGAGGACGCCGAGGTGGCCGAGCGGTTCCCCGATCTCCTCGTCCCGAAGGGCCTGGCGGCCTTCCAGGTGACCATCCACGAAAACGAATACCAGAGCAAGCCGGCCAGGCTGCTCCCCGGGCTCCTCAAGCAGGTCCTCCAGATAGGGAGCCGCTTCAGGCACCTGGCCCTGCCAGGGTTCCCCCTGGGCCAGGCCCGCACACCCGCCGCCAGCCCCCGCCTCCAGGCCGCCCAGTCCACCCTGGGGCTAATGGCCTACCAGTGCCTCAACTACATCCGCAACGTCTTCGTCAGCCACCGGTGCCCCTTCGACTGGCAGGCGGCCAAGAGGCTCCTGAACACCCAGGCCGTGCCCCCGTCGTCCGGCCGGACGCTGGCCGCCGATTTCGGCCGGCCCTCGCCCAGGGTCAGGAAAATCCAGGAGATCTTCGACCTCCTGGAGCGGCCCTTCCTGAACCCCAGGCTAAGGTTCCAGGAGCACAAGGACGCGGACATCGCCAGGCAACTGCTCCAGGAAGAAATGTTCCGGGACGAGAGCGACTAGGGGGCCCGTGTGTCCCTGCGACGGGCAGTTAATAGTCCTATCCAAGCGTCAGGGGCCGAGGATTCCCGGTCAAGACTGCGTCAGAAGACGTGGTGAACTTGATCAACGTGAAACGGGAGATTATACCAGTGGTCCTTTTTAGGAAAAATAATTCTATGTGAACAGCATTGCATCTAAAAAGCACTATCATTCCAGGCCGCCAAGATGATGTCATGATGTCTTGAACATGCCAAAGCAAGGCGAGATGGGCAAATGAGCGCAACATCTGGCGTCTATTCCTAAACGACTTGGGGTCAAGCGACAGAAGCCAGGAGCCAGGTAATAATATAAAACCCTAGAATGCCTAAAAAAGACCTGACTTGACACATATTTTCAAGGCTTTAATTTGATAGATCTAAAAAAAAAGGCCACTTACATCAGCATCATAAATACCTGTCAGGTACGATTGCCAGAGACAAGACTGGACAGCAATTATTTATATTGACCAAATTATATGACTATCATCATTAAAAGAAATAATTAGTCATATATTCATTATACTTAAGATATCAAATCCATATTCGGAATATCGATATAACGTTTACCCAAAAATGGTTTTTTAATAGATGGCAACTCAGATTTATGAGACTTTAGCCAAATATTTAATATTTGATTTGCGCAATAGCTAAATATATCTGGATTTTTTAAATAATCATCCCTATAATTAAAATCATCTAACAATTTATCATGTAAATCTAATATAATAGCCTGTACTTCACTTAATGTCATAGAAGGAATTAGTTTTTCATTAAATGTTAAAGGAGGCATTGCATAATTATCATAATTTATAACTTTACTATTATTAAAAGTCAGACCATTTAATTCAACATATACATTGTCTAATGATTTATTAAATCTAAAAGCACCTGCATCTTCAATAAAATTGACTGCATCAACAATCATATTAATAATATTACCTGCTAATCCATCTTTAATAGTATCAAAAAATGTAGAAGAAGCATCGCCTATGCTATGTTCTTTTAAATAAGCAATAATTTCTTTATCATCTTTAATATCACTAATATCTGATAATAAGATTTTTAAATCACTTCCTTTTAAGAAAGATTCATTTTTATTCATTTCATAAACTATCATAGCAGCAATAGACTTAGCTTGCATATAATCTCCAGAATTAATAAAATCTATAAACATATCTAGTTTATCAAAAATCTCCGTGACACTTGAAAAAAATGTTCTACAGTCATCTAAAGTTTCTAAAGCACCTTTTATTTTAGCTGAGTCTTTCTGTTGATCAGATATATAAGTTGATGTTGTGTTTATTTGATCAATAATACTTTGCAAAGTTTCTTGATATTTAAGATAAGCTTCTAGATTTTTATATTCTTCAGTCTGTTTAATATCAGGTTGCTTTGGTAATTGCGGAGATTCTCCAAAATCTCTTGTTGCTCCTGAACCTTCGGATTCTCCACCTGTGCTTTCTGACTCTTCAGATTCGCCTGGACCTTCTGAGCCGCCAGACTCTTTAGATTCGCCTGGACCTTCTGAGCCGCCAGACTCTTCAGATTCGCCTGGACCTTCTGAGCCGTCAGACTCTTCAGATTCGCCTGGACCTTCTGAGCCGTTGTCACCAGGCTCCTCTAGCTGGGGAGGCACTACTACTGGCACCTCAAGCACTGGTCCAGGTGTTGGAGTAGTTACGATTGGCGGGTTCAATGCCTTTTGCAATTCAAGCCAGTCTTTGTATTGGGATTCAGTACAAGCCTTCCCCCCACAGTTGTAGCGGTAAGGATTGCCTTGGGTAGGCAAGTTTTTCTGTGGAAATAAATAACCATCCGTTGAGGCCAAGACGAATTTGAAAAACCAATCAGCGCTTGAGATTCCTTTATATCTATAACTCTCCCCGCTTCCAGAAAAAAGGGATGCGTTTAAATTAAAGACATGGGGCAAATTGGTGTCGCCATTTTGTAAGCCCCCAAGATTTATATAATCAGTCGTGTCTTTTCCAAAGACAAAATCACTTGTTTTTACCGAGTATGGGTAGGCTATAACAGACGAAGCCAAACCATTGCCATAGAAAACGACCGTCGGCGCTTCCATCAGAGGGTTGTTTTTTGTTCCACCGCTCAGGGCCATGGTATCCGTGACGAGGGCTTTGATTTGGCCCTTAGCTCTTAAATATGAGCCATTGATATTGATTTTGCGACCAGTCAGATTTATATCTTCAGTGGCTATAATTTCAGAGGAAAAAATGTTGGTATCTTGATTTGATCTCAAATCAATCATATAACTTGAAAGAACAGTAGGAGTATTATTTGAATTTAAGATATTTATATTATCTGAAGTCACATCTATATAATATGAACTATTAATTTTACTACCATTTGAAGTAAAGTCTAAAGTTTTAATAATTAAATTTTTAACAGAAATTTCAGAACCTTTTTCTAAAATCACTTTATTGGTTTCAATATCTAGTTTATTATTACTACCATCTATTTTGCTATTTTCAGTAAGTATTAATTCGTCACCTGAAATATTCACTCCAGTATCGGAGTTATCTGATCTATAATATATGGTGTTATTGATGTTTACATTGCCATCAGCTTCTATCACAGCTTGACCTGACGTCAGGACGATTCCGCCATTGATTGTGATGTCTCCAGCCGACATGAGCAACAAATTGCCACCTTGAATTAGACCGACTCCCGCATTCAGCAGTAGATCACCCGAGGCACTGAAGCCAAGTCCTGCTACGACCTTATCGATAGCGAGCGCGCTTTCTAAAATCAAATCACCTTCGGAATGTATGTAAAAACCATTAGCAGAACTTGACGAGATAGCTGCTAATAATTCTTCTATATTTATATTTACATCATCGGTTATGTCATCATAAACTATTTTACCATTATTGTCAAAATAAAATGAATTTAGTCCAGAAGTTTGTAAATTAGATATTTTTATTGATAAAAAGTCATCTTCACCACTATCAGGAAATATCCAAGGTGAATTTGTTTTATTATTCCAAATAGTAATATTTTTTACAATTTTATTAATATTGCCGTTATAATTTATTTTGTTATTGACTAATATATTTGGATTACCAAGTACTTTATATCCTTCAAATGGAGTATATTGTGTATAAAAATTTAATATTTCTGTTAAGATAGAGTAGGCACCAAATATATATTTACCATCAAGAAACATAACTTCTTTAGCATTTATAAATGGTACTTGATCATTTATATCATTAATTTTAATTTCAAAAATTCCATCATTTTGTGGACTTAACATTAATGCTTCATTAACATTAATAAATTTACCTGTCAATCCATTCACTGCTGAAATTTCATTAGCCCGTATATCAAGGCCATAGGCATTAATTTGTGAATTTTCACTAAAAAATATTTTTTCTGCAGCAATATAATTATGTTTTGTTGTATTTATAGCAGAATTTTGTTCAAAAAATAAATTATTTATGTTTTCAAGAATTAAATTTAAATTTCCAGTATTAATATTTGAATTTGTATCTAAAATAATATTTTTATAGCTATTTATTTGTACATTATTATATGTATTTGGTATATAATTTATGCAACTACCAGTTATTGTTGAATTATTTCCTAATGTAAAATCTCCTGATTGATCTCCTATTATAGAAAACATTGTTGGATTTACTATATTTATATCAACATTATTTCCAATAATGATATTTTTTATGTTAAATAAAGTAGTAGATTTATAAGTATAAAAAGTAGAATTATCTTTCATTTCAAAGCTATTTGAAAATATCTGGAGAGGTGGATCCCACATTAAATTATCAATAATAATTTTTGATGATTGCCCGATTGTAATTTCATCTGCATTTATATCAAAATTAATATCTTCTAATTTAATTTCCATATTATCAGCTAATATAAAATTTTTGGCCGAAAAATTTATGTAAGCAGTTTTTAAATATAAATCAGATGATATTTTAATTGAATTATCGGCTTTAATTTGAAAATTTGAATTCGTTCCATTGACATAACTAGATAACCAAGTCGGATCTATTGAAAAATAATCTTCATCGCCATATTCAATGGACTGATTACCGCCGGCGATTATCTCGATATTTTTTGGATCCAGCACCCAGACCCCGGAATCGGACAGAACTGGAGGATTCTCCAGTGCCAGTTTTGGGCCTGAGGTTTCCACGTACCTGCCGTAAAGAGTCCCAGACAAACTGGTCGAGCCACCGCTCCAGGCAATCAGCGTCCCATCAAGGCCAGCATTGATTTCCGAGGCCGAGTCAACGACCAGGGTTTTCGTTTCCGTCAAATTCCGCGACGTCCCAAATCTGTCGACGAAATTTTCCTTAAATTCCTGTCGGCCATCTTCCCGCCCGCCCTGAAACTCGCCACCCAGCCGGATCAATCCGCCGTCCTTGCCCTCAGCGTTGATTTTGGCCTGGACGATATTCGTTTCCTCGGCCCCGGCAATATCTATTTGCCCTCCATTGGCGGCCCCTTTGGCCTCTATCGTGCCCGAGGCCGTCACCTGGCCGTCGGCCGTCATTCTTATGGATCCGCCGTCGCCGTTCTCCGAAGAGGCGGCAAGCTCCCCGACATTGACCACCCCGACCCTGTCGCCCTCGCCCTTGATTATGATCTGGCCGCCTTTGGCCTCGGCCGAGCTGGCCGAGACCGTGCCGCTGTTGACCACCGAGCTGACGATGCCGTCAAGCTGGCTGGCCGAGAGGAGCACGACCCCGCCCTCGGCCTTGACGGTCCCGGCGTTCTCCACCCCAAGGGAAGAGCCGTCGGCCGAGTAGAGCTGGTCCACAGTGTCCTCGTTGACGGAGAAAGCTATCAGGTCATCGCCGTGAAAGTCAAGCTTGTAGGTGGAATCGCCAGAGGCCAGGGCCACTTTGCCCAGCCTGGCGGCGATTACCCCGTCATTGCGGACGGAAGGGGCCACCAGGGCGGCCAGCCCGCTGTCCCGGACGTTGATTTGGCCCTGGTTAATTATCTTGGCCCCTGGCTGGCCCGGTTTGTCGAAGACCAGGTTGTCCCCCATGAAGTTGTCGTCGGAGATATCCCTGGTCGTGGCCACGAAGCCACCAGTGTCTATCCTGGCCCCATTGTGGATGACCACCCCGGCCGGGTTGACCAGGTAGATGTTGCCGTTGGAGGTCAGCTCCCCTTTGAGCTGGCTGGCACCCCCGCCTCCGATGACCCTATGCAGGGCGGCCGAACCGGCGCTGGGCATGTTGTGTCTTACCGCCTCGTTTTGGCCGATGTCAAAGGAGCGCCAGTTGATGATCGCCCTTTGGCTGGTCTGGTCAATGGTCGTGACCGGTCCGGCCTGGTTTATGCTGGCCTGGCCAGCGGCCACCCCCCCGTCCTCAGGACCGGCCAGCAGGTAAGCCGGGCAAAGCAGCAAGGAGATCATCAAGGAAATCAGGAAAGTTTTGATGGCTTTCATGCGACACCTTCTTATTGTGATAATTTAAACCATTTATGTTATAGAACAATATTTAAACAGTAATAACAGTAAAATTAGATACGCATGCCGGCCTGACGGTTGGCATAGGCCTCTATCCAGGCCGTGGCCTCGCCCTCTATTTTTTTGGCCCGCTCTCCGGATACCTTCTTTTTCAAGTCGGCTATGATCGTCTCAAGATCCTGGGCCCGAAGCCCGCCCTTCTGGGCTATCAGATACCAGCGAAGGGCGCTCTCGGGATCCGGTTTCCGCCCTATCCCGTCCTTCAGCATGACCGCCAGGTTTTTGATGGCCTCCAGGTTGCCCGAGTCGGCGCTTTTCTGGAACCACTCGAAGGCCTTGGCCTGATCCTTGTCCTGGCCGAGGAGTCCCTGGAGATAGACGGCCGCCAATTCGTTGGCGGCCAAACCGTTCCCGGCCTGGGCCGCCTGAATCAGCAAGGCCAGCCCTTTGGCCTCATCCTTGGCGATTCCCTGTCCCGAGAGATACAGGGAGGCCATCTTGTGCTGCCCGTCGGCTGAACCCATCTCGGCGGCTTTCTCGTAGGCCGCCACGGCTTTGGCCAGGTCGGCGGTCGTTCCCAGGCCAATCTCATGGCAGACGCCCATGCGGAAATAGGCCTCCCTTTCCCCGGCCTGGGCGGCCTTCCCGTACCACTCCAGGGCTTTCGTCAGGTTCCTGGGGACCCCGAGTCCCTGCTCATACAACAGGCCGACGTTGAACATGGCCTGAGGTTGCCCTTTTTCGGCTTTGACCAGCATCGCAGCGAACAGGGCCTCGGGAGGGATGGCCCGTTTTTCGTCCGCGGCACCCTCCTCGGCGGCCAGCAAGACCGGGCTGGCCAGCATCAACAACCAAACAGCAAGAGCAATTTTAAAAATACTCATGGATATTCTGACCTATGGACTTAATCAGTATGTGAATGTCAGCTGGCAGACGAATCTGGGCAGCTTTTCATCGCCAATGGTTTTAAGCGGCTTGCCGACAAAGGCACTCAGGCTGAAACTGGGCCGGCCATTGGGGCCGACCACGCCCCAAAGACGAAAGCCGGCTCCCAGGGAGGAGCCAAACTCGCTGTCAGGGAGACCGGCCATGGCCATCTTGGGCCAGACCCGGCCATAGTCGATGAAACCAAACGGCTGCAGCGTGAAGCGGTCGCCAAAGCTGTGGGTCCAGTAGGGCTCGAGGCTGGCGGCCACGGCCTTGTCGCCCTCCAGGGTCCCCGAGTCATAGCCCCGGCCGAAGAGGCCGCCGCCAAAGGAGAATTTGTTGTAGGAAGCCAGGACCCTGTCGGCCAACATCGCCTCCGCCGAGAGACGGAGACCGAAGCCGAAGGGCAGCCTCTGGTTGCGCGAAAGATAGAGGTCGGCCTTGAAATATTCGGCGGCGGCCAGGGAGTTTGACGAGAATGGCTCGAAGTCGGTGGCCTTGAAGACGTTGAGGCCTTGACTTATGGTGGCATTGAGCTGCGTGACCCCGCCAAACTCGTCGGAGAAGTCGAAATTGACCTTATAGGAGAGGGAACGCAGGCGATCGCTGTTGAAGCTGGCCCCGGCCATGGTCGAGTGGCTGTCGCGGTGCTCGTAGGCGACACCAAGGCTCAGGTTCAGGTCCCTGGTCCGAATCAAGGGGTAGCCCACCCCAAGATAGAAGGTCTTGCTGTCGGTCTGATAGTCGAACAGGCGGGCGAATTCCGAGTCAGGCTCCTGACTGTCGCTACGGCCAAAGGACACGTTTACGTTCAGCCCGCTGGAGAACTGAAAATACTCCCCCAGGGTAAAGGAGTAGTACTCCTTGATGTTATCGGCCTGGGAATAGGATATGGAGGTCCTCATGCCCAGCAGGGGTGACGAGTTTAAGTCAAAGCCGGCGGAAATCAGGCCAGGTCCAGCCGACTCGGTCCCGGAATTGCCCCAACCCAAATTAACTGAAACTGGCTCGCTCTCCAGGACCAATACCAGAATCGAGCCGGATTCGACCTCGGCTTCCTGAAAGCGGGATGAGACTTTTATCCCCGGAAGATCCTGGAGCAAAAGAAGCTCCCTTTCGAAATCCGAGTGCCTCAAAGGCCTTTTTGACAAGAGCTTCCGTTCGATGGGCGAGAAGTATTCTTTAAAACGGACGAGCAGGGCCTCATCGGCCTCGTACTGGATGGAGGAAATATATCCCTCAACGGCCACCAGCAGGATATGGGCCGCTTCCTGGTCGACCGACTGGGGCGGCAAGACCACCCTGGAAAGAAGATATCCATTATCCCGGTATTTTTTCGTCAGTTCGGCGGGAATAGCCTGGAGGGCTCCAAAGCTGAGCCTCTTGTCGAAAAGATCCTGGAAAGGCGCCAGCAATTCGGCCTCGGTGAAAACAGTCGCGCCTTCAACCCTAATGGAGCCAAGGATAAATTCGACGGATTCATCAATCTCCGATGACTTTTGATCATCGACAATCCTGATCTGCGGCTGCGATCTGGGGGCCGGTTGTTCTCTGGCCCGTTCACGGTCGAGAATGTCGACATTGCTTGTCTGGGGTGCCTGGGCCCAACAAGTCCCCAAAAAACTTACAGTCAAGTTAGCCAATATGAATGCATAAAAAAATAAACGGAACATAAAAAAACCTTTATAAGATAAATATATACTAAAATCATTATTTATACATGACAATAAATAATATTTTTACTGTATAATAATTTTTAAATATTATACAGAATTAAACATATAAATATAATTACTTTTTAAAGTAAAAATATATTCAATACATAAATACAGATTTTTATTATGGAATTTAATATCTGAAAAAATAGATAAGATCTTTTTAGCAGGAAGGAAAAAGAATATTTGGCTTAGGGAAAGAGCTAGTTTAAGAGAGAGAGAGAGAGAGAGAGAGAGAGAGAGAGAGAGAGAGAGACTTCTTTGAATGAAGACTATTTAAGATGGAGTCTTCCACAGCCAGGCGGCAATACTGACTTAAAAGATAATATGTTTCAATAAATGGGCGCATGTTAAGCCCTGATGCAGCTGGCCCTTGTCCAGCTCGACTGGACTGGGCTTGGCCAGGCCTGGAGGCATGACCAAATTGTCAGACGGGGTATCAGGTGAAAGACATTATAAAGAAATACCAGAAAATCTTTAACATTAATTTTACGTGATGTCAATACTTTTTTTAGCTCTGGCATTGTTTTTGACGCCTTCAACGTCAATGGCTTCGATTGCCGGTATGCTCCTTTTCGTATTGTTGTCCCTATCTATATCTCTCCGTGGTTGGACTTCGGCACCCGCTGGTTGTCCGTCAAGCTTTTCTCCATTCGTCTTCCTGCCTGCCTGAACTCCCTGCGTTCATCCATGCGACGCTGCCGACCAGTCACCTGTCTATGAGGCCGCACGTTGACCGGAGTAAGGAGGATAGAATCTGACGACCCTGGGTAATGTCAACAACTTAAAGTTTCCAACCATCAGATGAAAAAATTGTATCCTTGCATTGCCCGTTAATTGAAATGCAAGACGTTTGATTATTCATGCTGGTTATCTAGATTTATTTAAGTAGTTAATAATTTGTGTCTATATAGAATATGATAATAAAAGACACCAAACCAGAAAAAACTGTCTCCCGCTTTCATATCCGCTCTCAACCACAAAGCAAATAACTATCCGTCAACCCTCTTTCGGATAATAAGGATGGGTCTTACCAATTAAACTTGATGCCCATGTAAAAACCCCCTGAATGGGAAACGGAAGGCAAGGTCATGCGGCAAACCCGTCAAAAATAAGCTTTGGGATTTTAGTTATAATTAGTTTATAATAATTATATTTTATATAAATAAGTTCATAATAACTACATTTATCATATCAAATACCTGCCCTTCAGGAGGCATATCCTTTAATTTTCCGAGATTTTGGACATAGATATGCCGTCAATCTATTTATATTCAAGGCCAGGGCTTTCATCGTCTCCTTAGCCTTTACGCTTTGATATCCCCTGACACGTAGTCTTCCGCCGCCCATACTTTTAAGCTGGCTGTTGGTGGCCTCTATTCCGCTTCGCAACCTGTATCTCTCCGCATACTCCCTGGTCAACTGGAAGGCGCGGCGTCAGGCCAGCCTCACTTCCTTACGGCGGTATGTCAGCTTGGCCAACGTGGCCTTGATTTTCACGGGACAGTCGCCGCGCCTCGGGCAGGCAAGGCAGCCTTGGCGGTCAAAATAGGCCGTCCCTCGTTCATCGCCCCTGCGGAGCACGGACATTGGCGTCCGCCCCATGGGGCAAACCAGAATATCGCCGTCCACGTCGGAGACGAAGTCGGCCAGCGAGAAAGGACCAGTCTTCCCGGCCTCCACTGGCTCCATCGGATAAAGCTCCAGCTCAAGGAGGTACTCATGGGTCATCGACTCTTGCATCGCCAGATCGGGAAAACGAAGGATCGGGACGACCGCCGTGGCATGATCGGCCTCTTCTTTTTTTCCCGTGACGCCCCCGCCGACCGGCGCGGATGGCTCGATGCCCTTCCCAGCGGCGAAGGTCCAGTTGTCGTCACCGCCGTACGCCGTGTCGGCGATAATTTCCACCGGCTTTAGGCCCTTTTCCATCAGTTCCTCAATCACTGGGACAACGGCGTCGGAGTCCTGCCCTCGCGGCCGTCTCCGCCTTGACGACGGTGACGACCCTCAGCCCCTCCTCGCCCGGCATCGTCACCGTCTCGGCCATCTGGACCTGGTAGCCCTTGCCCTTGTGGCCGCTTTAGGCGGCGTCCGGATCCGACGGGAACTGGACGGAGGAGCATGGGATATCCTTCGGGTCCTTCAGCCTGGCCGTCATGGTCTGGACGGCCTCCCCCTGGCCCTCGGCGACCACGACGCACTGCTCCCCGAGGACCCTGGCCATGATC
>JAISEK010000004.1 GCA_031264145.1 Deltaproteobacteria bacterium
GGCGTCATCGGCCAGGGCCTGGAGGGGATCGCCCAGGGGGCCGCCGCCAACTGGATCCGGACCGGCGTCATCGGCCAGGGCCTGGAGGGGATCGCCCAGGGGGTCACCGCCAACTGGATCCGGGCGGGCGTCATCGGCCAGGGCCTGGAGGGGATCGCCCAGGGGGCCGCCGCCAACTGGATCCGGGCCGGCGTCATCGGCCAGGGCCTGGAGGGGATCGCCCAAGGGGCCGCCGCCAACTGGATCCGGGCCGGCGTCGCTGGCGTGGGGCGAACCGAAGATGGCCGGGGTCTCGTCGTCCAGCTCGTCAGGCAAGTCCGGGACGAGGCCAAGGACATCACCGGCCAAGGCTTCCTGGCCGCCAGGGGTAACCTGCGGAGCCCAAAGGGCCTCCTCCAGGCCAAGGCCATCGTCCTGATGGCCGTCCTGGTGCGCGGGATCGTCTCCAGAAGGGCCCAGCCCATCCTGATGCGGCACGGCCGGCAGGGGAACTGAGACGCCGAAGCCATGTTCCGGGCCGGCCATTAAGGCGTGCTCGGACGGATCATCCAGGGTATCCGGCAGCTCCGGCAAATCCAGATCGCCCAGATCCGAAAGGTGTTCCTCTAAGACGGCCTGACTGGCAAACGGGCCTGGTTCCTCTTGGCCACCGTCATGGGCCGCCTGGCCAGGCACCTCCCCTTGGGGTCCCAGGGGATCTGGTTCGGAGGAATCGCCGTCCGGGGACGCCCCCTCGCCCAGGATCCTTGGGCCGTCCAGTCCGACCGGCTCGCAAAAGAAGGTCTCGGCCAGGGCCTCCGGGCAAGGAGGCCCATCCTCGGCCTCACCGCCGTCCAGCCCTTGCTCGGGCTGGGACAGCTGGTGGGCTATGAAATCGTCGATTGTGGTGTCGAGGGTCGATTCGGGCAGAAGGCCAGCTTCTTCCTGTGAAAAGGCCTCCTCGCCTGGGTCAGCCCAGGGGAGGGCGTACGCCACGGAGGTTGCCCTGTTGGTGTCGGAGCGGGAGTCGTCGCCTGGCCTGGGCCGGGGCTCCAAATCAGGCAATTGGGCCAGGAGGGCCTGGGTCTGGGAAATCAGGCCCATCCTGCTGGATGAAGGATCCACCGGCAATTCTGGGGGAGCCACGTGAGGGATCTCGGGGAGCCCATCGGGATGGCCGCCGGAGGGAACTTCTGGGGTGTGCCCTGGCACCTGGTAGCCCAACTCTGGCCCGCCGACGTCCTGGCCTTCCGGCCCATCCTGGCCGGAAAGCCGTTGGGCCAGGGCGGTGTCCGAGGAACCGGCAATCTCCCTGAAGATGTCCAGGTCCTTTGACTCCACGATGATGAATGATGACTCGGCCTTGGACGGGGCCGGGCTGGAGAAGCCGAAGGGCGGCGGAGGCGGTGGATCGGCAGGGCCGGCCGGGATGGCCGGCCCGCTGGAAACCGGGATGGGCGCCACTTCCGCGTCGGCCGGGAGCACGAAAACCTCGACTTGAAGGCCCTCAGGGTAGATCTTGACCTCCAGGGCCTCGCCCTCCGTGGCCACCATGACGTAGAGGCGGCTTTCCGGGGGCCTGACCTTGACCAGCACGCCTCGGTCTTTGCTGGGAACCTTGACGGAAACCCTGGGGAGATTGGAGTCGCTCATAAAAGCCGGGACCTTTCTTCGGTGTCCGGGGCCCTCTTGAAAGAAGGTTCACCCTCTAAATACTTATCGGCTCCGGGGCTCTTTACTTGAAGGCGTGGGGGCCCTTGGGGTGGATTGCGTCCAGCTTGTCAAGAAAATCGTTGATATCTTTGGCCTTCCTGGCCGGCATTTGGGCCAGGAAGGCCCGCGTTCCTCCTGCCCAGGACAACTTTGGCCACAGAAGCCAACCATTGAGATAAATTTAGTTTTACCTATGAAAGAAAAGACGGCTATCGTGCCGATAGATATCTTAATGAAACCATGACCAGATATTATGGGAAAAAGACAGATGATGAAAAGAGGCTTTGCTAGAGGGCCAGGATTGGGTCATGGGATCGGGGCAAATATGACGGAACCGGAAAAAGCCGCCTCATGTGTCCTGTTGGCAGAAGGCACTGCGAGCAGTCATACGGTCAAGCGGTCAAGGCATATTTGGGACTAACGCGCTGTTTTCCCGCCAGATCAAACACCGGCCCCGGTAAAAACAGCCCCAGGAGGCCCAGGGCCGGGACATGACCCAAATTTGGGCCGCCCATGGCGGGGAAGGCCAGGGGCGGCGGGGTCGCCTCAGCTGAACTCGCCCACGTCAAGTAGCTTGATGAGGTTGGTGGTCCCGCTGACCTGGAGTGGCATGCCGCAGGTCAGGAAAACCACGTCGCCCTTCTTGGCCAGGCTGGTCTTGACCAGAAACTCGCTCGACAGCTGCTCGATTTGGATGATTGAGTCGCAGGCCGGGATCAGGGCCGGGATGACGCCCCAGGAAAGGGTAAGCTGGCGATAGGTGGTGGTCCTGGAGGTCATGCCGACGACAGGGACGGGCTGGCGGTAGTGGGAAACCAGGCGGGCCGTGGAACCGCCCTGGGTCACGGCCACGATGGCCTTGGCCTGCTGGTCCCTGGCCAGGATGGTCACCGCCTTGGTGATGGAGGCACCCATCTTCTCCAGGCACTCGTCGTGCTCCTCCCTGATGAAGGAGTTGTAGTTGATGCTGGGCTCGACCTTCACGGCCACCCGGTCCAGCATCTGGACCGATTCCACCGGGAACTGGCCCGAGGCGGTCTCGTCCGAGAGCATGACCGCATCGGTGCCGTCCAGTATGGCGTTGGCCACGTCTGTCACCTCGGCCCTGGTCGGCCTGGGGCTGGAGACCATGGAGGCCAGCATCTGGGTGGCGGTGATGACCAGCTTGCCCCGGCGGCGGGCCGCCTGGATGAGATTCTTCTGGATCAGGGGCACCTCCTCCAGGGCCATCTCCACGCCCAGATCGCCCCTGGCCACCATGAGGCCGTCGGCCACGTTGAGAATCTCATCCAGACGCTGCAGGGCCTGGGGCTTTTCTATCTTGGCTATCAGGAGGGGGGGGCTGCTGGAGCGGTTGATGAGTTCCTTGATGGGCTTTAGATCGTCCTCGTGGCGGACGAAGCTCATGGCCACGAAGTCGACCCCGGCCTCCAGGCCGCAAATGAGGTCCAGCTTGTCCTTGTCGGTGAAGGCCTTGATCCGCAGGTTGGAGTCGGGAAGGTTCACTCCCTTGTGGGCGCTTATCTGGCCCCCGGTAAGGACCTCGGCCCTCAGGGATTCGGAGTCCCGGTCCAGGATCTTGAGCTCCAGCCGGCCGTCGGCCAGAAGGATGCGGCTTCCGAGGCTGACATCCTCCACGAGATGGGGATAGTTGACCGTGAGGGTGTCGGGGGGGGAGTCGCCGTTGCCGTAGACGAGGCGGATGTGCTGGCCGTTCTCGAGTCGGCGCTCGCTTATGGCCCCCAGCCTGATCTTGGGGCCGGAGAGATCCTGCAGGATGCCCACCTCCCGGCCCTCGGCGGCGGCCAGCCTGCGGATGAGGGCTATGGCCTCCCTGTGGCTGGCATGATCCCCGTGGGAGAAATTCAGCCTGGCCACGTTAAGGCCGCCCTTGATCATCTCCGCCAGGATCTCCGGCGTGGACGAGGACGGGCCGATGGTGGCCACTATCTTGGTCTTCCTCAGGCTAACTGGTTCCGTCATTGGCTATCCTTTTCTAGTGGCCGCAGGCCAAGGCCCAGAAGGGCCATTGGAGCGAGGGGGCCTGATATTCCTGGTTTGCCCCCAGCGGCCATGATATCCCAAAGCGCAAAATTTCTCCACCCACGCATCAGCCGGCCAAAGACTAGGTTGCCGAGGCCTCTCGGCGGGAAACCGGTGAAATCCTTGGCCCCGTGGCCGGAAGGCGCCCGGCTGGCCCTGGCTTCAGGTCCCCAGGGCCTAAGTACTCTGTATTCCTTGGTTTGGCGGGTGAAGCCAACTCTGGCCAGTCTGATCGATTCATCGCTTTTTTCTGGTGAAAAGGAATTGCCTTTGACCATTATATTTATATAAAATAGGCTATCAATATAATTTTTTATATCTAAAATAATTTATAATTTTTTATATAGCAAAATTATTATGTTTCTTAAAATTTAAATACAAACGTCTCTATGGACGGCGGTGCCCTCGCCAAAGGCCAGACCGATGCCTCTGACCTGCCCCCAGCGGCCAGGGAAAATCCCGACAACGGAAACCCTGCGCCTACCTGGACGAAATGCCAACGGTCATGGTGGCCGCCAGAAACGACGTGGCGGCAAGGCAAGGAGGGTTTTGAGAAGGATGCGGCCGATGGGCCCATGGCGGCATTTATGCCAAGATTAGGGGTGGCTCACCCTCAAGCGGCCCATTCAGGCGAAGCCAGGCGGGATTGATGGGCGGATGAAGGCGGCGGCCAAAGCCAGGCAAAATGAGGCAGACATTTTCCATGGATGACATTTCAGCGGGCTGGACATAAATACTGAATGGGACTGTTTACCTCTTAATATTTTGGTAATAACTGGGATTCATGGCTATAGAATGATAGAATAGCCAACACTGCACAGGAATCGCAAGTGAGCGGCATAAATCCCATGGATCGATAAGGAGATTTCCAGCGAATATCTTGAAGCCATCAAGCCGTTGCTCTGGCACGGCGACGTGGGCGGTTCGATGGCGTTAATGGCGAACGTCGACGCCAAAAAAATAAAAAATATTACATACTTTTAAAATTTAATTGATCATTTGAATCTAATACTCTCGTACAACCAGAACTATGCCATACTGGCCTGTCCTGGTCTAAGAAACTCCAGCGGACTGTATGAAAAGGCAAACGACTTGGCGGTGGTCAAACGGTAAAAAACATGACGGAATGTCTTGGTCAAAAGAAGGATCGGCGGGTCTAACCTCCGTTCCGTCAGCCTACCTCAATACTTCAATACCTCAATGATGAGATTGAATCGTGGGCCAGGCATGGCATAACTCCATTCAGGCCAATTCTGGTTCTGTCTCAGGCAGCATAGCTGCTGTTTTCATTTGCACAGGTGAGGTTTTAAATCGACAGTTCCTTCGCAATCTGTCAGTAACCGCCTCCGTTCGGCTGCATGGTTTTCACTTTAGTGTCGAAAACCACTCATTTACCAGCGAGATCGACAACGGATAGCTCGCCTGGCATCAGGCGGGGTAGTGTCACGCTGAGCGGCAAGATTTCGGCTTTCAAGCGCATTTTGCCGTATGATCTCCATAATTTGCGCACCAATCTCAGCAAATTGACAAACACCTTCGGTATTTGGGATGTGTAATTCATACAGTCCGATAGTATAGTCCGATACACGTTGCCTACCGCTGCTTCCGTTCATGCTCCGTACAACATAACTGACGAAATAGAGGTAACGAGCTAGATAATGCAACATTTCGTTGCAGTATCTTAATTTTGATGTTATAATTATATACTCTGTTGAGCCAAAGACAACTGTTCATTCCCTCAAGAAAGCTTAATACACGCTGTTTTTCAGTTTTAAAGGCAAGGTGTAACACGAACCATTATGGTATCGCCGTTGGTGAATTTCATCCCTCCTACAAACAGGCGCATTACACACTCGGCAGGAAACTAACTGGGCGTAGTCAAATGTGACATCCCAATATATACAACGTCTTGCCCGCAATTCGAGGAACGGAGTGGATTTATTTCGGTGATGTCTGATAAAACCTCTATCGGTTCATCGGCATATTCTTCTACCAGATGCCGCTCGAATGCAACCTGTGCCATCTTCTCCAAGTCCTGGTTTCATCCGGCTGAAGCGTGCTTGAAGTCACTGTCACTCCCACGGATTGAGGAGCGTCACTCCTGTAGACTGAAAATCGGTCACGTTGCGAGTGACTACCGCCATACCATGCACAAGAGCCGTCGCCGCAATGAGCGCATCACGTTCTCCGCGCTTGTCCGGAATGTGCAGCCGGGCACAACGTCGCGCCACTGCTGTATCGACGGGCAGGGTTCTCCCAGAGAACTCCGGCAAGACCTGTTGCTCCAGCCACTCACGCAACACGACTCCCTGGGTGGCGTCCTTGCGCTCAATCGACAAGACGCCAAACTCCAATTCCATGATGGTTATGACTGACACAAAGAGGTCAGTAGCGTCAACAGTTTCAGTCCATGCCGCGATATTCGGATTAGCCTTGCCAGCCCGGACTTTCCGCAGTTCAGACACCACGTTGGTATCAAGAACGAACATCATGACAAATCCGCCGGTCGAGTTCCTATAGTCATACATTGCGGCTCAAACTCAATGTCCGCAGCACCCGGCATAGCCAACGAATCAGCAATGTTGCGACATTGCTTTGTAAGCCGCCGATATTCCTCGATACTCAACAGCACATGGGCAAACTTGCCACGATCTGTGATGAATACGGGGCCGCGTTTGGCCGCCTTCTTTGCGCTGGTGACATCTTGATTCAGCTTGCGGCTGGAAATAGTGGTAATGGTCATGGCAGCACCTCCTATCGTTTAATCTCTATTGTAACTACATTACTACATATTAACAAAAAACACAACCCTCCAGCCAGGCTACTGTCCTCAAGGCGACTTTTTGTCAAGCCTCCTCCCTGGTCAATTCCATATCAACCTGAAAGTCGGATTATCTGTACTCAAAACGATATAATCCTGAACAGCGGTCAGCAAGATCCAAAAAAACCACCTTTTTTTGATAAGTTAGGTATCGCCATTTAATTGGGTATATGTTATGATAACATGTACTCAATTAGGAGGCTACTGGCATGCCCGCAAAAGCATCGGGAGAGATCAAAACCCGTATCGTCCACAGCACCCAAAAGAACGGCGACATCTACATTCTTGAGCGGAAGACCATATATGAGCAGGATAAGAAACGGAACAAGGTGTTGAGTACCAAGCTTTTGTCCAAGATCATAAAAGGCTCCAAGACACCCGTGCCAACCAGGCCCAAAAAGCCCCATCTCGACAAAGAGTCGAAATGCCCCAAGGAAATAACGGCGTCCCGCGACCATGTCGGCATGATGGAACT
>JAISEK010000021.1 GCA_031264145.1 Deltaproteobacteria bacterium
ATGGTGATGGAAGATTATGTATCTATTTTTTTCTTATATATGTTAACTATAAATATATTTTAATGTTCATTAAGTATTAATATTTAATATTGGTAGAATTTTTTAATATTCTATATGCCAAAGTTAGTTTTTCTTTACGCCTGAAAAGCCAATCTAACCCCAGCCTGTTTTGACGCACCGGGCTTGATTAGGTAGGGATTAGCCCGGACGGACGCATACTTTTGGGTGATTGCGCCTTGCTCTTGGGCCGAATGGCCAGATCGGGGCCGGGCGCCACTTCCAGGCCGGCGTCGGCCTGGCGCCTAATCCGGCGGGCCCCTGGGCGATTAGGAAACCTTGAGGTGCTGCGGGGCCCGTCGCCCTTCGGGGCCCAAGGGTGGATGCCAGCCCTGGTTTGGACTTTGGGGCCCAAAAAAGTTACAATCATCCCATTCCGGTGCCCGGGCACCATGCAATGGAGGCCATTTTCTGGCCCAGGGAGGGTTGTTTTGGAGTCAGCTCAAGACCTGGCCGTGGCCAGGCCGGAAGATGGTGGCGGCGCCACAGATGGAGAGAATGGCCCGTCGCCCGGCCCAGGGGCGGCCGACGCGGGCTCGGCAGGGCCCGTCCCTGGCGTGGGGACACCCCTGTCCGGCGCCTTGCCGACCAGCCTGGCCTTCTTCGTCGGCCTGGGCACTGTCTTCATGCTGGCGGTCCTCCTCATCGAGCTCAAGTTCATGCTCCTGCCCCTGGTCCTGGCCTTCTTCGTCTGCTGCCTCCTGAACCCGCTGGTCGAGGCCTTCTGCCGCCGGCGCCTTCCCAGGTCCCTGGCCGTCGTCCTCACCCTGGCCCTGGGGTTCGGCGTCCTGTGGCTGGCCTTCAGCTACGCCATGATGAGCATGACCGCCCTGGCCGACGGCTTTCCCTGGTACAGGGACAAGATCGGCGTCTTCATGGGGTCGGTGGTCTCGTCCCTCGGGGACAGGCTGAGCTTCGTGACCCCTGAGTTCCTGACCGCGCAGATCTCCAACCTGTCCCTGGGCGGTCTCATCTCGGGCTTCTTTTCCTCCTTCCTCAGCCTGACCGGCTACGTGGCCCTGACCGCCATCCTCATCCTCTATTTCCTTCCGGCCCTCTCCGCCTTCCCGGGCAAGCTCAGGAAGGCCTTCCCAGGGGCCAGGGGGGAGCGCCTGGCCCAGGCCGTGAGCCAGATAAGCAGCCAGGTCCAGCGCTACGTCCTCTACAAGACCCTCCTGTGCGCCGCCCAGGGCATCCTGGTGTCCGGGTTCTGCTTCCTTTTCAGGGTGGATTTCGCCGGGAGCTGGGGGGTCCTGACCTTCCTCAGCGGCTTCGTCCCCAAGATAGGCGCACCCTTCTCCGTCCTGCCGGCGGCCCTGGTCTGCCTCGTCCAGCACGGCTGGGCCAGGAGCCTCTGGCTGTGCCTGACCCTGCTCGTCATATGCTTCGTCCATGGCAACCTGGTCGAGCCGCGCTTTCTGGGCAAAAGCGTCGATCTGTCGCCGGCGGCCACCTTCCTCTCAATCCTGGCCTGGGGCTGGGTGTGGGGGGCCATAGGCATGATCCTGGCCGTGCCCCTGATGGCCCTGGTCAAGTTCTCCTGCGACAATTTCCCCTCCCTGAGGCCGGCCGGGGCCCTCATGGGCAACTGACCGGCCAACCCGCCGGACCCTGCCGGAAGGAGGCAAGGCCCATGGACAAAGAGCGGCAACTGCCCCTGAGGCTGGCCAGGGAAATCTGCCTGAGGCTGGTCGAGCGGAGGGTCCTGTCGGCCGTCCGCCTGCCCGGCGCCCTGGCCGAGGTCGGCTCGGTGGCCGCCTCGCTGTCGGCCGGGAACGGGCCCCACAGGGTCCTGGCCTCGGCCGGGGATCTGGTCCTCCGGCTCATCGAGCGCGGCCGCCTGGGGACGCCCCAGGCCGCCTCCGAGGCCCTGATGGAGCTGAACTCGACCCTTTTGGCCATAGCGGCCGGCCTCCCGGCCCACAAGGCCGGGACCGCCCTCCGCAGCGCGGTCGATCTGGCCCTCAAGCTCCTGGAGACCAACTCTTCCGGCCCTGAGCCCCTGGGCAGGACCTTGGCCCTACTGGCCGAGGCCTCCGCCGATCTCCTGCCTGATCCCTCTTTTCCCCCTGTGCAACCTGCCAAGAGAAACCGCTGACCCTGGGCAACCGGTGGCCGGAATCCGGGGCCAGTGCCCCAGTGGCCTAGCCGGGCCACCATATCTTGTGCCCGCCCAGGCCATCTAATCGAGCGGCCATGCTTTCGGCAATATATTTGGTTGCTTGTCTCATTATTGCCGTGAAAGCCCTAGACCAATAGACGATTATCCCACAAAAATTACCTTTCGGACCAAAATGTGCTATACTCGCTTCCGTCAACGCCACTCATAGGGATGGCTCCCACCAGGCCCAGCGGAATAGGGGCCGGCTGGCCAGGTGCCGTTGCCGGGCGGCCAGAACCCGAAGTGGCGTTGGGGGAGGGGATCTCGATCCCCGCTTTCCCTGGAAACCAACCTGTCGGGGGGCCTCAGGTGGTTATGGCGATATCAAGGGGGGCTTTCAATGCGGTGCCCTCTCCGCCGGTCAGATGTCCGAGACCAGTGGAAGGAAGAACCTGCGAGACGTGGATAAGACCAGGTATATCGACGAAGCGATCGGGAGAGGGGGGCATTTTTTTCCTGGCGACTCCGTTTCGGCAAGTCCCTGGTCCTGGGCACGATGAAGGTTATGTCCTGGTGCCGCCGGGATCTTCACCGAAGGCCTGTGGCTCGGCCCCCCTGGCCATGCCTTGGGACAGTGGGAATTCCTCGAGATTCCATTGTCGATGGACTGGACCTGGTGGCCGGTGCCAACTGCTGAGGTAGATTAACCGTCCATCCAAAGGCGTTATCCTCAAAAATCCAATCGATGCCCCTAAAAATGAGACGAGCGAAAAGGTTGCGGTCCAAATTCAGGGGCATGCCGACCAAATCCACTTGGCAACCATCGATGCCACCCAGGCTGAAACGAGCCGCCAGGCCCTCCTTGTTTTCCCGTTGCCCTGAAGAGGATGTCTGACGGCGATCATTTCCTTTTCGTGACCGGCCCCACCAGGTTAGCCAGGGCTTCCTCCCTAATCCCGGCAACGCCGGGATCCGCGGCTCCGCCATTCCGGAATTCGGCGCCATTTTGGCTCCCTTCCTCCCCGTCACGCTGGAATACGACAGGTCCTAGCGAAAGATGGTCAGGTCCATTGCCATGTCCAAGGGTCAAACCTATCGTCTCACGGACGAGCAAAAAGCCATAGTCGAGGCCAAGGAGGACATCCTGGCGGTGACCGCCTATGCCGGTACCGGCAAGACCTCGACCCTGAGGGCCCTGGCCGAGAACCGCCCCCGCGAGCGGATGCTCTACCTGGCCTTCAACAGGGCCCTGGCCCAGGAGTCCAGGGAGGCCTTCCGGGGCTGCCCCAACGTGGAGGTCAGGACCATCCACAGCCTGGCCTATTCCCAGTACGGGCACCGATACCAGGGCACCCTGGGCGACATCAGGCCCTACGCCCTGCTCCCCTATGTCGAGGGGGCCCTGCGGGTCTCCAGCCGCGGCGAGGGCTATGGCCTGGCCAGGGTGGCCGCCGAGTGCCTCCAGGACTTCATGATCAGCTCAAAGCCCTCCCTGGCCGCCTTTTTCAGGGACCAGCGCCGGAAGATCAAGGCCAAGCTTGAGGGCCTTCGGGCCAGGCCCAGGGATTTGGCCTCGCTCGTGGAGAAAATCTGGCAGGACTCCTGCCAGGGCAGGTTCGCCATGCCCCACAACGGCTACCTGAAGCTTTTCCAGCTTGCCCCCGGGGGTCGCCTCGACGGCTACGACCGCATCCTGGTCGACGAGGCCCAGGACCTGAACGACTGCATGATCGACCTGATAGTCCAAGGCCGCTCCAAGATGGTCTTCGTCGGCGATCCCTTCCAGCGGATCTATGGCTTCAACGGGGCGGTCAACGCCCTCTCCGGGAAGGCCCTGAAGGGGGCGGCCGGCTATTTTCTGACCCAGTCCTTCCGCTGCCCCGCCGAGATAGCCGCCCTTGCCGACCAGTACCTGCGGCTCCTGGGGGCCAGAAGGCGTTTTTCCGGGGTCGCCGGCCCGGTGGCCGCCAGGGGCCCCGACGGGAACCTGGTCATCGCCAGGACCAATGCCGGCCTGTTCGATTTCGTGGCCCGGCGCAAGACTCCCACGACATTTTTCTACAATGGCGGGTTTGAGGGCTATCAGTTCGATATCATACTTGATCTGGTCAATCTTATAAATAACAATGCCGCTGACATAAAGGATCAGTTTATAAAGAAGTTTAAAAATATTGAAGACATTGCGGATTATGCTGCTTTAGTCAATGATAATACTGCCACCACCCGTATAAAAATAGCGAGACGGTATCTCAACGAGGCATTCGGCCTGTATGCGCAAATGCTTGAGACCATGGTGGAGGAAAACCAGGCCGATTACATCGCCACCACGGCCCACAAGATAAAGGGCAAGGAATACGAGAACGTCATTTTGCTTGATGACTTTGTCTCCTTGGAAGACGCGGTGGCGCAAGGCAATAAGATAATGGAAATCTGCCAGAGGACTGGGGAAATGCCCCCTACTGGCAGTTACCGCCTTTCCCAGGAGGAGCTGAGGCTTCTGTACGTCGCCATGACCAGGTCCAGGCGCAATCTCTCCATCCCACCCCGCTTCCGGCTGTCGGATGGGCTGGTTGCCAGTTTCCATGGGCTGGTCGGCCAGGGCTACATCGAGGTGACGGACTGACTGCCCTCTCTTCCTTCTCGGCTTGTCCCGCTGGCGGGTCCCCTGTCGCCGACAGGTGGGCCGGCGAGAAGCCGGGCAGGCCGTCAACTCGGGCATGGGCGAGACTGGCAGGCTTCTTTTTTTCTGGTGAGGATCCGGGTAGATGAGCAGGACGATTTGCTGTGGCCCACGGTCGGCTGGTCGGCGAATTTGGTGCGCTTTGTGAAAAGGGTGCCACAGAATTAATCCGATATAGGATTGTGAATTTTTTTGCTTGTTATAAAAATTGTTTATATAAATATTCGTTATATATAAATAGTAATATAAAATAATTTTATAATATATTTAAAAATTATTATAATTAAAAACTAAATATGTCTTTTGCAAGCAACAAACGACTGCAAGGTTTGGATTGCTCGGAAAGGAAGGTCTCAACATTTTTGAGTGATTCAGTTGCCAGGAGCGAAATAACTTTGTGACAACGCCTTATCCATGCTAAACTAATTGAAGGACCGACAAACCGAACTGGAGTTTTCTGATTTTTTTTACCCAGCCCCGGAAGAGTAACCCAGACGGGAACTGTTAAGAAAAGGCCATCTTTTCTTCTTCATCAGGAAGCCAAACATTCAGTATGTGGACAATATCGATGAGGATGTAAAAAGCCAGCTTTTTTGGGATCCGCTAAGATAAAGCCTTGATAATAACTATCAAGCATGGTTTTTTTAGGCTTTTTAAGTGTTTTTACATGTCCATCAATATTGCCTGTCCGGGTAATAAACCCTGGCCGCTACCTCCCCATCCTGGCGAGCCTGACCTTGCCAGCGAGCGTCGCCGACAGACACGTGAATTGGACCATCGCCGGCCACAAGGTACCCCTGGGCCTGGTCGGCCGCACGGGCGCAGGCGTGGCATACGAAGGAACTCCCTGCGGGAACCGCCAGGCAAGGGCCAAGTCTTATTCCTTAACATGAGAGAGCGGTGCCCTCCTTTCCTGGACATGGCACAGGGCCTGTTCAGGAAATTATCGGCTCCTAAGGTGCTAACCTCCACCATGGCGTTCCTGACGGCCAGATGGGATTTGTGGTCAGCTATCGTGCCGAGCCCATTCCCAGTGGTTGGGAACAGGCATATGCCGACAAATACGGTATTGGTCAATTATTATCTTAGATAGTGATAGGTGAACCTCATGTTAAAACTTCCGTCATCTGGCCAGACTTTTTCAGAAATGAGGAAAGATAATTATCTATACGTTGATAAGACCAAGGCAATACATGAAATCATCACTAACGGCAAGTGCTACTTCCTGTCCAGGCCGCGCCGTTTCGGCAAATC
>JAISEK010000047.1 GCA_031264145.1 Deltaproteobacteria bacterium
AAAGAGCAAATTTCAAGTATTAAAATATTAAAAGATGAATTTCATGGAGAATGGAACTATACTATACTTCCCTAGCGAATTAAATTTAGCACTTAATTTTTAACGCAAAAACTATGCCATTTCTAGCAAAAAATTAGTCAAGATGAACTAAATTGGAGCGATTATTTTGGAGCGGCCCCTTAGGGTTGTGGAGTTCTCCCATTCCGCTTCAGCCTGCGGCACTATCTCCTTTGCAGCCTAAATTGCTTGGCTGTTAACGGTAGCGTCTGCCTTTGCGTACACTTCTGTCGTTGCCACGCTGACATGGCCAAGTAAATCATGAATGCAGATCAGATCCACTCCCGCCTCCACCAACACCATGGCTATTGTATGTCTGATTTATTATGTAAAGATATTTTTATGTATCGTCGCTAAATTTGAAAGTGATAGCTGAAGGGAAGGAAGCATATAAGGTAAATGTTTTGGGTATCTGGTATATCAAACGTTGGAGCGTTTTCCGGCAGTAATACTTGTTCAGCATAGTGCCAGAGCCAGCCGTATTCCGCCGCTCCAACTTGCGGTAAGGCGTTTTTTACCCGGCTTTGGTCAGCAAGTTCCTGGCGAACGCTTCCAAGGTGTTCACCAGCGCGACAATCAGCGTCGTGGCAGCAAGATTCAGAGTGAAGGAAAGGATCGCAAAGGGCAAAGGAGAAAGGCTGGTCAGAGCGTCAATCGCCTTGAAAATCAGCAGGCCGCCGGGTATGTGGAAAAGATAGAAACGGAAGGCGTTGTTTTCAAAATAGCGATAGCAAACGTTACCACGTAAGTCCTTATACCAACGCCGTGAGCAATACAGGCTGGCCTGATAGGCCAGCAGCGCCCCTGTGCAGCACGCTGCCCAGTAAGGAATTTGCGGCAGCTCGGTGCGGGAGGCGAACAAGGCATAGAGCAAAAGCGTCACGGCAAAGACCGGAACTGCCCGGCGCTTAAAAAAAGCGTCAAGGCGATTCCGATTGGTCCACAGGGCGATCCCTAGGAACATGTAGATCAGCGGACCTGCCGTTTCCCATAAGGCGTACCAGGTCAAACCGCTACCATAGCGGCTTATCAGCCAGGATCCAGCTAAGGCTAGGGCTAGTCCTCCTGGCGTCCCGATCTTTTTGAGCAAGGGAAACGCCGCCAGCCAGAACACGCTTGCCCAGAACAGCACCAGCAGAAACCAGAGATGATCACTGAACAGGCCCTTCAGTCCGGCCTCATAGGAATGCAACAGGGAGAGTCCTGCGGGGTGATTATATGCGGGTAGATCAAAAAGAGTATATAACGGCACCATCCAGAACACCGTCATGAAAAGCCAGGGGATGAGCAGTCGTTTGGCTCGGTTGGCGAGTTGCTCTGCGAAACTTCTCTTTTTGAGCTCAAGACCGCGGGCCAGCAAATAGCCGGATGCCAACATAAAGGACGGTATGATGATCAGACCCAGGCAGGAAACTATCCGGTCCGCAGTGAGGTTAGGCTGCTCCGCGAACATCTTCCAGAAGATGCCTGGGACGGTAAAGGGGTAAAGGGCATGGAGGAAGATGACCCCCAGCAGACTGCATGTTTTCAGCAAATTTATTTCGTCGATGCGCATGTTCTCCCCGTCGTTTTGTCGTATACTGCGCCCTTGTCCAGTATTTTGCGGAAGGTGGCGTTGCGGCCAGTGGCTTTCGTTGGCTATTTAAAGAATTGGGACCTGCGCAATTGGAAGCACTTCAAGGCAGCTTCAGCCAGGGCCGGAACAGGCCCAAATTGTACGGCCCTAGGTTTGCCCAATCGTGGATTCACCGTCCACGCAGGCACGGCAAATATGGGCAAGGCCAAAAGAACCATCCTTGCTCCGACTCATCCCATATCAGGACAGATTTAGAAATC
Source organism: Deltaproteobacteria bacterium (assembly GCA_031264145.1). Classification (GTDB taxonomy): domain Bacteria; phylum Desulfobacterota; class Desulfarculia; order Adiutricales; family Adiutricaceae; genus JAIRNQ01. The sequence continues at coordinate 1,894 of JAISEK010000047.1, forward strand.
TAACAGTCTTAGGATAACTGCGGTATCGAGAAAATCACATGATAACTTGTTAAGTCACGTTAGGATCATGGCTTGGAGCAAAAAAGACGGTGAAGGTCATGTCAACTGGCTGGACAGGCCCTTGATGGCCGCACTTCACGATAACAAGTGGAGGCCAGTTACTCTGGGGAGACCTGTCCTGGGATCCGTTGGCTGAGACTAGTTCTCGGTAGAGGTCGCCTCTGACGCAAGCAGGCGTGTTGCACGTTCTGGCAAAAAAGACGACTCGTAAGATGGGCTCAAGGTCGTTAACGCAGTATATTGGCTATAGACCATAAAATAATGAGTGACACATTTATGGTACCTAAAACAGTTAATTATAGTATTTATTATATAAAAAATATGTTCAAATAAAAGCTAAAGTAATTTTTATAGATTTATTAGGCCTTGATAATATTTTTTCCAGGCAGAAATAGAAATATGGTCCAGATAGTTGTCAATCGCAAGGTTCTGGGGCATGCGTCTTGCTAGCTGACTCTCTACCCATAACTAATGATGGTTCCTCCATACTTGGCGAGGCCAACAGCAAGACAGGTGCCTTCATGTCGAGGGGCTATCTAAAGGGGAAAAGACTTTCAAAATTGGGCAATACGGCCGAAAACCTGGGGATTAACGTTGGCCCATGTTCAGACGGGCCACTTCTGCAGCCGCCAGGCGCTGTCCCAGAACATCCATTCCATCTTGGAGGCCAGCTTGAAGGTCTCGGTCATCTCCAACAATCTGGCTCGGCTGAGGCCCGAGGCCATCTCGTCGGCGATGTCCACGGCCAGGGCGACGGACTTGGCGTATTCCTCCCCGCCGTAGGTGTCGATCCAGGCCTGGAAGGGGTTTTGGGGCAGCCGGCCCTGGGCCAGGATGTGCTCCCCAACGCGTCCGTAGATCCAGAAACAGGGCAGGACCGCGGCCATGCACCTCTCCAGCGGGGCAGTGGCCAGCTGGCGGTAGAGGAAGGATGTGTAGAGGAGGCAGCAGGGGGTGGGCTCCGCGGGCGTGACGTTCTTGAGAAAGGACCGGTGTAGTTCCCTCTCTACCCCGCAGGCCTCATGGGCGAAGCCCAGGAGGGCCAGCGTCTCGCCGGGAAGCTCCGACTTGACGGCCAGGCCGGCCAGCACCCTTGAAAAGTCGCTGAGATAGAGGGAGTCCTGCTGGAGGTAGAAGACGAACTTATCCTTTTCCAGGGTACCGTCGATAAGGGCCTGGATGAAGGGGTGGGCGATGATGTCGGCGAAGATGGGCTCGATCTCCTGCCAGGCGTCTTGGCTCCAAGTCATTGGCGGCTTCCTTTTTTAGCATGTTGGTGAATGGGCCTGATGCCGTTAATCAGGGCAAGTCTAAGTGTTTGGCTCGCCGCCGTCAATGGGCCCGGGCCTTTTCGTTTTTGGCGCCAATCGATATAATGGCGTAAGGGACCCATCGGGTCTGGTCGCCGCCGCCCCGGCTGTGGTGGCTGCCCCAGCCGAAACATGGGGAGGTGGGGAAATGGCCTTGAGCCTTAAGGAGATCAGGGCCCGGGCACTGGCCAAGGGGGTCTGCCGGGTCTGCCCGGCCTGCGACGGGCGGGCCTGCTCGGGGGAGGTCCCGGGCATGGGCGGGGCCGGCACGGGGCTCTCGTTCCGCGCCAACGTGTCGGCCCTGGCCGGGATCAGGCTGGAGACCCGCCTGGTCCACCAGGTCCATTTTCCCAGGACCGGGACCGAGATCCTGGGCCTCAGGCTCAGCCTGCCCCTCATCGTCGCTCCCATCGGCGGGATATCGTTCAACCTGGGCGGGGCCATGGGCGAGGCCGAGTACCAGGAGGCCATAGTCTTCGGGGCCGCCGACGCGGGCATCGTCGCCGGCACGCCAGACGCCGTGCCCCCCGAGGTCATGAGGGCGGGCCTGGCCATGGCCGAGAGGCTGGGGGAGGGGCGGGCCGTGCCCTTCGTCAAGCCCTGGGAGCCGGAGAAGATAAGGGAGAAGCTGGAAATGGCCAGGGGGGCCGGCTGCAGGGTGGTGGGCTGCGATCTCGACAGCATCGGGCTCGTCACCCTGCGCATCATGGGCAACCCGGCCTACGCCAAGAGCCAGGACGATCTGGCCGGCATCATCGATTCCGCCCACGGCCTGGGCCTGTCCTTCGTCGTCAAGGGAATCATGGGCCCGGGCGACGCCGTGTCCTGCGTCGGGGCCGGGGCCGACGGCCTGGTCGTCTCCAACCATGGCGGCCGGGTGCTGGACTCGGTCCCAGGGACGGCCGAGGTGCTGCCGGCCATCGCCGAGAAGATCAAGGGCCGGGCGGCCATTCTGGTCGATGGGGGCTTTAGGTCAGGGGCGGACATCTTGAAGGCCCTGGCCCTGGGGGCCGACGGGGTCATGATCGGCCGGCCCTTCGCCATCGCCGCCGTCGGCGGAGGGCGCGAGGGGGTTGCGCTCTACGCCGAGACCCTGAGGGCGCAGCTGGAGCAGGCCATGATAATGACCGGCTGCCCTGACGTTCGGGAGGCCGGCCCTGGCCTGCTGCATCGTTGAGGGCCGCCAGGGGGCCGTCTTGGGTCATATATGGGGTGGCCGCGCCGGCTGGCTGGGCCACTGGAGGCAGAACTAGATGGACGTTTCCAAAATCAGGCTGATTGACATGAGCCTTCCGATTTACCATGGCTGCCCGGCCTACCCGCGCCTCGGGGTCCCCAGCGTCACCAGGACCTCCCACCGGGCCAGGGAGGGCTTCAACGCCGAGACCCTCACCATGTCCAGCCACACCTGCACCCACGTGGATACCCCGGAGCACTTCTTCGACGGGACCGGCGACAGTGCCAGCCTGCCCCTGGAGAGGTTCTGGGGCCCGGCGGCCATATTGGACTTCCGGGGCCGGGTAGGGGCCGACCAGGCCATAGGGCTGGAGGAGGTAGAGGCCTTCGGTGATCGGATCGGGCCGGGCGACTTCGCGCTCATAAACACCGGCTGGAACCAGAGGCGGGGCTTCTCGGCCGATTACATGAGAAGATGGCCCTACCTGGACGGCCCGGCGGCCGGCTTTCTCAGGGACAGGGGGGTCAAGGCCGTGGGCACCGACGCCATGAGCCTGGGCGGCTACGGCGCCAGGGAGAAGGCCCAGCCCTGCCACGAGATTCTGCTCTCGGCCGGCATACTGATCATCGAGGAGGTCTTCTTCCCCGAGGAGATCATGGACGGGAAGAAGAGGGTGGTCTCGGCCTTTCCCCTGAAGCTTGAGGCCGGCTCGGCCTCGCCGGTCAGGCTGGTGGCCTACGATTGCTAGCCAGGGATCGCTGGAGGGGCGCTTCTCCGCGGCCATGGCGTCCCTTTGCCCGGCCTGGCCAGGGGGACGGTTCGTCTGCGCCTTTTCCGGTGGCGGCGACTCCATGGCCCTCCTCGCGTTGCTGCGGCGGCACCTGGGGCCAGGTTCCCTGCTGGCCGCGCACCTGGACCACGGCCTGAGGCCCGGCTCGGCGGCGGAGGCCCAGAGGGCCGGGGAGATGGCCGGGCGGCTGGGCCTGGAGTGCCGGACGGCCAGGGTAGAGGTCGGCCTTCTGGCCAGGGAGCGGGGCAAGGGCATTGAGGAGGCGGCCAGGGCGGCCAGGTACGACTTCCTCCTCTCGATCCTATCCTGTTGGCCTGGCGACCACGTGGTGACCGCCCACCAGGCCGAGGACCAGGCCGAGACCATCATCATGAAGCTGGCCAGGGGGGGCGGGCCGGGGGCCCTGGTGGGCATTAGGGCCGTCAGCGGGCCCGTCCTGAGGCCCCTCCTGGGCTTCGGCCGGGACGAGTTGCGGGGCTACCTCCGGGCGAGGGGCCTGGGCTGGCTGGAGGATCCCTCCAACGCCGACCAGCGCTTCGGCCGGAACCTGGTGCGACGGGAGATTCTGCCCCAGCTGGGGAGGCTGAACCCCGCCTTCCTGGCGGCCTTCGGCAGGGCGTCGGGGCTCGCGGCCTGCGAGGAGGAGTTCTGGGATCGGCACCTGGATGGTCTCCTGGAGCGGCTGGGCTACCGGGAGGACGGCGACTGGCTGGGTGTCCTGGGCCAGGGCCTGGCCGGCCTGGGCCTGGCCGAGGCCCGCCGGGTCTGCGGGCGGCTACTGAGGCGGGTGGGCCCCCGCCGCCCAGGTGGCGGCGAGCCGGTATCGCTGGCCAGCGCCGACATGATCCTGGGGATCGCCGGAACCCCGGGGGGCGGGGGCCTGGACCTCCCCGGTGGCCGCAGGGCCGAGTGGCGCGGCCAATATCTATATGTTGGGCCCGCCTCCAGATATGGCCGCGGATCTGGCGCTTGACACGAGGCCCCTTTGGCCGTATCTTTGCCCGCGTGGGAAAAGGACCCGCGGGCCATTTTTTTGTTGACATGGCCTCAGAAAAAATGCTATAAGGGTCGAATCCGCAAAGGCGGTCCCTTCCAAGCAACCGAGTGAACCCAACGCTGGGCCGGAAAAAGGCATGTGGGGCGGACAGGGTGAAAAACTTGGGGGATCGCAGGCATGGCGGGCGCGGGGTGGCGAAGGCCTCCCCGTTCCCCCGAACCTTCCCGGGTGCACCCCCGACCAGGGCCCGAACGGGCCCCCTTCCCCTTTTCCGGGGAAGGCCTGAAGGAAAACTTCAGGCGAGAGTGGTCGGAGGTCTTAAGGCCTGGCGAGGGTATTTTTTGTCGCCTTTTTTCTCCAAAGGTTTTTTTGGCCCACGGGGCCGGAAGCGGCTGGGCTGGCCCAGCCCGAGATTTCGCCGCGGAACATTTCGCCACAGGTGGAGCGATGCCGACCATTAACCAGCTCATCCGCATAGGCCGCAAGGCCCAGCTGAAGAAGAACACCGTGCCGGCCCTCAAGGGTTGCCCCCAGAAGCGCGGGGTCTGCATCAGGGTCTACACGGCCACGCCCAAGAAGCCCAACTCGGCCCTCCGCAAGGTGGCCCGCGTGCGCCTGACCAACTCCATGGAGGTGACCAGCTACATCCCCGGCGAGGGGCACAACCTCCAGGAGCACTCGGTGGTCATGATCCGCGGCGGCCGCGTCAAGGACCTGCCGGGCGTGCGCTACCACATCATCCGCGGCACCCTCGACTCCATCGGCGTCCAGAAGCGCCGCCAGGGACGCAGCAAGTACGGGGCCAAGAGGCCCAAGTAAGAGGCAGGGGCCGCCGGTTTGGCGGCCCTTCGGCCCATTGGGCCGCCAAACCGGCGGCCCTCCGGCCAAGGGGCGGCCACGAGGCCTTCCCAAAACCGCATGCCAACAGAGGAACTGTAGATGCCCAGGCGTAGAGAGTTCAGCAAGAGGGAGACCCTTCCCGACCCCAAGTACGGCAACAAGATGGTGGCCAGGTTCATAAACAATCTGCTCAAGCGGGGCAAGAAGAGCTCGGCCGAGCGCATCTTCTACGGCGCCATCGGCATCATCGCCGACAAGACCAAGGACGATCCCATAAAGGTCTTCGAGCGGGCACTGGACCAGGTCCGGCCCTCCCTCGAGGTCAAGAGCCGCCGGGTCGGCGGATCGACCTACCAGGTGCCCATGGAGATCAGGCCCGAGCGCCGTGCGGCCCTCTCAATCCGATGGCTCATCAACTACGCCCAGGGCCGCGGCGAGAAGGGCATGATGGCCAAGCTGGCCGCCGAGCTCCTTGACGCCTCCCAGGGCCGCGGCTCCTCGGTCAAGAAGCGCGAGGATACCCACCGCATGGCCGAGGCCAACAAGGCCTTCTCCCATTACCGCTGGTAGCCGGTCCAGGGGCGCCAGGGCCCACCGGGGCGGATCTTTGAAAAACATTCTGCGCGGCCCCCTGACGGAACGGGGCCGAGGGCCCTCACCGGGAAGGGCCTAGGCCCTTGCGGCCTTGTCTTGAGCACGGAAGGATAAAATTGGCCCGTCAGGTTCCCATAGCCAACACGCGCAACATCGGCATAATCGCCCACATTGACGCCGGCAAGACCACCACTTCGGAGCGCATACTCTTCTACACGGGCGTCTCCCAGAAGATTGGCGAGGTCCACGATGGCCAGGCGGTCATGGACTGGATGGCCCAGGAGCAGGAGCGCGGCATAACCATAACCTCGGCGGCCACGACCTGCTTCTGGCGCAAGCACCGCATCAACCTCATAGACACCCCTGGCCACGTCGACTTCACCATAGAGGTCGAGAGGAGCCTCAGGGTCCTGGACGGGGTGGTGGCCGTCTTCTGCGCCGTCGGCTGCGTCCAGCCCCAGTCAGAGACGGTCTGGCGCCAGGCCGACCGCTACGGCGTCCCCCGCATCGCCTTCATAAACAAGATGGACCGGCTGGGCTCCGACTACGGCCGCTGCATCTCGGAGATAAGGGACAAGCTCTCGGCGGTGCCGTGCCTCCTGCAGCTCCCGGTTGGCAAGGAGGACAAGTTCGAGGGACTCATCGACCTCCTGGAGATGAGGTTCCTGTCGTACTCGAGGGATCCCAACGATCCTACCAGCTTTGAGGAAAAGCCCATCCCCGAGGACAGGCTGGCCGAGGCCCAGGAGGCCAGGAACGCCCTGGCCGAGACCCTGGCCGACTTCGACGACGGCCTCATAGAGGATTTCCTGGAGGGCCGGGAGATAGAGGCGGCCAGGCTCAAGGCCAGCCTGAGGCGGGGCACGCTGGCCCTCAAGTGCGTGCCGGTCCTTCTGGGCTCGGCCTTCAAGAACAAGGGCGTACAGCCACTACTTGACGCCGTGGTTGATTTCCTGCCCTCGCCGACGGACATCAAGCCAGTGGCCGGAATCGGCCCCCAGGGCGAGATCGAGGAGCGGCCGGCCTCCGACGGGGCCCCCCTGGCCGCCCTGGCCTTCAAGCTTATGAGCGACCCATACGTGGGCCACCTGACCTTCCTCAGGGTCTATTCGGGAACGCTCAGGAGCGGGGACCAGGTCTTCAACTCCTGCCGGGAGAGCAGGGAGAAGATTGGCCGCCTCCTCAAGATGCACGCCAACAAGCGCGAGGAGATCAAGGAGGCCGGGGCTGGCGACATCGTGGCCGCCGTGGGGCTCCGCAACTCCTCGACCGGCGACACGCTCTGCGACGAGGCCAAGCCCCTGGTCCTGGAGCAGATGCACATCCCCGAGCCGGTCATCCACATAGCCCTGAGCCCCAAGAGCAAGGACGAGGCCGACAAGCTGGGCCAGGCCCTGGGGAAGCTGGCGTCAGAGGACCCCTCCTTTCGGGTCCGGACGGACAGGGAGACGGGCGAGATAATCATCTCGGGCATGGGCGAGCTCCACCTGGAGATCATCGCCGACCGCCTGCAGAGGGAATTCAAGGTCGGGGTCAACCTGGGGGCGCCCCAGGTGGCCTACCGCGAGACCATCACCAGAAAGGTGGAGGTCGAGTACAAGCACGTGCGCCAGACCGGCGGCCGGGGCCAGTACGGCCATGTCTGGCTGAGGCTCGAGCCCCAGGAGCCTGGGAGCGGCCTGGTCTACGAGACGGCCGTGGTCGGCGGCACCGTGCCAAAGGAATACCACAACGCCGTGGGCGAGGGGGCCCTGGAGGCCTGCCAGAAGGGCGGGGTCAGGGCCGGCTTCCCTGTCACCGACATGAAGGTGACCCTCTTCGACGGCTCCTTCCACGACGTGGACTCCTCGGAGATGGCCTTCCATCTGGCCGCCTCGATGTGCCTCAAGGAAGGCCTGAGGAAGGCCGGCTCCATCATCCTGGAGCCGATAATGGATCTCGAGGTGGTGACCCCCGAGGACTACGTGGGCGAGGTCATAGGCGACATCTCCACGCGCCGGGGCAAGGTCAACAACCTGGACACCCTGGGCGGCTCGAAGGTCATCGGGGCCGAGGTGCCCCTGGGGACCATGTTCGGCTATTCCTCCGAGCTGAGGAACCGGACCCAGGGCCGGGCCACCTTCAGCATGCAGTTCGGGCGCTACCAGCCGCTGCCGGAGACGGTCGCCGCCGAGGTGGCGGCCCAGAGGGAGGCCAGGAAGGCCTAGCGTGGCCCGGAGGCGGGCCCCAGCAGAGACCCCTGGCGGCCCTTTGGCCAGCCAGGGAAGGTTTATCGGGACGCGCCAGGCGCGGCCGCTCCAGCAAGTCAAGGGGCCATGAAGAAAGCCCCATTATCACGGGCCTTATCCCCTACGGAGGCTTCCAATGGCCAAAAAGAAGTTTGACCGTTCCAAACCCCATGTCAACGTCGGAACCATCGGGCACATCGACCACGGCAAGACGACCCTGACCGCGGCCATAACGCTGATCCTCTCCAAGGCC
>JAISEK010000049.1 GCA_031264145.1 Deltaproteobacteria bacterium
GAAAATCTTGTTATACTGGTATTATTTTCATTTTTGCAAAGGGTACTGAACGGAGGAGCCGACATAAAGAGAGAATACGCCCTGGGAAGATTGAGGGTTGACATATGCATAACCTACAAAGAACGCCATTACCCACTGGAAGTAAAAATCAAAGGACATAAAACCGAGGCGATCAATATAAACCAACTTTTGGGGTATATGGACAGGTGTGGCTCAGCGGAAGGATGGCTGGTGGTGTGTGACAAGGACCTAAACCTGCCCTGGAAGGACAAGCTGACCTGGGAGACGAAAACGGTCGGCGCCCAAACCATCCACGTGGTAGGCTGCTGACATTATGCTGGTAATCAAACTGATGGCACGGGGCAGGTGAGGAAGCGGGAACTCAAGTTGAATTGTTGGCAAGTCGCAGACATTGGCGGCATCACTATCGTGACCAATCATAAGCAAAGCATTATTTTAAATATAAAGATATATAATTATCAATATATTACATCTATTCATAAATTTATTTGCGTCCACTGAAGCCATCATCTTGGAAGTCAGGCAAAATATTACATATGATACAATAATACTGGTAAAAGACGAGCTTGAATGCAGATTGGAATAAGAAAGCGATGATTCTCGCTCCGGCGGCCAGCCATAAAGACAAAAAACAGGTCGGGGTAACGATAAACGCCTCATCGGGATAATGCTTCCTGTTCCCGGTCACGAGGTACGCCCCAGCGCTCTTCGCCACGTCATGGAACACGCGGTCATCCTCGTCAACCATGTAGTGTGCGCTGGGTGTCTGCTCTATTCGCATGCCGTGTTCCTGTATGGCGTTAATCACTTTTGCCGCTTCGTCGGTCTGGATTCGCAAGCGCGGCCTGAACAGGACATCGCTGTATTCCGCGAGTAATTCCGAACTGTAGGCCACTTTCAGCGTTTCCGTCAAGAACATCCTGCTATATCCCCGCCGGGTTCCCAAGTGGTGCGAGCAGCGCGGAAACAGGGATGTTCGTGTCAAGCACCACGAGAACGCCTGTCACATGCCCGCCCTTGCCTTGCGTTCCCTGCGAGCAGCCGCAATCTCCGCGTCTATCTCGCCCATCGTCATCTTGTCAGTTTCGTTCTGGACGGACGCTTGCCAGATGCGCTCCGAAGCCGCCACCGCCTCCGCCATCGTCACCTTGCCACTGCGGCCGACATCCAGAGAAATCTCAAAAGGAATTTTCCTTTGCCTTACGGCCTGCCGCACGAATATGGTAATCGCCGTGGTCAGGTTCATGCCTAGAGCGTTGAAGACGGAATCGGCTTCGTCTTTCAGGTCGCGGTCGATCCTGATGCTCAAATTGGTCGTGTCAGCCATCTTGTCTCGCTCCTTTCTGTGTTTTGCACTATACTGTAGCAAAATTTTTTTGCGTTTTCAAGGCGAGACACAGTATATTATGTGCAATGCTCCTTAGTTCCCGGCAATCGGGCGTCGACGCAAATTTCAAATGTCCTACTCCAGCAAGATGCTAAAGTCATACAATTTTTCTGGCTCCGACTCTTTTCCCCCTGGTTTTATCCCTTGACAACAATCTTAACATGTCCTGAAGCTCACATGCCAGGCCAAGAGCCATTTTTAGTCAATATAATCATTTACTTATTTGTGTTATTGGTTTTATCATTAAGATAAATGCCATATAGTGACAGCAACCCCAAAATGTCCCTGCCATTGTCGCTTCAGAGGATTATCCATGCGCCGTCGGAGCGGCATTTTCAAAAACATCGAAAGCGGCGGGAAACCCTGTTTCTCGCCGCAGCGTCAAAAACTATCGGCCCCCTAAAGTCGCCCTGCCTAGGGCAAAAGTCTTTCCCGGCCCCAACCACGCGGGACGGCCCGTCCCCGCCGGCGGGCCAACCCCAGGCGGGGAGCCTGATGGCCAAAGGGGCCAGGCGGGCCCCCCCGGCCGGCCGGAGCTGGGCCTACTTCTGGTAGAGCTGCCTGTCCCTGGGCACGTACCAGAAGTTGGTGTTGAAGCCCAGGCCGATGGGGGCGACCACCGGGCCGACGAACCGCTTGCTGATGGCCGTCAGGTTCTCCGGGACGAAGAGGAACACGTAGGGCACCTCGTCGCGAAGGATCTCCTGGATGCGGTCGTAGGCGGCCTTGCGCTCCTTGCGGTCCACGCTGAAGCGGCCCTGGTCTATGAGCGCGTCCACCTCGGGGTTGGCGTAGCCTACGAAGTTCAGTTCCCCGGGCTTGGTCTTGGAGGAGTTCCAGACGTCGAAGAGGTCGGGATCCAGGGGGATGGTCCAGCCCATGATGATGGCCTCGAAGTCGCGCTTGTCGATGTACTCCTTGAGGAAGGCGGCCCACTCGACCACCCTCAGCTTGACCTCGATGCCCACCTCCTTGAGCCGGGACTGGATGACCAGGCCGGCCTGCTCCCGCGTCTTGTTGCCCTGGTTCAGCATGATGGTCAGGGTGAACTTGGCCCCGTCCCTCTCGACCACCCCGTCGCCGTCCAGGTCGGCCCAGCCGGCCTCGGCCAGGAGCCGGCGGGCCCGGGCCTGGTCGAAGGGATAGGGCTTGACGTTCCTGTTGTTGGCCCACATGTCGGGCTTGAAGGGGCCGTTGGCCGGCTGGCCGAAGCCCAGGAGGACCCCCTCGACGATCTCGTCCTTGTCGATGGCGAAGGCGATGGCCTGCCTGACCCTGACGTCGGCCAGCCTGGGGTCACCGAGGTTGAAGCCCAGGTAGGTGTAGCTGAAGGCCGGGTAGCGGAAGAAGGCGTAGTTGTCCCTGAGGAAGGCGTTCCCCTGGGCCTGGATCCACTGGTCCGGCTCCAGCGACATCGTGTCTATGGACCCGGTGGACAGCTCCATCATTTGGGTGGCCGTGTCCGGGATTATCCTGGTCACCAGGCGGTCGAGGTTGGGCCGGCCCTCGTGGTCCCTGGGGTTGGCGGCCACGATGATGGTCTGGGCCGTCTTCCAGCTCTCCAGCTGGAAGGGCCCGGTGCCCACGGTGGTCCGGGCCAGGGGGCTCTCGTCGAGGTCCACGCCCTCCAGGAGGTGTCTGGGCATGATGCCGAAGGCCCAGGTGATGAGGGCCTTGGCCATGACCCTCCTGTAGGTCACCCTGAAGGTCAGATCGTCGACGGCCTCGGCCGTCTCTATCTGGGAGAAGGGCTCGCCGTAGGCCGTGGGCGTGTCGGGGTCGGCCATGAGCCGCCAGGTGAAGACGCAGTCGGCGGCCGTGAACGGCCGGCCGTCGGCCCAGACCACGTTGGGCCTGAGCCTGAAGGTGATGGTCCTCTGGTCCTCGCTGAACTCCCAGCTCTCGGCCAGGTCCGGGACCACGTCCAGGTCGGGGCTGTACTTGACCAGGCCCCGGTAGGCGTCGGAGCTGACGGCCCCGGAGGAGGTGTCGCTGGAGAGGGCCGGGATGAAGTTGCTGGCGTCGCCGATGGAGGCCCCCACCAGGGAGTCGCCCTGGTCGCCCGGGTGGACGGGGGGCGCCGGGGCGGCCTGGGCCCGGAGGGCGCCGGCCGAGGAGGCCGCCAGGGCCAGGACGAGGAGAAGGGAGGCCAGGGGGCCGGCGGCCCTCCGGGGGCGGGACGGGAAGACGCCTTTGGTGGTTCTCACTGCTTAAGCCTCTCGCTGGGCGCGCCTGGCCGGCCTGGTCCCGCCAGGGAAAGGCGGGCCAAGGTTGACCGTCCAGCGCCTAATGGGTAGAATCAGGCCGAAGACCGGCCAGGACGATTATAGCCGCTGGCGGGACGCATAATCAATCCGCGCGGGGGACCGCCCGGAAGGCGGTTTCCGCCGACAGGGAGGAGACATGGGCGCCAAGGCCGCTCCGAGGGAATCGCTCCTGGGCCCCGGGCCGCTGACCCCCAGCCAGGTCGCCGGCCGCATCCAGGAGAGCCTTGACCAGTCCCTGGGCGCCATCGCCGTCGAGGGCGAGGTCAGCGGGCTCGTCAGGGCCAACTCGGGGCACTCGTATTTCCAGCTCAAGGACAGCCAGGCCATACTCAAGGCCGTCATCTGGCGCTACAACCTGCCCAGGAGCGGGGGGGCCGCCCTCCAGAACGGGCTGATGGTCGTGGCCCGGGGCAGGCTCTCCGTCTACGGCCCCAGGGGCGAGTACCAGCTGATAGTCGAGCGCCTGGTGCCCAAGGGCGAGGGCTCGCTGAGCCTGGCCTTCGAGAGGCTCAAGAAGAGGCTGGAGGGCGAGGGCCTCTTCGCAGACGGGCGCAAGAGGCCCATCCCGGCGGCGCCAGCGAGGGTGGCCCTCCTGGCCGCGCCTGGCTCGGCCGCCGCCAGCGACTTTCTCGCGACGTCCGTGAGGCGCTGCCGGGGGGCCTGGATCAGCCTCGTCCCGGTCAGGGTCCAGGGCAAGGGCGCCGCCGAGGAGATGGCCGGGGCCCTGGAGCTCCTGAACTCCTGGGGCGGCTTCGACCTCGCGGTCATAACCAGGGGCGGGGGCTCGATGGAGGACCTGTGGGCCTTCAACGAGGAGACGGTCGTCAGGGCCGTGGCCGGCTCCCGCCTGCCGGTCCTGGCGGCCATAGGCCACTCGACCGACCTTTCCCTGGTGGAGCTGGCCGCCGACGCCAGGGCCATAACCCCCACGGCGGCGGCCGAGGCCGTCTTTCCCAGGGACTCCGAGCGCCTGGAGCGGCTCGGGGCCGTCCTCGGGCGCCTGCGGGACTCCGCTAGGGGCGTTTGGCTGGACAAGAGCGGACAACTTCAGAAAGGCATCGGCCAGTTAGGGCGCTTGAGGTACAGACTGGGCCGGTTCGCCCAGCTTCTGGACGGCCAGCTGTTGAAACTGGAAAGCGCGGTAAAAAAACGACTGGCTTTTTCCCGCAATATGCTGGACTCCCTTTCCAGATCCCTGGACCGGGCCTCGCCCGTCAGGGCCCAGGTCCTCAGGCGCCAGAGGCTAGAGGCCCTCGGCCAGGCCCTGGCCCTCCAGGCCCGACGGCTGGTTGACCAGAGGAAAACCCAATTGGACTGGCTAGTTATCTCCCTCGACCTGGTCTCCCCCCTGGCGGTCCTGACCCGCGGCTACTCGGTCGTGACCGGCCCGGACGGCCGGGTGGTCCGCTCCGCGGACCAGGTCCGGGCCGACGACCGCCTCGACGTTCGCCTGGCCAGGGGGCACCTAAAGGCGGTAGTCAGCCAGGTTGTTGGCCCTGAGCCGGACCTGAGTTCGGGCCAAAAAGTCAAAGCGTAGTCATTTATTTTCTATCAAAAACAATTATATCAAGCAAAATTACCACAGATAACAACTTTATATTTTGTAAAATGACTTAAATTTCTTTTATTATTAAATTACATATTTTAAATGACTCTTTAGAAAATTTTATGTTCTGATGACATATATAATCTAAGGGGGATTCTTATTGCGAATACGCGTTCAATAAGGAGTTCCATGACAAAAATGGACCAAGGCCAGCCAGCCCCCGGAAATTTCCTGACCCCGAAAAACGAACTTTTAAGAAGTGGCCGTCCAAGGCCTGTGGAGGTTTTCACGGCTTTTTTTTCGGCATTTGGCTAGTTTTTGCGCCACTTTAACCTGCCATAGCTGGCTTTACGGGGCTTTTATTTGTTCCGCCCGGCCTTGCCGGCCCGGCCGGTTTTAATGTAAGCTGGACCTCGTTTCAACCACTGGCTTTGTCTATGGCGTTCACGGTAGACTCCGCAAAATTCCATTTTTAGCCTTTTGCATACAGAACACCACCACAAGGAGAGTTCCATGGTTACCCTAACCCAGGAGACGGGGGGGGACGATGCCTCCATTTTTGCCCTCGTGTGGGCTAACGCCTCCAAGCATATCGAGGACGCCATAGGACCCGACAAGTACGAGAGCTGGATTTCGCCGCTCAGGACCTCCATTGGCCAGGACGACCGGCTGGTGCTCGAGGCCCCCAGCCACTTCTTCAGGACCTACATCTGCAAGACCTTCTTCCAGAACATCGACCTGGCCGTCAAGGAGGCCTGCGCCGGCCTGGGGCTGCCCCCCATGGAGGTGGACCTGTCGGCAGCGGAGGACGTGGCCCAGGACCCGGTCCGGCCCGAGCCGAGCTGGACGGACAATAGTCCGTCCCGGGGGGAGGCCAGGCTCCCGGGCCTCGACGGCGCCTACGGGCAGCCCTTCAACCCCTGGTTCACCTTCGGGAACTTCGTCGTCGGGGAATCGAACAAGATGGCCTACGAGTGCTGCCAGGCCTTCTCCCAGGACCAGCAGCTGGGCAACAACCTCCTGCTGGTCGTCTCCGACACCGGGCTGGGCAAGAGCCACCTGGCCCAGGCGGCCGGCTCCGAGGTCAACGACAGGTTCAGGAAGGTCTGCTACCTGACCGCCAGGGACTACTCGACCCATTACGTGACTTCCATTAATTCAAAAGATTACGATTCATTTAACAATAATTATAGAAAATGCGACTTCCTAGTAGTCGATGACATAACTTTTTTCTCAAAAAAACCACAATTTCAAAATGAAATCTGCGACGTGATAGACTACCTCCTGAACAAGGGCTCGAAGGTGGTCCTGACCTCCAGCCAGCCGCCGAGCAACATACCCCTGCTCAGCCCGGCCTGCCGCTCGCGGCTCTCCTCGGCCCTCCTGACGCCGATCCAGATCCCCTCCTTCGAGACCAGGCTGAGGATCCTGCAGAACCTGGTCAAGGCCCACTCCTACTCCATGCCCCAGGCCGTCCTGGAGCTGGTGGCCGAGACGGTCAAGCACGACGTGAGGCTCCTGCAGAGCTGCCTGACCTCCCTGGAGGCCAAGGCCAACTACGAGAGGAAGCCGGTTGACCTCTCCCTCACCAGGGACATCCTTTCCTTCGCCACCAAGTCGCCCGCCAACGGGGAGGCCCTGGCCAAGATCAAGGAGCTGGTCTGCGGGGCCTTCAACCTCGACGAGCAGACCCTCGTCTCCAAGAGCCGCCTCAAGAAGCACAACGAGGCCAGGAGCATCGGCATCTACCTGGCCAAGCACCTGACCAGCCACTCCCTGGCCGAGATCGGCCAGGCCTTCTGCCGGCGCCACTCGACCATCCTCTACACCTACAACAAGATGGTCACGGCCATGCGCAACGACAGGGACGTCCAGAAGACCGTCGACTACCTGACGGGCCAGCTGGGCAAGAAGATGTGACGCCGGGGGCCCGACAGGGGCCCCCTTTTTGGCCTTTCAGACAGGGAGAAACATGAGCGAAGAGGACCAAGCCCCGCCCATCCCCGACCACATCAGGGATCTGGCCGCCTACCAGCCGGGAAGGCTCATCGAGGACGTCATAGAGGAGATGGGCCTGGCCACGGCCGTCAAGCTGGCCTCCAACGAGAACAGCCTGGGCCCCTCGCCACTGGCCGTGGAGAGAATCGGCCGGGCCCTGTGGGGGCTGGCCCGCTACGGCGACGCCGACAGCCGCCGCCTGCGGGAGGCCATCTCCCGTAAGGTGGGCCATCCGGCCGCCGGCGTCATGGCCGGCAACGGCTCGTCGGAGTTCATACTGGTCATGGCCCACGCCCTCCTGGGGCCGGGCCTTACGGCGGTCATGTCCAGGCCGAGCTTCACCCTGTACGCCAAGAACGCCCAGGCGGCCGGGGCCAGGGCGATAGAGGTGCCCCTTGGGCCCGGCCACGGGCACGATCTGGAGGGCATACTGCGCCAGGCCGGCCCCGAGGCCCGCCTGGTCTTCATCGACAACCCCCTGAACCCCACCGGAGCCTTCCTGGGCCAGGGGGAAATAGAGCGTCTCCTCCGGGGCCTCCCCAGGACGGCCATATTGGTCCTCGACGAGGCCTACGCCGACTTCGCGAGGGCCCCCAGGCCCGACTACGGGCGGCTCCTGGCCGACGGCCGGGTGGTCATCCTCAGGACCTTCTCCAAGGTCATGGGGCTGGCCGGCCTCCGGGCGGCCTACGCCCTGGCCGCCCCCCCCCTGGCCCAGGCCCTCAACAAGGTCCGCCAGCCCTTCAACCTCAACAACCTGGCCCAGGTCGGGGCCATGGCGGCCCTGGAGGACGAGGGGCACGTCCGCCGGACCCTGGAGATGACCTGGTCGGCCCTGGACCGCCTCGGCCGGGAGCTCCCGGCCCTGGGCCTCGAGGTCTTCCCCACCCAGGCCAACTTCGTCATGGCCGGGCTCCCCGACGGGCTCCTGGCCGACGACTTCGCGAAAAAAATGCTCACGGAGGGAGTCATCGTCCGCTCCTTGAGCTCGTTCGGGCTGCCTGGCCATGTCCGCATAAACGCCGGCCTGGAGCCGGAACTCGAGGCCCTCCTCGGGGCCATGGCCAAAGTCCTGGCCGCCTAGCCGGCCGGGCTGGACTACTCCTCTATTATGAAGCGGTCCTTGTCGGCGACGGTGTAGCCCAGCGCCAGCAAAAGCTTCCTGAAGGTAAGAAGCTTTATGGCCCCCCCGCTCTCCATCCTGTATATGGACTTCGAGGAAACCCCGGCCAGCTGGGCTAAGGCGGTGATACTCAAAAGGCGTTCCTCGCGGGCCTTCTTAAAGGCCTTGGCATCGACTTTCATACGTTTCTCCAAGTAAGAACCCGTTACCCTGACGGGTTGTGATATGTTTGCCCCCTTTTCCCTGCAGGAGGCTGGAAACGCCGTGCGCCACGGCGCGTCTTAGACCATTCAGTCAGGCCAATCTTACCCGGCCCCCGGTCCACGGGGGCGTCTCAACACGAACGGTCATCACCGGGCCAGACCATCCCGGCCTGGCCAAGTCCCCAAGACGGGCGGGCCGGGTCTCAGCGACCGGCCAAACCGCCTCCGAGCTCATCACAAATCAGCGAAAATTACCAAAAAAGCATGGGCCACGGGGAAAAATCCCAGGCACAAGCCACGGTCATGCATTCTGGAGCTTGCCCAACAAGCCCAAATTCATGCCCAGGGGCACCGCCGCACTTTCTAGCGTCAGCCCGTCGTGCCGCTATATCCATGCTAGAAACATGATTATAGCACAATGGGCGGAAAATGGGAGTTTTTTTTCTGGCCATAAATATGAGTATCAATGCCCAAGGGCAGGCTAACCGCGCACAAAAAAGGCCTGCTGGCCGCTGTTTGGCGCCGAAAAGTCCGCCCAGCGGGTGACCCGCCGCCCTTCCGCGCCAGCGGGGCGGGGCATGGCGGCCCGGAAGCTCCTGGCCCCCGGAGACCGGATCACCTGCCGGCCCTGGGAGGGGAGTCCCTGTTAGGGCCTATTGTATCCTACATTGTTTATCTTGGCAATCCCCTTGGCCCCAAGGGGCCCCAAGGCAGGCCATTTCCACTCGCACGATGTTAATTTTTCCAAAATGTTGATTCTTTACAGCTGATTAGGGAGAACATTACCAGCCCAATCGTTCCCTGGGGCCGACGCAACCCCCCTCGATTCAGCCAAAAATGTCCCCAGCGGTCCCCAGGGCGGGGACTTGCCGGAAAAAGACGCATCAATTTGGGGCAAGTGGGCTACGGGGAGGCCGAGGCCAGGGCCATCTCCCGGGCGTCCTCCAGGGCGGACAAGATCTCCTCCCGCAGGAGGTCCCGGCTGACCGGCCGGCCGGGCCCCGGCCCGGGGAAGATCCCGCCGGCGGCCAGGCCTTGGCCCGGGGAGAGGGCCCCTGGGGGCAGGATCCGGCCAGGCTCCCGGGCCAGGGCCCGAAGCTCCCGCCCCAGGGCCTCCAGGGAGGCCGCGCAGGGGCCCAGCCCCTCCCCGGCCTGGAGGGCCTCCCCGGCCAGGCCCAGGACCTTCCCGGACAGGCGCTCCAGGTCGGCCAGGAAGGACTCGCCGGGAAGGCCCCTCCCCGGCCCCCTGGCCGGGGCCTCCCCGGCTAAGGCCCCTGGCTCCCGGGCCGTGGCCCGAAACCGCTCCGCCCCGTGGCCGTAGAGCCGGTCCAGGAAGGAATCGACGTTGTCCCGCCGCCAGTCGAAATAGGCCCCTATCGCCCGCCTGGCCGCCTGGCGTTCCCGCTCAGCGGAAAGGGCCAGGCGCAGCGGCCCAGGCCCCAGGCCGGCGGCCCGGCCCGGGCCGCAGGGCCTGGCCGCCGCCAGGGCGTCCCCTCCCGGCCGGCCGGCTTCCCCGGAAAGGCCGGCCAGCATCCCGTAGATTGGCGAGACGGCCAGGAAGATGGCTATGGCCAGGACGGTATGTTTCGTCTTGGCCCTAAACATGCCCTCCACCCAGTGGGCCGGCCTGGCCGGCCAGGCTCCCTGCGGGCCAGAGGCAGGTTGTCATGTTCTTTTGATATTTCATTGATTATGTTTTTTGGGGGGCCGCGATACTCCGGCTCCTGGCGGGAAACCGGCGGCCAATGTGACGCCCCAGGAATATGGCCTTGATTATGGCCTGGGGCCATCCGAAGCCGCCAACCAGCCCGGATCCCGGAGCTGTGCGGGAGACACTGCGTGTCGTTTTCGATATATGGCCCTGATTATCGCCAGCAGCCAATCCGAGGCCGCCAGCCTCGCGGCCCCGCCGGGAACCAGGGATATATCGCGACGCTTTTTGAATATAGCCCTGATTATGCCCGGTGGCCCATCCGGGGCCGACAATCCAGGGCCGGAGGCCGGATGCCCTGCCCGGCCTCCCCACCCCGGGGCAGGGACATCCCGAGTCCGTCCAGCCGGGGCAGTGCGTCCATGGCCCACCAGGGCCAGGCCGGAAAGGGCCGACCCGGGAAAGCGGCAAACCCAGCGATTTGGCACTACGTTTTCTAAATATAGTCTTGATTATGCCCGGTGGCCCATCCTGGGCCGGCAACCGCTGGCCAACGGCCCAAACGCCCTGCCCGCCCCACGCCAGGGAAAGGGCCGCCCAGCGCGGGGGCCTTGTCCAGACGGAGAGGCGGCCATGGCCCGCCCGGGCCAGGCCGGGAAGGGCCGACATGGGGGAAGCGGCGAACCGGCGATAGAGCCAGCGACGTTTCCCAAATAGACAGTTGATTATGGCCAGGCGGCCATCCTGGCCAACAACCCACTGGCCGGCGGCTCAGATGCCCTGCCCGGCGGCCCCGGCCCTCTCCCGCAGGGGCAGGACCATCTCGCGCAGGAGCCTGGGCCAGGAGCCCGTCCAGCCGGAGTAGTGGTCATGGCCCAGGCCCACCCTGGCCAGGTCGGAAAAGGCCGCCAGGGAGGAAAAGCGCAGCGACATGGCCGGGGTGATCAGCCGGTCGGAGGTGCCGAAGAAATGTATCTGGGGCAGGCCGGCTATGACCTTGGCGTAGACGGCCGGGTTCATGGACTCGGCCAGGGGCTGCCAGCCGCTGTTCTGGACCCACCAGTCGATGTCCAGGAGGCCGGCCACGGTCACCAGGCTGGCCACGTCCGTCCGCCTGGCGGACAGGAGCACGGCCAGGCCGCCGCCCCCGGAAAAGCCGATGAGGTGCACCCTGACGGCCCCGGTCCTGGCCTTGACCTCGTCTATGGCCAGGCTGGCCGCCTGGACCACCTCCGGGGCCAGCCGGCCCGAGGACCAGAAGACCTGGTACTGCTGGCCGGCGTAGGCGGGCATGAACTGCCCCACCCGGGCCAGGTACAGGACCAGCGGGCCTGGATCCTGGAGGGCCAGGTCGAGCGACTGGGCCACGGTCGGGGTGGGGTCCATGGCCGGGCGGCCCCTGACCACGGCCCGGCCGTCCCCCTCGAGGTAGACCACCAGGTCCGGGCCGGTCTCGCCCCTGAGGAGGGCGGCCAGCCTGAAGGGAGGGGCCGACAGGTCCATTGGCCGGAAGCCCTCCCGCCAGCCCCGCCGGACCTCCCGTTCCCAGAGGTTCCGGGCGTTGGGGGCGCAGGCGGAGGCCGCCGCCAGGAGAAGGACCGCGATGGGGAGGAGGATTTTCAGGGGAGGCCGGGTAGGCTTACTGTCCTTCATGTGGACCGGCATCGGAGGGGAAGGAGGCGTCGCAGGCCTGGCAGTCGATGAAATTCCTGTTGGCCACGGCGCAGGTCAGGGACAGGGCGCAGACGAAGCGGCAGACGTAGTCCTCGAAGTTGAAGCCGCCGTAGCATTCCAGCCTGTCGTCGAGATCGATGATCGCTGGGTTGGACTTCTGGTCCATGTGCAAAAAACCCCCGGTTTGAGGCTGGCCGGCCCCCCTGCTGGGGGGACCGGCCCGAAAAATGGGCCTAGGCCAGCTGGCCGCCCTTGTCGGAGGCCGCCTGGAGGGCCTTCTGGAACAGGGCCGTCAGGCCGCCCTTCTCCAGCTCCAGGAGTCCCTCGGCCGTGGTCCCCCCGGGGGAGGTGACCTGGTCCCTCAGGTCGGCCAGGTGGCTGTCCGGCATGGCCAGGGCGGCGTGGGCCGAGCCCAGGGCCGTGCGGAGGACCAGCTCCCGGGCCGTGTCCCAGGAGAGCCCCAGGCGGACGGCCCCGCGGATCATGGCCTCCATGACCAGGAAGAAGTAGGCCGGGCCGGAGCCGCTGACGGCGGTGCCCAGGTCGAAGAGGGACTCGTCGAGGACGACCACCGAGCCCACGGCCCCGAAGATGGCCTTGGCCCTCTCCAGGAACTCCGGGGGGTCAGTCCTGGGGGCGCAGGCCAGGGTCAGGCCCTGGCCGGCCAGGGCCGGCAGGTTGGGGATGACCCTGACCAGCCCGGCCTCGTCAGGGAGGAGCGGGGAAAGGGTCCTGAGGGAGACCCCGGCGGCGATGGAGATGACCAGGTGGCGGCCGATGTCCTGGGCCACGTCCTCCAGGGCCTGGCGGACCTGGTGGGGCTTGACGGCCACTATGACCAGGGGCGCCAGCCTGAAGAGCTCCCCGTTGCCCTCGGCCGCCCTGAAGCCCCGCTGCCGCGAGAGCTCGAGGAGCATCCCGGGCAGGACGTCATGGGCGGCCTGGCGGGCGTAGGGGATGAGGCCAGAACGGTCCAGCCCCTGGCTGATGGCCTGGGCCATGCGGCCGTAGCCCATGAAGCCGACCTCGAAGCCCTCGGCTCCCTTGGCGGCCATGGTCCTACCTCCCCTTCTCGGCCTGGGCCTGGACGGCGGTGATGGCCACGGTGTTGATGATGTCCGGGACGGTGCAGCCGCGGCTCAGGTCGTTGACCGGGGCGTTGAGGCCCTGGATGATGGGGCCGACGGCCACGGCCCCGCTGGTCCGCTGGACGGCCTTGTAGCCGATGTTCCCGGCGTTCAGGTTGGGGAAGACCAGGACGGTCGCCTGGCCGGCCACCTTGGAGTTGGGCATCTTGCCCTTGGCGGTGCGGGGATCCATGGCGGCGTCGAACTGCATGGGGCCGTCGAGGGCCAGGCCGGGATAGAGCTTCTCGGCCGACTCCTGGGCGATCCTGGTGGCCTCGTTGACGGCCTCGACGTCCGGGCCCGTGCCGGAGGTGCCGGTGGAGTAGCTGAGCATGGCCACCCTGGGCTCGACGCCGAAGGCCTTGCCAGTCTGGGCGGAGATGATGGCGATCTCGGCCAGCTGCTGGGGGGTCGGGTTGATGTTGATGGCGCAGTCGCCGAAGACCAGGACCCTATCCTGCATGCACATGAGAAAGACAGAGCTGGCGATGGAGCAGCCGGGCTTGGTCTTGATGATGGAGAGGGCGGGCCTGACGGTATCGGCCGTGGAGCCGCCGGCCCCGGAGACCATGCCGTCTGCCTTGCCGGCCTTGACCATCATGGTCGCGAACCAGTTGCGGTCGTTGAGCTGCTGGTCGGCCTGCTCAGGCGTGATGCCCTTGGCCTTGCGGAGCTCGAAGAACTGGTCGACCAGCTCCTTGCGGAAGGGGGCGGTCCTGACGTCAATGAGCTCGGCCTTGTCCAGGTGCCCCAGGCCCAGCTCCCTGGCCTTGGCCCTGATGGCCTCCACCTGGCCGATGATGGCCAGGTCGGCGAAGCCGCGCCTGAGGATGTCGTCGGCGGCCTGCAGGATGCGCTCGTCGTCGCCCTCGGGCAAGACGATGCGCTGCTTGGGGGAGCGGGCCCTCTCTATGAGGTCGTACTCGAAGCGCTTGGGGGTGACCACCCGGGGGACGTAGCCCTCGAGCTTCTTGGCGATGACGGCGGGCAGGGAGGCGTAGTCGGCGGGCTTAACGGCCAACACGTCGATGCCCGCCAGGATCCCGATCTCCTTGGCCTCGGGGACCTTGGCCTCGCCGGCCAGGACCACGGCGACGACCTCGGCGTGGCTGCCAAGGTAGTAGCGGGCCCCGGAGGCGGCCAGGCAGGCCCCGGAGGAACTCAGGACCACGACCGGGGAGGCCAGGTTGGCGGCCAGCTTGGCGTCGATGCCCTGGAGCGCGAAGGCGGCCACGTCCTGGAGATCGGCCCCCTCGATCAGCACGCAGTCGAAGCGGGCGGCCAGAACGCTGTAGCGGGCCAGGACCTCCTCTATGAGCGACGCCTCGCGGCCTGAGTTGAGGAAGGTCACGGCCTCCTGGAGGGAGAGGCCGTAGAGATCCCTGGGGGCCACGCCCAGCTTGGCTGACAGGTCCTTGATCCTCTGGCAGTTGTCGGGATCCTTCAGTATGGTCTTGAAGAAGCCGGGCTTGGCCCCGGTGCCGGAGCAATATTGGAGAAAGGCCCCGGTGGCGGCCGGGCGCTCGGCTCCCGGGTCGGTCGCGGCCAGAAAAACGCTCTTGCCCATAAGGAAAATCCTCCTTCGATTCTGAGCCCGGCCTGGCGCCGGGACGGTTGTCAGCGTGTCCGCCAGCCTGGCCCGCGGCCAGGACGGCTGGCCTGGCAAAGGGCCCCAGAAACTGATTTCGGCGGCCCGAAAGAAACCATGCTGGCGGTGGCAGTCTGGCGGCCATGGGCCAGGCCCATGGCCGGGTTAAAGGACGGGGCCGGCCGGAAGGGCCGCCGGCCCTGTCCAGCCCGCGCCGGGGGCCGCCGGACCTGGACGCTCTCTTGGCATTTTCGACAGAATCATACTCCAGCAAGGCCCAAATGTCCAGCAATCAGCCAGGGCCGCCCATGCCTAAGGGGCGATATTCTTTTCGGAAATCGATTTTTCCGGCCATTTTGGCACCAAAGCCAGCCCTGGGGGCCTGTCTTCCGCGCCCCTTTCCCCTCCCATCGCCCACAGGCGAGTACCATTGGCATTGAGTCCGCACCTCCGGGAAATCATCCCGCCCAGCAGGCCTCTGATTATGATAGCGGCTCTCTCCCGGTCGCAATTTCCCCGGAGCAAGGGCCCCAGGGAACCCAAGTCCGGCTTTCCTCCACCACGAGGGCACCCCGGAAGTCCTCCCATCCAATGGGCAACAACTTAGGGGGCCTCCCGTTCTGATTATGAAAGAACATATTCGTCCATGACATACTAACTGAGGACAAGATGTTTGATTTTTTACTCTTAGTCGAGACAATATGCTGCGGAATCCATCGCTGGCTGACCTTTGGTCAAGACGATATGTTAAAGCTGGTGATTTTAATCAACCGAAAATTGGAAAATAAGAACGCAAGATTATTTTATCCTTTTGCTCAAAGACTTGCGTCTATTCCACACCCGATAATCCCTTGTCGCAAACCGGTCAACCATACGGGGAGGGGACGCCCCGGGCCGGTCAACTCCCATGGCGGGGACGTCCGAGCAAGCGCCGACGCCTCGACCCTGATTGAATTCTCAGGCCAGGTGATGTAGAATGCGGGCCATCCACAAGCGAGGAACCCTCCCGCGAAACGTCCCCCAGGTCCCTTCCAGGCGGGCCACGGCCGATCAGGCCGGTTGCCAGTGCGGGCCTTTTCCCCAGTGTTTTCCGGCCTGTTTGACATGGGCTGGGGTGACCGATAGAATCTCTTGTTTTCCGGGCCAGGAGTCCAGAACCAGAGAAGGATCGCCTGACGAACCGGCCCCCTTCCCGGAACCGCCACCCCATTTTACTGGGATACACTGCCCTTGCCCCCGGATCTTGCCCGAAATGAAAGATAAGCCAAGGAGTTGTTTGACATTAAATTTAAACTATATGTAATATATAATTAATATTACATATAGTTTAAATATGTTTATTTGCATAGTATAGATTATTATACAACAATATGTTTATACACTTATATATAAATATAAATCATAGCATATTCATATTTTGTTCATATACGATTAATCAATATAAAATAGTAGATATTTAAAATATTATTTAATTATAATACTTTAACGTACAATAATTATAATATATATTATAATTATTTTTATTATATATATTATTTTGCAATAAATAACACTATGATGTAGTTTTATTTTTTAAACTATTAGAATAAATGCGATATTATATGCTATATTTTACTACAACTATAATCAACCAAAGCGTTACTAGGCAATAATTATTTTATTTAGTATTATTTGATCAAAATATTTTCCATATATTGCCACCTAAATATATGACAAGTAAGTTTAGCCAGCCGAAACCCTAAAAATAGGCTCGCGGCGGTCTCCCTGGCCGGGCCTGGCCAGGGACATAAAAGCCCGGCATTTGCCAACGGTCAGACTCATTAAATTATCACTTATAAACCATAACTTTCCCATAAAAACAAAGAAAACATATATAGTTAAAATTTTTGATAACTGTTATAATATTCTAGATGGCCAACCCTTCGTCGGCTGGCCCACCGGGCAGGGGTTCCTTTCGCGGAGGCCCTTTCCAAGCGGGAACGATTTGCCGGGCCTTGGGATCCGCCGTTTTCCGATGCTTTAGCTGGCCGGCGAGGCCCCTTTGCCGGCCCACCGGCGGCCGCCCACCCTGACGGCCACCAAACCGCTAGTTTCCGGGGCCGGTCCGGCCCCCAGGGCCTTCCATCCCGGAGGGCCAGACCGCCACAACCAAGGCCGGGGTCCGCCCCGGGGTGCCACCATGACCGTTGCCAGGGCCGAGGCCTTCATAGAGAACGAAATATTCAGCGACCAGGTAAGAAAGGTCGACATCCTGGTGGGCATAATCTCCGACGAGAGGACCTCCAGCGTCCTGATGCCCCTGTCCAAGTCCCATGAGGGCCTGGCCCTGGCCTACCCCGGCCTTAGCTCGGCCGTGGCCTTCCTCGACTCCAGCGGCAACCCGGCGCTCAGGGATTCATTCCTGTCCGCCCCCTGCCCAGTGCCGAGGATCTACCAGTCCACGGGCGCCGGGCACGGGGACAAGATGAACGGCCTCTTCAACCTCATGCACCTGGCCAGGCGGCTCGAGGCCAAGGTCATAGTGGCCCTGGACGGCGACTTGGCCAGCGTCAAGCGGACCTGGATTGGCCGCCTGGCCCAGCCGGTCCTGGACGGGACCGCCGACTACACGGCCCCCTTCTACCACTCGCTCAAATACGACACCCCCGTGACCAACCTGTTCGGCTACCCTCTGTTCAGGGCCCTCTTTGGCCGAAGGCTGCGCCAGCCCTTCTTCACCGACCGGGCCTTCTCCCAGGGACTGAACGAGTCCTTCCTCGCCCACCGCGACTGGCCGCTGGGCCTCCCCTACTCGGCCTACGAGATGACCATGGCCATCCTGGCCATCAACGGGAAGGCCAGGATCTGCCAGTCGTTCATGGCCACCCCCAGGCTGGCCTGGCAGAACAGGCCCCTGGACCTGGACACGGGCAGGGTCTTCCAGCGAGTCGCCTATGGTCTCTTCTCCCTGGTCGGCCGCTTCCCCGAGGTCTGGCAAAACTCCAGGCGCTCCCGGCCGACCACGGTCACGGGCACGGAGCTGCCGCCCCTGGTCATCACCCCCAGGGAGGTGGCCCCGGCCGGGACGTTCCTGAGGGAGATAAGCGAGCTGGTGGCGGCCCATGGCCAGCTCTGGCACCAGGCCTTTGACGGGCGCAAGGACTGGATCCTCGAGAAGATCGTGAGCGAGTCGGCCGACTCGCTGAACGTCTCGGCCAGGGACTGGGCCACCATCTGCCTCAGATCCATCATGGCCTTCCACCGGCTGGAGGACGCCTTGAGGCCTGATTTCCTGAAGGCCCTCTCGGCCGTCTTCTACGCCCGCCTCCTGACCTGGCTCCAGAGCGGGGCTGGCCTGAGCCAGCCCCAGATGGAGGCCAGGACCGAGGAGGAGTGCGTCATCTTCGAGGCCAACCGCCCCGTCCTTCTGGACGGCTGGGCCGGGACCGCCGCCACGTCGGCCTGAGTGGCCAGCGGCGGCATATTCGCC
>JAISEK010000116.1 GCA_031264145.1 Deltaproteobacteria bacterium
AATGGAGCAAGCTGTTATAACATCACCTGTGACAAGATTAAATATCAAAGATATATAGCAATTTATTTATCTATACTTTAATAAATAAAATGTCTACTAACTTTTTTGAAGCAGCTATATTTTTATTGCAATAATTATGCCAATATAGTTTAAGCAAATATTATGCCAATATTTATTGACTCAAAATACATGCCAAAGCTAATTTTTCTATAGGTCGGGAAAGTACCGCCAAGAGTGGTTACATGCATGAAGTTCAAAATCATGTTTCAAAAACTTTTTACATGCGTGAAGGCCATACCCAGATTATTAAATCTTCTGACGATAATAATCAATCATTTTAAAAGTATAAAGCATAGTTAATTAAACATGAAATATTATTAAAAAAATCTGTAATGCAATAAAATAACATATTAAACATAAAAGTGATCAGTTTTAATGCCTGTTATTAAGATATTAATTTTAAAAATCATAAATACTTCTATTTTGCATCATCGTCATGGATTGGGTCGGGACTTCTCAATCGCAAACAAGGAAAAGCCGGAACGTATCCGGCTTTTTTCATTAGATTGACGTATTATAGCTCAATCGCTGTTTCTTGAGGCCATGGTGCCAGCCATGAGTTCGAGAAGGGCCTGATGACCCTGACCAAGGTTGCCAGCCTTGGCAATTGAAACTCTGCCTTATGCTCAACCAGCCTTGATCCATGCTCGGCAGTTTCCAAGGAGGAAAAAGTCGCCAGGCTTGCCTGATGTGTTGGACTTACAGACCAGGACAAGCCCACTTGGACAAAAGCGGACGATTACGCCCAAATAGCTCTTTTGGGCTACTTGGACATGCTGCCGATCCAGGACTTGAAGGCCCCGGGGTTGCGGGTCTGGATGAAGATGGTGCCCGGGCCGGTGAAGCGGCAGACCAGTCCCTCCCCGCTGGTGAAGGAGCTGATCCAGCCCTTGGATGAGGCCTTCTCCATCTTGTAGGACATGTAGTCGGGCCAGGCCACCAGGTGGCCGTTGTCGATGACGATTTCCTGGCCCTGGTCCAGGGTTATGGGGTGGATGGCCCCGTAGCTGCTTATGAAGACCAGTCCCCGGCCGGAAATCTTGACCACGAAGAAGCCTTCCTTGGAAAAGAGGCCCTTCAGGACGTTCTGGGCCGCCGTGCTGATGTCGATGCCATCGGAGCTGGCCAGATAGCCGTTCTTTTGGACCCGGAGGCCGTAGGAGCCGTCGAGCTGGACCGGGACTATGGCCCCGGGGATGGCATGGGCCAGAAGGACCTCGCCCGGGCCACGGTTGGCCTTGAGGTACTGCATGAAGAACGACTCCCCGCTGAACTTCCTGGCGATGCCCTTTATGATTCCGCCGTCGACGCCGCCGGTGACGTCCACGGTCGGGCTCATGGCGATCATGGCGTCGGACTCGGCCTTGAGGCCCTCGCCCTGTTCCAGGTAGGCCTTGACGATTGGGAAGGCCTGGTCGTAAAGAATCTCGTAGCGCATTTTGACTGCTCCTTGGGTGGAATGGTTTGGATGCCCGAGGTGGCTAAAATTACCATAAAGACATCTTAGCTTCAAGGGAATATGGCCCAAGGCCCTGCTAGTTGACCTCGATGGGGACTATGGCCACCACGGCCTCCTCGGTCATGGGGTCGTCGGTGGAGAGGGCCCTGATCTCGTAGGCGCCCCTGGCGGCCAGGGGGAGGTCGAGGAAGAATTCCTCGTCGGTCTCGGAGATGGCCACATAGGTCCGGAACTGGTCGGGACCGGCCCCCTTGGGATAGAGGCCCACCAGGGCCCCGTCCCCGATCAGCCAGTCCGGGACGGCCGAGACCTTTACCGGCACCCGTTGGCCTGGCCGGAATCTGGTGCCGGCGACCTCCAGCTTGAAGGCCCCCTGGGCCTGGCCGGACACGCTTATGGAGGCCTTGGCCACAAGGTTTCCGGCGTCTGGCTCGTCCTGGCCGGCGTAGAGCCGAATCTCGTACAGGCCCGGGTCCCTGGGGGCCCTGAGCCTGGGGCCGTCGCCCTGGGGACTGGGCTGGGGCTCGAACTCGGAGTCAGGGGCCCCGATCTTGGCGATGACCAGGAGGTGCCCGTGTGGGCCGGCAAGGCCGAGGAGGGTAGGGGTGATGGGCTCGCCGGGGCGAAAATCGACCTTGGGCAGGGTTATGGAGGCCGCCCCGGGGACGTTCAGGGTGGCTTCCGCCTGGCCGCCGTCCGGCCCGGCCGGTTCTTCCTGGGCAGGCGCCGGTTCGGCCGTGGTCCAGGGGATGGCCAGTTCCTCGGCCGGTTCCCCGGGGGCTGGCCCGGCAGCCAAAAGGACTGGCTCGTCCTGGGAAGGCTCGTCCAGGGAAGGTTCGGCCTCCGTCTGGCCGGGCCCCACTTGGGAAGGCGCGGCCGCCACGAGGACCGGCCCGGCCTTGGCCGTCGGGGCCAAGGGGGCCCGGGCAGGCCTGGTGGCGAAAAGGAGGATTGTGCCCAGGAGGGCCAAGAGGATCAGGCCACCAAAGAAGGGTATTTTTTTGGTTTGGAGATAGTCGCGTTTGGCCCTTAAGGCATCTTTATCGAAAATGCTCATGTCAGCCTCCCTGAATGTTGCATTTATATATAATTTATGTTAAATATATTATCAAATATTGGTTATTTTATTTCTATTTAATTGTTGATATTGGCATAACTTATAATAAAATATATAATATATTGCTAAATGATTATTTTTAATTATTATATAATTACTTTATTATAGTATATTATAATATTTTATACTCTATAATACAGCATGGCTAGTAAAATATTATAGTATTGATATAAATAGTGATGCTAATATTGTTAAATATATAAGACATAATATTATTTTTGTGGTCCTTGAATTCCTGTTTCGCCAATATGCGGCCAGTTCTCAGGAGCGGAGCCTCCTGGCCTCGGCCAGGAGGGAGTTGAGCCTGTCCCTGAGGCCGCCGGTTATCCGGCCGATCTCAAGTCTTCTGGCCATGGCCTGGACGCCCTCCTGGCCGGGCCCGTGTTCCCCTATGACCTCCTTGGCCAGGCCCAGGAGCTCGGGGTGGGCTATCTCGGCAAGGGAGCGCCTGAGGCCGTTGAGGACGGTCCCCCGGAACGCTATGGTCTTGCCTGGATCGAGGCCCAGTGGCCAGTAGATGGCCTGCTTGTCCGGGCCGGTGCTTTTGGCCCTTTTCCGCCCGATGGCGTTCTGGACGATGGTGTCGATGCCGCTGCTCCGCCGGCCAAGGTCGTGGGCCTTGGCCAAGGCCTTGGAGATCGTCTCCAGGCCCAAGGGGCCCAGGCCGTCTATCAGCCCCAGTGCCAGTTCGCCGAGGGCCTCCTGGTAGTCCGGGTCCTTGAAGCGTTCAAGGTCTTCCGGCTTGACCTGGACCAGATCCTGGATGGACTTCGCGCTTCCGGCGGGGGCGGGGGGCGGGCCTGGGCCCCGCCCCGGGGAAGGGGTGGCCTGGCTGACGGCTTGGATACCCTTGGCCCCAAGGACGAACTTATAGGGCGGGACCTTGTACGTCCCGGTGGCCTGGCCGTCTTGGGGGGCGTCCGCCCCGGCCCTGTCGGGGGTGGTGCCCGGCGTGGCCCTGTCCGGGGCGGCCTTGCCCTGGGCGGCGTCCGCCGCGGTCTTTTCCGGGGAGGCGTCCGTCGGTGGCTTGTCGGGCTTGGTGATGGACTCCACGATGAGGTTCCGGACCGTCGAGCCGACCAGGATCTGGACCTCGTCCTCCTCTTCCTGGTCGATGAGGGCCTGGCCCAGGGCCGAGGAGGCGGACACCAGGCCTAGCCCCGGATCGTCCTCGGACCTGGTGATGAGGACTTCCCTGGTCTCGCGGTCGCCGTCCAGGAAGGCGATCCTGACCTTGTCGCCTATGGCCGCCTGCCTGGCGCGAGACCCCACCTCGTCCCGCTGGGCCGCGCCGGGGCCTGCGTCGCCGGGTAGGCCAGCGGCTGCGGGCCCGGCTCTAGTGGCCGCCGGGCAGGAGGGGAGCCTCTGGGGGGCCCCCTTGGCCTCGGCCAGGGCCCCCTCCAGGGCCTCCCTCAGCCGCTCGGTCTCGCCCTCCTGGTCGGTGAGCCAGCCGCTGGACCAGATCCGCCTGAGCTTCCAGCCCAGGCCGGCCAGGACCTCTGGCCGCAGCCTGTCGCGGTCCCTGGCCGAGACGCCCCGGCCGTAGGAGGGCCCGTCGCCCTCCAGGCCCATCAGGTAGCCGAGGTGGCACGGGGGGCTCTTGACCGCCAGATCCAGCTTGTAGCCCTCTGTCCCGACCAGGCGGTCGGCCTGGTAGTCCAGGCCCTGGATCCTTTCCTGGACGAAGGCCTCCAGGGAAGGCCCCTGGCCGTCGTCCTGGGCCGAAAGAGCGGCACCCTGGCCGCCCTGGGCGCAGTACTCCAGCCAGCCCCTGAGCATGGAGGGGCCCCTCAGCCCCTCCCTGTCCGCCGTGATGTCGGAGGGGGCCAGGGAGGTGAAGGTGACGATCTTCTGCTTGGCCCTGGAGAAGAGGACGTTCAGGCGCCTTCTGCCGGCCTCGCCCGAGACGGGCCCGAAGCGCTGGGCGACCGGCCCCCCGGGGGTCTCGGGTCCAAAGACCGTGCCGATGAGGATTATGTCGCGCTCGTCGCCCTGGACGTTCTCCAGGTTCTTGACGAAAAACGTCTCCAGCCCGTCGTTCTCCAGCCTCCACCTCTCCACGTAGGCGATGGCCCTGGGATCGGCCTCTATGGCCCTGTCCATCTGCTCGATGATGACGTCGCGCTGCTTCTGGTTGAAGGTGACCAGGCCCAGGGAGCGGTCCGGGTCGGCGATCATGGAGTCCAGGGCCGCCTTGACCATGGCCTGCGCCTCGGCCGGGTTGATGCTCTGCCGGTAGAGGCCCCCGACGTTGACCAGGCCCACGCCCATGTCGGCCCTCGTCTCGGCGGGTGAGGGGTAGACCGTGAGCCTGTCCCCGTACATGACGCGGTTGCAGTAGCCTATGAGGGCCGAGTGGCGGGAGCGGTAGTGCCACAGGAGGCTCCTGGTTGACCTGAAGGCCCTCTGGGCCAGCTCCAGGATGGACTCCTCGACCGTCTCGGCCCCGCCGTCCTCGTCGTCCTGCCCGGAAGGGTTCTTCTGGAAGAAGGAGGTCGGGGGCAGCTGCCTGGAGTCGCCGACGATGAGCGCCTGCCGGCAGCGGGCCAGCGAGGGGAGGGCGTTTTCCGGGGGCATCTGCGAGGCCTCGTCGAGGATGCACAGGTCGAAGCGGACGTCCGGGTCGGCCAGGTACTGGGAGACGGCCGTGGGCGACATCATCCAGCAGGGCTTGAGTTCCTTGAGGGCCTCCGGGGCCCTGGCGACGAGGCGGCGGATGGGGATGAACATCTTCTTCTTCAGGATCTCGTTCCTGACCAGGGCCATCTCGGAGTAGCCGGCCTTGGGGCCGCTGGCGTTGCCGTCCGGGGGCCTGGCGTTGGCGAACAGGCCGTGGCGGAGATCCTGGCGGGCCCAGGCGGACAGTTCCCGATCCATTTTGGCCAGGGTCTCCCGGGACTGGTCCAGGAGCCGGCCAGGGAATTCCAGAAGCCTCGCCCCGTGCCGGTCCCTGACCTCCAGCATCATGGCCCGGCAGATGGCCGCCTCCAGGAGGGCGGGCAGGTTGGCCGGGGGCCTCTCCTCGGCCTCGATTTTGGCCACGAAGTCGCCCAGCCCCAGGGAGACCGCCCTGGCCCTGGCCATGGCCAGGGCCAGGTGGGCCTGGAGGCCCCTCCGGTCGGCGGCCAGGTCCCGGGCCAGGGTGGCAGCCTCCTCCTCCCCGAGGCCGGAAAGCCTCGGGCCCAGGTCCAGGCCGGTCAGGCGCCGGAGCTCGGCCGCGAGATCCCCGGCCGCCCCCAGCTTGGCCCGAAGGTCGGCCAGAAGGCCCGGGGCCCTGTCGAAACCGGGGACCTCCAGGGCCTTCAGGAGGGCCTGGCCGACTGCGGGGGCCGCCTGGCCAAGAATCGACAGGCACCTGCTTTCCTGGTCCAGCGACTGGCGGGAGGTGTCGAGGCCAGCGTATTTCCCGCCCAGGAGTTCCCTGGGCCGACCGTCGGCCAGGAGGTCGGCCCTCAGCCTGGCGGTCCACTCCAGAAGCCCGGCCAGCCGTCGGGCGTGGCCCAGCCCGGGGAAGGCCCCGGGGCCGGGCGGGCCCAGCTCCGGGACCATGGCCAGGGCCTCCCCCATGGCCTGCCCGGCGGCCAGGAGCCCGTCCCGGCCCTGGGGGACCAGGGGCTGGCCGCCTTTGGGGACCAGGAGCCCGGCCAGCCGCTCGAAGGCCTGGGAGCGGCGGGCGTAGACGGCCTCAAGCTCCCTGGCCGCCTGGGCCAGCTCGGCCAGGTCCCGGCAGCCGGCCGTCTTGACCTCGGGGATGGAGGCCAGCAGATCCCCCCCGGCCCGGTGGAGCAGGTCCCTGGCGCCGGCGTCGTCCTGGCCCGGGAAGTTCAGCTCCACCTCCTGGCAGAAGCGGACGAAATCAAGGAACAGGCCGAAATCGGTGTCCAGTCCCTGGAAGCGGGGGCCGAAAAAGGACCTGGCCCCGGGATCCTCCAGGAAGGCCCTCCTCGCGGCCAGGAAACCCGAAAGCTCCCGGAACCCCTCCGCCGCCGCCCTGGCCTCGAAGCCGCCTTCCTGGGACAGACCCAGGAAGGCGGCCTTGGCCTCGCGGAACGGGCGGGAGAGGAGCCTGAAGAGTCCGGCCCTTTCCAGGGCCCTGGCCATGTCCCCCAGCTCCTCGGGGGAAGGGATCCTGCCGGGGGCCGTCCTCAGGGGGAATCTCCGGGCCAGCCCGTCCTCCTCCTCCCGCAGGGCCTGGCCCTGCCTGGCCAGGGCCTCGAGGCCCGAGAGGGACTCGCGGTCGGGCGGGGCCTGGCCCCTGAGGCCGAGGACGCTTTGCCCGAAGCCGGCGGCCAGGCGCCTTGCGCCCGCCAGGGCGGCGAAGGGGATGGTCACGGCCGCGGGCCAGGCCTGGGCGAGCGGGGCCATGGCGGCGAGGTCCCGGCCCATCAGGGAAAGGCGCCCGTGGAGTTCCACGAGCCCGGAGTGGCCGTCCTCCAGGTCCAGAGACGCGAGTTCGCCTTCCTGGGCCAGGCCTATGGCCTGGGAGAGCCGGGCCCCTGTCTCGGGGGCGCCGGGGTCGGCCACGACGCGGCCCAGCCGGTCCATCAGGCTCCCATGGAGGGCCGTCCGGGCCAGGAAGCCCTCGATGGCCGCCGCCCCCTGGGGGCTGGAGAGGCTGGCCAGGACCCCGAGGTCGAGGCCAGCGAGGAGGGGGACGAGCCTCCCGGCGCATTCCTGGGCGACTTCCAGGTCCCCTTCCCCAAGGCCGGCGAGGGACAGGGAGGCCAGCTCCAGCCGCCGCCCGTGGGCCCCGGACAGGGCCATGGCCAGGTCGGCGGCCAGGCCGGCGGCCTTTTCCCCGACGGTCCGGGCCGTGAGGACGTCCAGGTCGGTGGTCGAGAGGCCCCGCCACAAGGGCGCCGCCGCCTCGGCCCCCGCGATGGCCGCCTCCAGGTCGGCCGCGGCCTTCCTGAGTTCCTCCATCCTGAGGCGGTCAATGTCCCCCAGGCCGGGGAAGGAGGGGTCTGAGAGGCCCCTGGGGGCCCCGGCCAGGAGGCCGTCGGTGTGGACGAAGCGGCCGATGACCTCCCGGATGGAGAGGCCGGTCCGGCCATAGGGCAGGGAGATCAGCCCCAGGTAGTCGTCGAGCCTGGCCCTGGCCTGGTCGAACTGGCCCCTCAGGGGGGCGTCGTCGTCCGGCGGCGAGGGCCTGGCCATCTCCACCCTCGCCCTGAGGCCGGCCACGACCTGGGCCCTCTCGGAGCGGCCGGCCTGCAGGGGCAGCAGGAACTCCCCCAGGCCGATTGCCTCCAGCCTTGACCTGACCACCTCCAGGGCGGCCAGCTTCTCGGCCACGAAGAGGACCTTGAGGCCCTTTTTCAGGGCCGAGGCGATGACGTTGACGATGGTCTGGGACTTGCCGGTGCCTGGGGGGCCCTCCAGGGCCATGTTCTTCCCCGAGAGGGCCTCGTAGACCGTCAGCACCTGGGAGGAGTCGGCGGGAAGGACCAGGGGCTGGACCAGGGACTCCACCCTGGGGTCGTCGGCCCCGGTCGCCGGCTCGGCCTGGTCCGCGGGCATCCCGGCCGACTGCCCGGCCATCCCCGGGGAGGCCCCCGGCGGCTTGGAGCCGCACAGGAGATCCGAGATGACCGGGTTCTGGGAGTACCAGGGCTTGTCCGGGGACAGATCGCGGTATATGGCCATATTGGCCGAGGGGAAGACCCCGAAGACCACCTGCCGGGAGACGCCCCAGCCCTCCCTGCCCCTCAGGGCCAGGCCCACGTCGCGGAAATAGTCCTCCACCTTGCCGGCGGGATCGAAATCTGGCAGCTCCAGCGAGAATTCCATCCGCAGCTTCTCGGCCAGGGCGAAATTCAGGGCGAGGTCGTCCCCCACGGCCCGGACCTGGAACCTGGCCCCGCCCGGCCCCCTGAGGCGCTCCAGCCTGACGGGGAGGAGAAGGATGGGGGAGAAGGCCAGGCGGCCACCGTCCCTGGGATCGGACCAGGACAGAAAGCCGAAGGCGGCATGGAAGACGTTGATGCCGGTCTCCTCCTCCCAGGTCCGGCACCTGGTCATCAGGGTGGCCAGGCGGCGGTCCAGCTCCGGAGGCAGCAGGAGGGTCTGGATCTTGTCGTCCGCGTGGCGGGGCGCCATGTCCTCCCTCGACTCCGGCAGCTCGTAGCCGGGGTCCAGGCCGTGGTCCCGGGCGTGCTGCTCCAGGGTCACCGCGCCCCGGCTCTGCCGGGGCGGCAGGCCCACGGCGGCCCGGACCTTGTCCTTGAGCCTGCGCTCGTTGTCCTGGAGCTCGGCCTGGCTGGCCTGGGCCCCGTCGCGCTGGCCGGCAACGAAGGCCAGGTAGTCCTCGTCCTCGGCCTTGAAGGCGTTCAGGTAGGACGCGAACCTGGCAGTCCGCTCGTCCTTGGGGTCGTCGTCTCCCAGGGGCGGCAGGGGGATGAAGGCCATGGCCTTGCCCTGCGAGAGCTTGAAGGCCAGGACCTGGGGCATCTCGTCGACCACCCGCAGTATCGAGGCCGAGCGGGGGTTGAGCACGGTGTTGAGGAGGGGGTTCCGGTAAGTCAGGTCGATGACCCTTTTCTGGAGGACGCCAAGCCTGGCCCTGGGGAACTGGTCACTGTCGTCTGGCTGGGTCTCCGCTGGGATCTCCACGGCTTGTTCCTTTCGGCGGGGGAGCGGCGCATGAATGCCCTGGCCGGGGGGCCGGATGAAAGCACCGCTGGGCGGACGAGTCAACTTGATGACGGGCGGCCCTGGAATACAGACGGTCTGAAGGCAAGATGATATGCGTATCTAAAAATATATGCTAATTGCAAAACAAGGCTGGTCTTGTCCCAGACTGTCGCCAGGCGAAACGACTGGGCACGGTCGGGGACCGGGCAAGGAGTCGGCAGCGCCCAGGGGCCCGACCGGTTGCCATGCACCCTGGGCACATGTCGGCCAGTGGCGGACACTGCCTCATGTTCCCCGGGCTCGGGAAAAGACCAGGGGCCGGTCATTGGGATCTGGGACTGGCCCCCAGGCCGCTGGACAGGACCCGCCGCCCCCTGGCGACCGCAGGCGGGCCCTGGGGCCGGGTGGCCTCGGCCAGTGGTACGCCAGGGGAAGCGTCTTTGACGGGTCCACCAAAGGTTATTAATCAGGCGGCAAAATTATAGCATAATTGCCGGGGGGCGCGAACTGGACGAAAGAAGATGAAGGCCATGGTCGGGGAAAATGGGTCCGGCTCTGGGGGCGTGCGGGTGGCCTGGGATCAGGAGGCAGCGGGAGCCCATGCGTTGGGGCGGCGACACGGGAAAATGCGGTATTGGCCATCGTCCAAGAAATCATGCCTGCCAACAAGATTCCCCGCATGGCTGGGAACGTTGTCGACGCTTCCACGCTGGAGACTGTAGAAAGTGCCGCGAGGAATCAAAGAGAAACATGGGATCCTGGGCAGGGAGCAGCTCCCGTAGCACATAATTGATTATAAGAAGGACAGCACGCCTTTCTTGACGAAACCTGCAGGCCGAAACGCCGCCGAGAATACTATCGCGAGGCAGGCTGAGGCTTTATAACCCCGCAAATATGGGCTTGCGTGTGGCGACAGTTTTGTCGGCCGCATTCCCTGGGCAAACCGTTGCCGATGGGCTGGTTTAGTTGACATAACCTTTTCACAGGGCTAGAATTCTACTCAGACCCTGTGGAGGTTACCCATGACTGGGATCAGACAGGCATCTTGCCCGAACAAGGACTGCGTGGATTACGGGAAAGCCGGTGGAAATAACATCGCCACTCGCGGTAAGTATGGAAAGAACCATGACAAGGTTCTCCTCTACTGCCGGACTTGCGGAAAACGCTTTGCCTCGACCCAGAACACACCTCTGTTTGGGGCTCACCTGTCAGCCGACCAAGTATATCAGGTTATCCATCACGCCGCGAAAGGCGTG
Source organism: Deltaproteobacteria bacterium (assembly GCA_031264145.1). Classification (GTDB taxonomy): domain Bacteria; phylum Desulfobacterota; class Desulfarculia; order Adiutricales; family Adiutricaceae; genus JAIRNQ01. Next base: position 10,526 of record JAISEK010000116.1, read on the forward strand.
AGCGTCAGGGCGACGTCTCGCCTGCTCGGCATCAACAAGGCGACAGTAAACAAGGTGATCATCAAAGTAGGCGAAAACTGCCAAGAGATCTTCCGGGGTTTGATGACCTCGCTCCAAATGAATGAGGTTCAGCTTGATGAGTTGTGGTCTTTTGTCAAAAAGAAACGACTGCTAACAAAAAAGAACTCGAACGGGGATACGGGGAAACATGGGTCTGGTCAGCAATAGATACTCCTTCCCGTCTGATAGTCAGCATCAAGGAAGGAATTCATTTCTTGGATGATGTACGTTAGATAACATAATAGCTCAACAATTTATTTACTGTGGCCAAAGCACTGTTGATGCTGATGTAGAAAAGCCTGCTTATTTTGATCTGCTAAAATAAAGCCTTGATAACGGGTATCAAGTCTGGTCGTTTTAGGCTTTAGAGTGTTTTTACACGGTCATAACTGTTCGATGGCGATGAACTGTGACAGTACCCTACGTGCCAGAAGAAATCTATCCCCATGAGGAACCAATCCTGCGGACAGGTAAGTGCGGGCGTCCAGGCAATCATAGTTGTAATTTGCGTTTATATTCCTTTTCACAAGGCAAAAAACAAGTATCCTATCGCATGTATGTTCTGTTTCAACTTAGCAAGACACATGTCAACTGTCACCATAGTCTAGTCTTGGGTTTAAAAATACCTATTAGCAAATAAGTCAATCCTCGACATTTACAAAATCAAATGAGTTTTAATTCCAGGTATTCAAGCGAATTATACCCGGATGAGTCGCCATACACTATACTGAAGACCTGAATGATTTACCAAATGCGCCAGCGATAAGCTTTGAGTACTTGCAACAAGACATGGCAGATCTTTTAGGCATTGGGTATCATAATCTGAGGTTGAATATTCTCCCTAGACCCTCAAGACAAAAGGAGAAATGGCCGTTTCCCTGTGGAAAATGCCTGGAGACTCGAAGAATCTCCAGGGGGTTTGAAACATTATTCCTCAAGAATGCGACAAAGTATGCTGAGAGCCGCGCAGATGTATTAACTATTAAATAATAATAACTATTTTATAATTAGAGCAATTTATTGCTAAAGTGATATGAATTGAATAGTTAGGTTAACTTTATAGATAAAATTTAGCATTATATTATAAATTTTAAAACTAAATTGCAATTATTTTTTAAAAATAATGGCAAGATAGTCAAAGAGAGATGGTTCACTGTCTGGGCTCACATTTTCTTCTTCCTCACGTGAGCCGAGTGAGGTTTTGCTTTGTTGGGCAATACAGAATTGTTCCTTGAATGTTCCTTTGAAGGAGTTCCGAGCTCAAGCCTCCCACGTCTTCCGTTCTTGACGAAGACGCAGGCAGCGATGTTTCTTATGTCCTCGGCCACGGCCAATGACATGAGAATTGGGTCGTCGTAGGAGTCGGCGTAGCCGGTGTCGACAATCTGTTTCATGCCTCTTTTGGCGGCGGACTCGGCCTCGGAGGCCTTGTCCACGACCTTCATCTCAATGACGTATGTTTTGCCGCCATGCTCCACGACCAGATCGCCGCGGCCCTGGCTGGAGTGGATCTCCGGGATGGCTTTCAGGCCGGCGCCCAGAAGGAAAGAATGCAGATTCGCCCGATAGAAGCTCTCGCTAAACTTGAGGCGGATTTCCTTCCCGTGGCCCCCGCCTGAAAAAAACGAGTCCATGATCGAGAACGCCCGCTCATAGTCGTTACCGCTGACAGCCTCCATGATTTGATCGGTTTTCTCCATGATGGCATAGCTTTCAAAACTTGATTCCAAAAGACGGGTCAATTCGGCCCGCTGGTCCCTGGAAATGGCGATGAACATGGAAAGACGCTTGGCGGCCGCATGATCGTCATAGGCGATCCTGGAATAAAGGCGCTTGAAATCGCCCACTATCGCCGCGACGTCCCCATCGGCGACGTGTTCCTCCAGCCTTATGGAGGCCTGGCCGGCATCGAGCGTCGAGGGGAAGAGGTTGTCGATGAACAGCCTGGACATGGACGACAGCACCTCAAAGTTGGGATAGTCGAGCGCGTAGGACGATTCGGTATTTTTTCGAAGGGTAAGATAGCCGGCCTGGTAAAGGAACCCGTGGGCCGGGGTTTCCTCTATTTCACCCGGGGAACTGGCGAAATCCTCATCCACCGGGAAATTCCTGAACTGGTCGACGGTGAGTCCCTTGTCCCTCAGCATCTCCCTGATGAGGGTGTTGGACCCGGATTCCATCCAGTAATTCCGGAA
>JAISEK010000117.1 GCA_031264145.1 Deltaproteobacteria bacterium
GAATTCAAGCCCGCACTCGCCGAGAACGGCGGAAATGAAATCCTGGGCGGCTTTCCCGCCAACCTCAAGATTCTTGTACAGTTCCGTCACGACCGGGTCGGCCAGGGGCGAAAGGAGGCCGCGTTCAATCTGATCTCTGGTCTCCTCCGTCAAAGCCGGCCCCTTTTTTAGCTTATCTTTTTTGTTTGCCAAAAAAAACCTCCGATTGTTGGTGTGAAAATGATAGCACAACTTGAAGGGAAAGACCCTCTATTTTTTATAAAATCCAGGCAGATCGAATTTTGACGGCACCGCAACATCCCCTTACCATGAGATAGCGCCCCGCCTTGGACGCGCCTACATGTGGCCATGGGGTACCGCCTGTAGATCATCATCAGCCTTGCCAAGCCATTTCTTGGCTTCATCAATTACGTTCATATAGCAAAATTCCTTCATTAGTGATTATATCTTCAATCGTATATATATTGATCAATTACTCAAAGATGCCAGAGAGTGGGGCCAGAATATCGACAAGTAATTGCACGAAAAATGTATTAAAATTACTACAAATATTGTATAAATGACTATTAGATATCTTAGCAATAATCAATTATAATCTGACTTCCTAAATGACAATTATTTTAAAAAAAGGAAGAAATTCATCGGCTCCTGCTGTTTCACTAAATCCCGCTCCTAATGCGGCCAGGTTTCTGTCCTTCCACTTCGACAGCAGTTGCCGCGATATCTCTGGGACAGCCTGCCGGACACGGATGCCTTCTTTGGAACCGACGATGAGCGTCTCGTCGGCCTCAACAAAGCCAGAAAGCTTGCCACGGCCTGGCCCTCTTGGGTCGCGTGATAGGCCAAAGGTCAACGGCTTGGGGCAATCTCGGCGCCGTCCCGGTACCCTTCACAAAAAACCAGACGCCTTGCCCCCCGGTTCGCGGGCCATGGACGAATACCCTATCTTCATGTCCGAGGGCGGGACATCGAGATTTTCTGGCATTGGGCTGAAATCGCCTGGTCAGTCGACATTGGGCCATGATGGCCAGTCTGGCCGGGAAGGCGGCCGCGTCGGGCTGCCGGCCGTGGGGGGTCCGCCCAGTCCCTGGGGGCGCGGGCGGCCAAGGGAGGGGGAGGCCTACCGGGGCTCGATCAGGTAGCTCATCCAGCGGTCGGATCGGCGGGAATCCAGGATCCTGTGGGGCGTCCTTCGGGAGAGCCGGGAAAGGAAGGCCTCGCCCTCCTCCGGGAGGAGGCCCGAGATCACCAGATAGTCGCGGTCGAGGAAGGCGTCGAGGCGGATCAGGTCGTCGAGGACGAAGAGGGGGATGTTGGCCATGACCAGCCTGGCCGGGAACGTGGCGTAGTCCTGGGCCATGGCCCTCAGTATGGCGATGGGCTCGGAAAGGGAGTTGAGGGCCACGTTCCTGGCGGCCTGCTCCGCGGCCAGGTGGGAGTGGTCAAGGCCCAGGACCTCCCTGGCCCCCAGCCTGGCGGCGGCCAGGGCCAGGATGCCGGTGCCGCAGCCCAGGTCCAGGGCCGTCTCGGGGGCCGGGGCGCTGGTGGTCCCCGGCAGGTAGAGCCGCAGGAGGAACTCCAGGCAGGCCCTGGTGGTGGGGTGGCCGCCGAAGCCGAAGGCCAGGCCCGGGTCGATCAGGAGAGGCGGGAGGGCCCCCAGGGGCCGGGGCAGGGAGGGCTCCGGGGGGGCCTCCCCGTCGTGGCAGGGCAGCACCAGCAGGGGCCCCAGGGAGATGGGCGGGCTCCAGGCCCCGTCCTGCCACTGGTCGTAGCGCATCTCGTGGACCTCCTGGAGGCTCAGGTCCGGATGGCTGGCCAGCAGGCCGTCGAGGTCCACCCGGCGGTCGAAGAACAGGAAGGCGAAGTCGGCCTCGACGTGGAGGCCCAGGAGGTAACCGGCCAGGAGAGGGCCCAGGCAGACGGACGGAGGAAGGCATTCCAGTTCCCACAGCCCCGTTGGCCCAGGGGCCCGGATCTCGTAGATGAAGAGCGGCGTCTCGGGCCTCATGGCGTCCCCTGGTCGGCCAGCCGGCCCAGAAGCCAGGCCAGGGGAGCCTCGTCGACGGACGGGGCTACGTGGAAGCGGCGCCTGAGGTCCTCGGGGCCGTTGGCGGTCACCAGGCCCAGGCCGGCCCAGGCCAGGAGGTCCAGGTCGTTGTAGTCGTTCCCCAGGGCCACGGCCTGCCCGGCCGAGAGGCCCAGGCCCTCGGAGAGGGAGGCCGCGGCCTGGCCCTTGTTGATCCCAGGGGGGAAGATCTCCAGCCACATGGACCGGTCGCCGAAGGGCGAGGAGGAGCACAGCAGGGAGAGGCCGGGGCAGAGGGCCTCGAACCTGGCCCTGACGGCGGGCATGTCGGCGACGGGGGCGGTGATGAGGAACTCGGAGCGCGGGCCGGGGTCCTGGCCCATCCGGAAGGGGGTGGCGAAGTCGGCGTAGGAGCGCAGGCGGTCCAGGTAGCCCTGGGTCGGGGGAAAGCCCTCCGGGTCTTGGAAGAGGTGGCGGTGGCAGGAAGGCGGCGGCTCGAAGGCGTAGAAGCCCCGCCCGATCTCGAGGCAGGCCGCCAGGGCCCGGTCCCTCGACTCGTCGTCGAAGCCGCGACCATGGGACAGGGGGCCGGGGCCCCCTGGGCCCCAGGGGCAGAGGCCCAGGCCGGAGGAGAATATCAGGTGGTCCAGCTCGAGGCCGGGGGGAAAGTCCCTCTGGAAGGAAAAGAGTCCCCGCCCGGTGGCCACCACCCGGGCGACGCCCCGGCGGCCCAGCTCGGCCAGGGCCCGGATGTCGGCCTGGGAGACCTCCCCCCCGGCCGGCTTGAGGGTGCCGTCGAAATCGACGAAGAGGATCCTGAAGTCCTCGGGGAGCGGCCCCCGATAGATGTCTGGGCTCATGCCGGGCCTCCTGGGCTGTTGGGGGGACGGCCGGGGTGACCCGGCCGGGACAGGGGGGCCCCGGGAAGGGGCGGGCCGGAAATGACGAAACCCCACCAGGATGGGGTTTCGGGCCGGAACGGCTAACGCCCGATCGGGGGCCGATCCAGGCGAGAGAGGCGTTTTGGCCCCCAGGCCGGCCGACGGGCGGCCCTGCCCGGGGCGACGCGGCCAACCGCGCGGCTCCCAAGGAGAAATCGGCGCAAGGGGGCCGGGCTAGTTGGCGACCTTGGCCTTGGGGCTTTCCCCGTGGCCAAAAACTTCCTCGCAGTGTTTCTGGCAGACCAGGGAATTGCGGTTGGCGCAGGCCGAGCTGGAGGTCGTGGGCGACTCGTACCAGAGGCACTGCGGGGCATAGCTGCAGGACAAGCTGACGCGGTTCTTGGGAAGATCCTTGCTGATGGTCAGGTCTGTTGCCATTTGGCCACCCTCCGATAAGGCGTGTGAGGCGGCCGGCCCGCCAGGGGGCGCGGCTGGGGAACGAAAGGCTCTCGAAAAGGGCACCATCGGCGGCCAGGCAGCGTGGGGGCGGAGGCCGTCGACTAAATTCATTGCAAGCTACGTGCCAATTGACGGGGGAGCTTTCGTCCCGGGAGGCAGCCTGAGGGCGAAGGGGCCACCCGCGAGCACGGCCAGGCCGCCCAGGTGGGGGTTCAGGAGCCTAAGCGTCTTGTAGTCGCAGCCCAGCTCCCTGGCCAGGGCGGCCCAGGAGACGGGGGAGGGGAAGGACAGGCTGGCCTCGGCGAACTCGACCGGCCGGTAAAGGGCCGGGGGAGGGGAGTCGGAAAAGCCGTACTGGCCGGCGTTCTCCATGACCATCTTGATGGCCGCTATCCTGTAGACGTAGCGCTCGGTCTCCCTCGGGAGGCTCAGCTGGAAATAGTCGGCCCCGGCCGGCTCGCGGGCCAGGGCCCTGGCCACCCTGGCCTCGCCGCTGTTGTAGGCGGCCATGGCCAGCGACCAGCTCCCGAACTGGGAGCGGAGGGAGGAAAGGTACTTGATGCCGATGGCCAGGAGCGGCTCGGGCAGCATCCTGAGGTCCAGGTCCTTGTTGACCGTCAGGCCGAAATGCCTGGCCGTGGCCGGCATGAACTGCCACAGGCCCGTGGCCCCGGCCGGCGAGGAGACGGTCGGCCGCAGGTCGCTCTCGGCCACGGCCAGATACTTCAGGTCGTCCGGCAGCCCGGCCTGGCGGAGGGCGGCCTCGATCAGGGGGAAGAAGCGCTTGGCCCTTCGGCGCCAGAGCTCGACCTGGGCCCTGTGGTTGGCGGCCAGCTGGAACTCGGCCTCCAGGCGCTCGCGCACGGACGGGCGATCCAGGGGCAGCGTCTCGCCGCACAGGGTGACGGTCCTGGGGAGGATGAACTCGGTCTTGGCCTCGCCTGGCTGGCCCAGGGCCCTGAGCGACGACAGGAACTCCGAGGGGGAGACGACGCCGGTCCCGTCGATGGGACGACAGGACAAGGGGACCATCAGCAGGGCCGCCAATGCCAGGGCGAGTCTTGGAAGGACAGTGGTCATGGTTAGCTCGTGAGGGCGATCCTAAAGGAAATCCGTCAAGAAATCAAGTTATTTCGACGATCGTCCAACCTAGGGCGGCCACAAGTCTTTCTTGTCCCGGCCCATTGATTGCCAATACTTGGCTGGGCCCCAGGCCAACCAGATTACGTTCCCCGGGCCGTCCGCGGGGGGCCCCAGGACCATCAAACGGACAAATTGTAGCACACTTGATCCTAGTTGGCTAGAAAAAGTTAACAGCCGACTATTATTTATAATTTATCCTTTGAGGGCAGGCTTATATTATTACTTGGGTCTGGCATATTCCAAAAATATGGTCTGTTAGGAAATATGAAAAGTCAAACATACGTGCTGGCTGGCTATTACTGATTTAATAGGGCCTATGGAAGTGACTTACGGGGCCGGCGGGCCGGCCGCGTCGCCGCCCGCAAAATGTTAGAGGGCCATGCGGCCCTCTAACCATCGGTGAACCTTTTTTGTGCTTTAGCTTGACCGAGGGGACTTGGGGGACGGCCCCCGTGGCCCCTGGTCGCAGTCTCCCATAGGCGCCTCCTTTCGCTGGCTGTTGCCGGGATCCCCAGGCCGCCGGGCCTCAGTGCCCCTTGGGCAGGCCGTCGACGAACCTGAGGCTGACTATGAGGTCGCCCCTCCTGGCCTGGCTCGGCAGGTAGCCGCCGGCCCCGCGGAGCCTGAACCTGCCCCTCTGGGCCATCTCGGCCGTGACCGTGACCGAGAGGTGGCTCGGGTTCTCCAGGGAGCCCCGTCCCTGGCACCTGGGGCAGGGCTGCGGGCGGTAGAGGCTGCTGTCGGGGCCCAGGCGGCCCAGGGTCTGGCCGCGCCCCAGGCAGCGGGGGCAGGCCTCGTGGGCGGTCCAGGGCAGGACCAGCCGGAAGTCGGCCGCGTCGGGCCTGACCAGGGCCAAATCGACGTAGACGTCCAGCCCGGCCTTCCTCTGGCCGTCGAAGACGAAGGCCGTGGGCGACTCGGGGGCGTCGGGGGGGGCGACGTCCCTGGGCCTTTTCGCCCCCATCCTGGCCATGAGCTCCCTGTAGGCGCCGTAGGCCCGCCTGAACTTGTCCGCCCCTTGCTGGCCCTCCGCCGAGGTGTCGGGATGGGATTCCTTGGCCAGTCTCCGAAAGGCGGCCCTTATCTCAATCTCGGTGGCGCCCCTTTTCAGGTTCAGCTCGTCGTAGGCCCTGTTGCTCATGGTCCAACCTCCAGTCCAAATTCTGGGGATTTACAAAAGCAAGGACCGTGCCAAGAGTATTTATATAATTATATCGATATGTTATGTCGGGAATGGTTCTCCAGGGGCTCCTCCATGGGAAGCCGGCTTCACAGCGGGGGGCGGCATTGGGCCCCCTGGCCGGTCGGCGGGGCCGGACGCAGCAGGCCTTGTCGGGAAATGGATAGATGTCATGGCGTGTTGTAATCTGAAGGGCCAAGGCGCGCGAACATGATCACGTTTTGGCCGCGCCCGGCGTGACCCGGCCCGAGGCCGGGATCTTACACATGTGAAATACGCTGCGCAGTAGGGACAGGAGGCAAATGCCAGATATATGGCGGTTAAAAATAAAAAATTATCCTTATAAAAAATAATATTACTCTGTTTAATAGATAATAGTTATTTTTTAGTATTTCTAGATGCTATAAGTAAATAATACAAAACAAAAATATAAATATGTAAATTTTATAGATTTTTAGCTAGTATTTTAAGATGTGAAACTTATTTCACGGACGAAGCCTGCCTGGGTGACAGGGCCCGGCGAGGGGACGGGGGGCGATGGCGTGAACGGCGTTTCACGCCCCAGGGGGTTTGGCGGGGGACGGGTGGGGGGCATCGGCCAAGCCGGCCACCAATGGGGGCCTGGGCAAGGGCAAGGCCGCGGGGACGCCGGAAAAGCATCGGGCCAGGGCGATCCGGGGGAGGGAGGCCGGCCCTGGGAGGTCCAGGGCGAGGGCCGCCCAGTGGGGCCCAGCCCGGCCCCCCCGGGGCGGGCCTACTGGACCTCGATGGCGTCGCCGGCCCTGACGGGGCCGCCGGAGAGGACCTTGGCGAAGATGCCCTCCCGGGGCATGATGCAGTCGCCGACCCGGGCGAAGATCTGGCAGTGGGAGTGGCACTCCTTGCCGATCTGGGTCACCTCCAGGATGGCCCCCCCAATCCTCAGCCTGGTGCCGACGGGGATGTCCTTGAGGTCCAGGCCGCTCACCAGGATGTTCTCCCCGAAGTCGCCGTGGCCGACCCCGGCCCCCCGCCGGTTGAAGTCCAGGACCTGGCCGTGGTCCAGGAGGCTCACCTGGCGGTGCCACCTGCCGGCGTGGGCGTCCCCCTCCAGGCCATGGTCGGCCACCAGGCGGCCCTCGGCCACCGGGGCCTTGGGGGTGCCCTTCCCCTCGGAGAGGCAGACGGCCACTATGCGGCCCTCTTTCTGTCTGTCCATGTGCAGTGAACCTCTCTCAGCCGCCGATGCGCGCCATGGTCCGCCCGTCGGCGCAGCCGGGCCCGGTCCCGAAAAGGTGCCGCTCGGGCTTGCGCCTGACCGCCTCCAGGATGGCCGACCGGAGAAGCCCCTCGTCCGAGAGCGGGAGGGGGATGCCCCCGTCCATGTGGAGGCAGGTCTTGAGGAAGCCGTCGGAGGTGATCCTTACCCGGTTGCAGAGGGCGCAGAAGCAGGAGCCCAGGGCGCTGATGAAGCCGATCCGGCCCTTGAAGCCCCGGACGGAGAAATAGGAGGCCGGGCCGTTGCCCAGGGCCCGGCCGGACGGGGCCATCGGCCCGAGGCTGGCCTCAAGGAGCCTCAGGATCGCGTCGTTGCCCCTCGGCGGCGGCAAAAGGGCCCCCGGCCCTATGGGCATGAGCTCGATGAAGCGGACATGGGTCTCGTGTTCCCTGGCCAGCCCGGCCAGGGCCAGCAGGTCCCCGGGCGTCGTCTGGGCCAGGGGGACGCAGTTGACCTTTATGGACGGGATGCCCGCCTCCCTGGCGGCGGCCAGGCCGGCCAGGGCCCGGCCAAGGGCGTCGGCCCCGCTCAGGCGGCGGTAGGCGTGGGGATCGAGGGAGTCGAGGCTAACGTTGACCGCGTCCAGCCCGGCCAGGGCCAGGTCCTGGGCCTGGCCATCCAGGAGAAGCCCGTTGGTGGTGAGGGTGACGTTGGCCACCCCCGGGGTCGCCTTGAGGGCCCTGACGATCTCGGCCAGATCCCCCCGCAGGGTCGGCTCGCCCCCGGTGACCTTGAACTTGACGACGCCCAGGCCGGCCAGGACCCTGGCCAGCCGCAGGATGTCGTCGAAGTCCAGGGAGCCTCCGGCCGGCCCGGGGTCACCCTGTTCCCCGAGACAGTAGACGCAGCGCAGGTTGCAGCGGTCGGTGACCGAGATGCGGGCGTAGTCTATGGTCCTTCCGAGGGAGTCAAGCATGGATCAGCCAGCAGGGCCCCGGCCCAAGGGGGACGGGAAGGAAAACCAGGCTCCTTGGGGTGGGCGGGATCGCGGGGACAAGGAGGCCGGGCCGGCCCCACGGCCAGGGTGGCCAGGGGCGGGCGATGCGATATTTTACCAGGAAGCGGGTCTCGGGGGAAATGGCCGGATGCCGGGCTGGCGGGCAGAGGGGGCCACCGGCGGGCCAGCCGGACAGGGTGCCAGGCTGCCTTTCTGAGCCGTCGCCACGCCGCCGGCAGTGCAATGTCAACAACTTAAGGGTGCCCTGCCATCAGATAAGAAAAAGGCATACGTTCACGGCCTGTTTACTGAGGAGAAATACGTTTTGTTTATCATATTAGGTGTGGAGACTGCCTTAAGTTGTTGACATTGGCCGGCTGTGAAGGGCCCCCATGGACGGCGCGGGGTCGCCTGGGCCTTGAGTGCGGCCGTCAAATTTGCTATCATGATATCATAAAGAAAATATTAGGGATTGCCTTCCCCAAAGCCCGTGACCCTAAACCTCGTTTTTCTCTCTGGCAAGGCTAAACATGGTCTAGGATTCTTTTTTTGAGGATCTTGAATTTTTTTCCGCGGAGGAGAATTTCATGAAGAACATTTGTTTGGCCCTTCTGGCCGCCCTGGTCCTTTCGGCCTCGGTCGCGGCGGCCCAGGACGCCCCCGGCAAGGGGCTCTTCCTTCCCGGCGACATCACCCTGGAACAGGCCCGGATCGCCATCGACGCCGGGCTGGCCAAGGCCAGGGAGCAGGGAACGCTGATGGACATCGCCATCGTCGACGCCGGCGGCAACCTCAAGGCCTTCTCCCGCATGGACGGGGCCTTCCTGGCCAGCATCGACATTTCCGTCAAGAAGGCCAAGTCGGCCAGGGGCCTCAACATGTCCACCGGGACGCTCCACGACGCCGCCGTCCCGGGGCAGGAGCTTTACGGCATTGAGGTCACCAACGACGGCATGGTCATCTTCGGCGGGGGCGAGCTCATAAAGGACAAGGATGGGACCATCATCGGGGCCATCGGCGTCTCAGGGAGCTCGGTCGCCAACGACACCGAGGTGGCCCAGGCCGGGGCGGCCGCCGTCCTGGCCTCGTTCGAGTAGGATTCCCGGCCCCCTCCCGGGGCCGGCCCCAAGAAGAGGGCCCTCCCCCCGCCATTCGGCCAGTGGGAGGGCCCTTACCATGTCCGTGGCCGGCCCCGTGTGGCCTAGCCGGGATCCCTGGACGCCTCGGCCATGGCCAGGGCCCTGGCCTGGCGGCTGACCATGAGGATGCTCAGCTCGTAGAGGACAAGGAGGGCGGCGGCCAGGAGTATCTGGCTGACCACGTCGGGGGGGGTGAGCACGGCGGCCAGGACGAAGATGGCCACGATGGCGTAGGGGCGCCTCGCCCGCAGGAACCCCGGGGAGACGAGCCCCAGGCGGGCCAGGAAGGTCAGGACCAGCGGGAGCTGGAAGGACAGGGCGAAGGCCAGGGCCAGGCCCATGACCAGGGACATGTAGCGGTCCACGGCCAGAAGGGGCTGCAGGGACTGGGAGGAGAAGCCCAGGAAGAAGCCGAAGGTTATGGGGAAGGCCAGGAAGTAGGCGAAGGCCACCCCGCACAGGAAAAGGACCGTGGCCAGAAGGGCCAGGGCCGGGACCCTGGCCCTTTCCCCTGGCCTGAGGCCCGGGGCCACGAAGGCCCAGAGCTGGAAGAGGCAGAAGGGGGCGGCCAGGATGACCCCGGCCCAGAGGCTGACCCTGAAGGTGACCGAGAAGGCGTCGGGCAGGCCCGTGTAGACCAGGCCGGCCTCCCGGGGCAGGAGCCTCAAGACCGGCCTCATGACCAGATCCAGGATGGGCCCGGCGAAGTTCCAGGCCAGCGCCGTCAGGGCGGCCACCACGGCCAGGCAGGCGATCAGGCGGCGCCGGAGCTCGGCCAGGTGCTCCAGGAAGGACAGGCCCGTCCCCTTGGCGTCGGCCTCGGGCGATTCCCCGTTCCCCCGGCCCGGATCGACGGGTCCGGGGCCCTTGTCTCTGGCGGTCCTTTGGTCCAACGTTTTCCTCTGGTGCTGGATGGGGCCTTGGCGGAGGGACAGTGTCGCCGCGGGGGCAAAAAAAGACCCCCGTCCCGAGGCGGGGATGCGGTCATAGGACCGAATAGGGATGTCCCGGGGCCCCAAAAAACGCCTCTCCGCGAAAGGGCCCCCAGGATCAAGGGGTTTCCCACGCCTAAATGATATTGTGTCTTTGGGCTATGTTGGCCAGTTTTCTCTTGTCGTCATAGTCAAAGACGGCTTCCAGGAAATCCCTGCTGAAATCGCCGGAAATGGAGTAGAGCCTTTCCTGGCCCCGGAACTCCGAGCGTATCAGGCCGGTCTCGAGGAGCCTCTGGAGGTGCCGGGTGACGGATGACTGCGGCTGGCGCAGGCAATGCCTCAACGCGGCCGCGCTGGATGGTCCCATGGCCAGGAGCCGGTTGATGACGCACAGCCTGACCGGGTGGGCCAAAGCCTTCAGTATCTCGCCCAGCTGGATGAATCGGCATAATTTGTGGACCATGTGGACCCATTGGTTGGCGCGGGAAAAAGTCTGGCGGTCCCAGGACCCAAGGCGACCGGCGCGCGGCCAGGTGGTCGTCAGGCCAGAAGTGTCGCCGGCGACAGGACATGCGGGACAAATCGGCGTCTTTTTTGGATATTACGATACGTCCTGGCATTAAGTCAAGAGTTTTCGGTCCTTTTCGAAATCCCAACGCAAGCGGGAGAACGCATACGTCACGCCGCCTTTTAGCCTGCCTCCTCTGCTCCGATAACACGGCAATGACATTCTACGACGGGAAGCACACCATGGAAGAGCCCAAAAACGTCGGCCACGTGGACGATGACAGCTTCGAGGCCTTGAATCCCCTTGATCTTGGGCCATTCACCGCTTAGGATTTGTGAAATAATAACATGGACAACTTATACCGGCGTGATTTTGTAATTCCACGCTTCGAAAGGCGGTATTTTAACGATTGAGATAGTTTCAAACTCTTCATCCGTAACCTTTCTGGCAAGTTTGTATTCAGTGTCATCGCGTACGCAAATTACTTTAAGCCCGGTCGTTGTTTTTGTGGAACCGATTAAGTCAACGGCGGTCTGCACGTCAACAAGAGGCTGGC
>JAISEK010000031.1 GCA_031264145.1 Deltaproteobacteria bacterium
ACTGACGGAAACGAACACTATAACAGCAAGGGCTCAGCCCATGGCGAGCTCTACGACGACTTCGCCTTCACCGCCGGCCTCAGGCGCTACTACTGGGACGTCTACGTTGACGAAGCGCAGACCGAAAATCCGCTGATGGCCCACAACTACTTCACGGCCGACGCGACCAGGATCTTCTCCCAGAGCGCCGGGGCGGCCCTGGTGGCCGTCAACCAGAACCTGAACGCGACCCTGGGGGCCTTCGACAAGGTGGAAATGTTTGGCCCGGTTGACCAAGTCCACGTTGGGGCCTACGTCGGGGGCGGCACGGTCAGGGCCAAGACCGGCAGCCACGTGGACGTCGACAGCGTATCCGCGGCCCTGACGGTCTCTAAGAAGACCGGGCACGACCTGGGCGAAACGACCCTGGGCCTCTTCGGCGAGTTCGGGCACGGCAACTACGACACGTTCGCCAGCATCGCCAGGTACGGCGACGTCATGGGCGACGGCAACGTCAACACCTACGGGGGCGGCTTCTTCTTCAGGACCCTCTTCAGCCAGAACACCTTCATCGAGGCCTCGGTGCGCGGCGGCGGCATCCACAACGACTACTCGCTGACCAGGGATCCCTGGATCCAGAACCCCGGGGTCCACTCCTACGAGACCAACAACAGCTACTACGGGGCACACCTGGGCCTGGGCCAGAAGTTCGACCTCGGCGATCTGACCAGCCTGGAGGGCTACGGCCGGTATTTCTGGACCCGTACCCACAAGGACGAGTTCACCACTGGCTTCGGCGACAAGGTGGAGCTGGACGCCGTGGATTCCTCCCGGGCCCGGCTGGGCGCCCGCCTGAACCGCTCCATCGCCGGCGGCACGGTCCAGTTCTACGTGGGGGCGGCGGCCGAGCATGAGTTCGACGGGAAGATTACCGGCAGATATGCCGGCGATCCCATTTCCGATCCGCCCAAGATCAAGGGCACCAGCGGCTTTGGGGAGATAGGCCTCAACATCATGCCCACAGGCTCAAGGAACTTTTCCATCAACACCGAGGTCTTCGGCCTTACCGGGAGGCAGGAAGGCGTGGGCGGCAGCGCCGCCTTCAGCCTCAACTTCTGACCAAACCTTGCCCCCCTTGGGGCCCGGCCCAGCCGTCGTGCTGGGCCGGGCCCTTTTTTTGTGCCCGATCCATATATTTTGATTTTTGACCATCTTGGCTATTTTTATATTCATATAATCATTATTTTATATTTTATATAACTATACATAAATAATAATAATAATACATAGCAATATGCTATCTTTGCCAAGAAAAAAACAAGGATCATTGCCTCCATGTCCGGCGACGATCGGAGAGTATTTTGGGGAACTAAGGGCTGTCCGCAATGATTTGGCCTGTGAATCTTGCGAGGGCGAATGGGGCCGCCTCGATCTGAAAGGAAGCCAGCCATCGCCACCTGGCCCCCGGAGGGCGCACGACGGGCCTGGCCCCGTCGCCCATGGCCCAAGACGAGGTCGCCCGCCTCGCTGGGCTGGCCAGGTTCCTGTAATGGGCCGAGGGACGGCCTCGCTGTCGCACGGTTCCGCCAAGGACCAGACGGCATGGCCAGTGGCTCCAGCGAAGACCGACGTCTCCGGGCGCCCTCCTGGAATGCCGCGCCGGGCAATTGGTCACCCCTCATCGTCCGGCCTTTTTTTCTTTTAACTATCATTGTTAGACTTGCCAAACAAATTATATTTAAGACAATTAAATTTTATTTGTTGTAATTATAATTTTATTTTGATACATAGTGCCATGCAAGATAATTTACTTGTATTTGTATATTTTAATAAAATTTAACTTATCATTTTTTAATTAATTACAGCGTCTTACTTTATATATATGATATCAAGCTAATTTTATTGGCTTACTATCTGGCCATAGGTATGGCCATATTGGCCAGCGGGCGCAGTTTGATAAAAAAGCTGACGGCCTACGGGCCCATGGAGGGGCCGCGGCCACCCTATCTGGCTTCCAGGAACTTGGCGGGGACGGTCGCTGGCTGGACCCAGGCACTCAGCCGGGGCGCTGGTCCTGGGCAGGGACCGATCTCTTGAAACAGGGCCATGGGTTTTGTGAGGACAATATCCATGGATATGCGTTTGATGTTAGAAATAACGTCAAATAACTACGCAACATATAAAGCGTTGCGTTATATTTATACATAAAAATCCTAAAATATAAAATCTTTTGGGACCAACGGAGACACAAGATGCTATACCATAACCATACGCGGGCCCAGGGGAGCCTGACCAGGACGGCACGGGCGACCTTGCCGGCACTCATCCTGGCCCTGGCCCTTTTCGGGGCCTGCCCGGCCCATTCCGGGCCCATCGAGGCCATCGACTCCACCGCCAGCGGCTCCGGCGGCGGCGGCGGGGGCGGCGCCGGCGGAGGAGGAGGAGGCGGCGGTGGCGGCGCCGGCGGGGGAGGCGGCGGGGGACCGGACGGCGCGGACATTGGCGGCCAGGGTGGCCAGGGCGGCATAGGCGGGACCGGCGGCACGGGCGGAACTGGCGGCCTTGGCGGGGGCCTGCCCCCCGCGTCGGCCGGCCAGGCTGGGGCGGGAGGCTTCCCCGGTAGTACCCCACGCCTGCCAGTCGGGGGAGGCGACCTGACCATCGGCGGCAATGGGAGCCAGGGCACCGGCGGCGGAATGGGAGGAGACGGCGGCGCCGGGCTGGCCGGCTCCTTCGGCGGCCGGGCCGGAACTGACGGGGCCGCCGGCACGGCCGGGGCCGCCCAGCCCGGGGGAGGCGGCGGCACCGGGGCCCAGGGGGTTCCCGGGTCGACGGGCGACAACAATAACCAGGTGACGCCAGTTTCCGCCAACGGGGGAGCCGCCTCGCTGACGCAGCCTTCCGGCCAGGGCGGCGACGGCGGCGACGGAATGGCCGCCGGGCCAGTCTCTTTCACAGGGAAGGCCGGGACCTTTGATTCCCTGACGGCCAGATCGGTCGACGGTGGGACGGCCGGCGCAGGGGGATCGGGAGGAAACGCCGGGCTCGACGGCCTGGCTGGCGGAGCAGGCGACAAGGGCGGCGACACGGCCAACGGCGGCAGATATAAGGGTTCCCCAGCCACGGCCCGGCCGGCCGGCGGCCAGGGCGGTCCCGGCGGCGATGGCGGCCGGGGAGGAGACGGGGCCGCGGCCAGGACGGTGGTCCTGGCCGTCGATGGCCCAGGCACCCTGGCCATCACGGGAGAGACGAGGCTGCATGCCGGAAAAGGCGGCGAGGGTGGGGCCGGCGGCGACAGCGGCCATGACGGCTCCGCCACCGCCTCGCCCGGAGGTTCGGGCGGTGCCGGCGGAAAGGGCGGCGCCGGCGGAGAAATTAAGGCCGATTTCCGGGGCGGCGCGACTGTCTTCGGGCGCAAGGTCTCCATTTTATCAGGGACCGGTGGCTCGGGCGGCCTGGACGGCACGCACCATTCCGCCGGCAACGCTGTGGTGGCCGGGGCCGGCGGCAAGGGCGGAAAGGGCGGCGAGATAGCTGCCCGCTTCCATGGGGACGTGGTCCTGGACGGGGCCAGCCTTGAGATTGGGAGCGGCTCGGGCGGAATCTCGGTCCAGAACGCCTCGGCTCCCGGGAACGGCGGGGACGTCTCGGTGATGATTGACGGTAACCTCGCGGTCAGGCAGGATGCGGCCCTAGATTTCGCCAAAGGGGCCGCCGGCGACGCTAAGGCCGGGGCCCTGAGGTTCGGCGTCTCCGGGACGCTGGAGGTCGAGAAGGGCAAGACCGCCACGATGGCCGTGACCGGCACGATGGCCGCGGCGACGGACGACATCTCCTTCCCAACACTCCTTCTCCAGCCTGGGTCGGAATTCAGGACCGGCTCCAGCGTCCATTCCTCGGCCAACCCGGCCGGCCCGGCCAGCTTCTACCTGGTCAGGAGCCTTGACGTCGTTTCCGGGGCCTCCTGGAGCACCGGGGGGACCTTCAGGCCCGACAGCGGGCGGCCAGGCCAGGCCGATTTCATGCGCTTCGACCTGAAGGACATACTCCCCGGGGCGGTCGTCCTTTCCTTCAAGGGCTCCGGCGGGACCGCGGACCTCTCGGCCTTCGATCCCATGGCGCAGCACGAGGCCTACCTGGCCACGGGCCCCAGGTTCGCCAACGCCCCGGACTACCGGGCCGGCAACCGGCCGGCCTTCATCACCTCGCCCTACCAGACCAAGCCGCTTGACCTGGGGACCGTGGTCCTCCTGGACAAGACGGCCGGCCAGGCCAAGGCCGGGACGACCATCGCCGGAGCCGACGGCAACCGGCACTACGACTCCAAGGGCTCGGCCCAGGGCGGGCTCCACGACGACTTCGCCTTCACCGCCGGCCTCAGGCGCTACTACTGGGACGTCTTCCTGGACTCCGGGCAGGCCGGGACCCCGCTGGTGGCCCGCAACCACTTCACCGCCGACGCCACCAAGGTCCTGGCCCAGGGCGCCGGGGCGGCCCTGGTCGCGGCCAACCAGAGCCTGGGCTCCGTCCTGGGCGCCATGGACGCGGCCGAGCTGGAGGGCACACAGGGCAAGATCAGGGTCGATGCCTTCGTCGGCGGCTTCTCATCCAGGGCCAAGACGGGCAGCCACGTGGACGTCGACGGCCTGTCAGCGGTCCTGGCGGTCTCCCGGAAGACAGGCGGAGACCTGGGGCAGACCACCATGGGCCTCTTCGGCGAGTTCGGCCGGGGCAGCTACGACGCCTATTCCCATGTCCCCTGGTACGGGGACGTGTTCGGGAAAGGCGACGTGGTCACCTATGGCGGGGGCCTCTTCCTCAGGACCCTGGTTCCCGGGGGCTCCTTCTTCGAGGCCAGCGCCCGGGTCGGCGGCATCCACAACGAGTTCTCGCTGTCCAGGGATCCCTTCGTCCCGAACCCGGGGATCCACTCCTACGAGACCGACAACTCCTTCCATGGGGTCCATCTCGGGGTGGGGCACAGCCTCGCCCTGGGGGACCTGACCAGCCTCGTCGGCTATGGCCGGTTTTTCTGGACCCACGTCCGCGGCGACTCCTTCACCACCGCCTTTGGCGACAAGGTGGATCTGGCGGCCGTGGATTCCTCCAGGGCCAGGCTGGGCACCCGCCTGAACCATTCCCTGGCCGGGGGCTCGACGCGGTTCTTCCTCGGGGCCGCGGCCGAGCACGAGTTTGACGGGAAGGTTGCCGGCCGGTACGCCGGCGACCCCATGGCCAATCCCCCCAGGCTAAGGGGCACCAGCGGCATCGGCGAGATGGGCCTGGACGTCCTGCCCGGGGCTGACCGCAATCTCTCCCTTGGCGCCTCCGTCTTCGGCCATGTCGGCCGGCTGAGGGGCCTGGGCGGCAGGGTATCCCTGGGCTATTCCTTCTAGGGAGGCCGCGCTGGACCAAGGGCCCGGCGTCCATGCCGGGCCCTGTTCTCCCCGGAGGGCCGCCCCTGTGACCAGGGGCCTTTCCGGGGAAACCCGTCAAGATTCAGAAAAATTAGATTTACGGTTGACATTTTCCCCCCACGGCGCCAGAATGGACTCGCAGCCATGAAGGCAGCCCTGGACGGCCAGAAGGCCGTCCGCGGCCCGTCCGAAAGACCGGGCCGGTTCCAGGTTTCTCCGACCCCACCGGGGAAAACCCCGCGAAATCCCAGATATGGCCAATAGCCAGGGAGCCCGGCCCACAAGGCTCGGTCCCGGTTGCCGGCCCCACAAGTCTCAGCCACGAAGGCTCCGGCCCTCTCGAAGAGGGGTGCTGGTCCTTCGTTTTTTTTGGCCCTATGCTTGGACGCAAAAAACAACATATTCAAATAGAACAATCTCTTAAAATATTTCAATTAACCGGCCTTAAGGCGGGAAGACGAAAAATGTCAAAGAAATGCAACCTTCCACTCGTCCCGGCCCTGGTCCTGGCCTTGACGCTCCTGGCCGCCGGGCCGGCCATGGCCCATTTCGGCATGGTCATCCCCTCGGCCCCCACGGTCATGGAGACGGCCGACTCAGACATCTCGGTCGAGGTCAAGTTCTGGCACCCCTTCGAGAACAAGGGCATGGACCTGGCCGAGCCCAAGGCCTTCCAGGTCTTCTCTGGCGGCCAGCCGGCGGACCTCCTGCCCTCCCTCGTCAAGACGGAGCAGGACGGCTTCTCCACCTACAGCCTCCCGTACAAGATAGCCCGGCCAGGCCTGTACGCCTTCGTCCTGGAGCCCCAGCCCTACTGGGAGCCGGAGGAGGACAAGTTCATCATCCACTACACCAAGGCCTTCGTGGACGCCTTTGGCGATGACGGGGGCTGGAACGAGCCCTTGGGCCTCAAGACCGAGATAGTGCCCCTGGCCAAGCCCGGGGCCCTGTACGCCGGGAACGTCTTTTCCGGCAAGCTCCTCCTGGACGGCCAGCCGGTGGCCGGCGGCGAGGTCGAGATAGAGTGGTACCCTGGCCCAGGCAAGGCCGGCCAGGCCCCCTTTGAGACCATGGTCACCCAGGTGGTCCTGACCGACGGCGAGGGCAACTTCAGCTTCGCCCCCACCGCCCCGGGCTGGTGGGGCTTCGCCGGGCTGAGCGACGCCGACTACAAGCTCAAGGAGGGGACGGAGGACAAGGACGTCGAGCTGGGCGCGGTCCTCTGGGTGTTCTTCCATGGGTTCAGGCCCGGCCTGGCCGCCCCCGAGTGACCGTCCACTTTAAGCCCGGGGCTTTCCTGGCCACCCTGCTGGCCCTGGCCTGGCTCCTGGCGCAGCCGGCGACGGCTTTTGCCCATGCCGTCTTCATCTTCGCCTGGCCCCAGGGCGACCAGGTCTGCTCCGACAGCTACTTCTCCAGGAAGAGCCCGGTCAGGGGCGGCACCGTCACCGTCCTGGACGCCTCGGGCACGGTCCTGGACTCCGGCAAGACCGACGAGAAGGGCTCGGCGTGCTTCCCCCGCCCCCGGACGGGCTCGGATCTGACCCTCGTGGTCGAGGCCGGGGAGGGGCACAGGGCCGACTTCAGGCTCAGGGCGGCCGATCTCCAGCCCCCCGATCCAGGCCCGGCCCCCGAACCGGAGGCCGCGCCGGCCGTCCCCTCCCGCCCTGCCGTGGCGGCCCCCGCCCCTGGGGGGCCTGGCGCCGACCTGGAGGCCGTAAGGGCCGTCCTCAGGCAGGAACTGGCCTCCCAGCTGGGCCCTATAAACCGGGCTCTGGCCGAGGCCGACGAAAAATCCCCCTCCCCCAGGGACATAATCGGGGGCCTGGGCTGGCTGGCTGGCATCTCCGGCCTGGCCTTTTGGCTCGCGGGCCGCAAGCCCAGACAGAAAAAGCAAGACTCCTGAGGTCCTAAAATGCATATCTCTGAAGGCGTGTTGTCGGCCCCCGTGCTGGCCACCGGGGCGGCCCTGGCCGCGGCCGGGCTGGTCGTCGGCCTAAGGAGCATCCGCTCCGAGGAAATCCCCAAGGCCTCCATTCTCTCGGCCGTGTTCTTCGTGGCTTCCCTGATCCACGTCAACATCGGCCCCAGCTCGACCCATCTGGTCCTAAACGGCCTCATCGGGATCGTCATGGGGCTGGGGGCCTTTCCCATAATCTTCCTCGGGCTCCTCCTCCAGGGCCTCCTTTTCGGCTTCGGGGGCCTGACCACCCTGGGCGTCAACACCTTCAACATGGCCGCCCCTGCGGTGCTCTTCGGCCTTCTCCTGCGGCCGGCCATAAACTCCCGGAACGTGCCTCTGTCCACGGCGGCCTCCCTGCTGGGCGGCGCGCTGCCGGTCCTGGCCTCGGCCATTCTGGTGGCCCTGTCCCTGTTCCTGACGGGCAGCCAGTTCCGCCTGGTGGCCTACGAGGTCATGATCGGCAACCTGCCCGTGGTCATAGTGGAGGGTCTCGTGGTCATGTTCGCCATAAGGTTCCTGAAAAAGGTGCGCCCCGAGGTCCTGGAGGCCCGCCCCTTCCAGGGGGGCGGGGCCCTCGAGGGCGCGGCGGTCTGAGGGACGGGGGCCCCTGTCCCCTTCCCGTAATCTCCCCGCGCGGGCCCCAATGCCGGCTGGAGGCCGCAAGGCGGAGGCCGGGGGCGGGCCGGATCACCCGGCGATCGCCTGGCCCTCTCCCGCGCGACAAACCCAAGCGGGCCAAAAACCCGTCAAACCTCCGGCCATGGACCGGGAAAGGA
Source organism: Deltaproteobacteria bacterium (assembly GCA_031264145.1). Taxonomy (GTDB): domain Bacteria; phylum Desulfobacterota; class Desulfarculia; order Adiutricales; family Adiutricaceae; genus JAIRNQ01. Next base: position 8,136 of record JAISEK010000031.1, read on the forward strand.
GCGCCGTCCCTCACCGTCAAGACAAAAAGAGGAACGGCCCGGCGGTGGCATGTCCATCCTGGGAACGCTCCTCTTTTTGCGCTGGCCTGGTCCAGCGCCGACCGCAGGAGGCCGCCTCAGGGCGGCTTTTCTTTCAAGACGTCGCCGACGGCGACCAGTCGGCAAACCCGAGGCCGCCGCGACCAGGATCAACACGAGGTTTTTGATATTTATTGACCAGGTCGGAGGGCCTGGCCGGGTGCCCTTTGGACCGGTAGGCGGGGGAACGATGGTTATGGGACTCAAAACACACATGGGTCCTTTTTATCAAATTATAAACGCCTTAAAAACAAAAAGCCACCACGGGGACCAAGTTTCCCGTAGGGGATTCCATTGATAAGCTGTCGAATAATCAGGGCTATCTATTTAAAGTTCTGATGGACGAAGACCTGTTTTCTTCGCAACTCCAAATAACACTACAGCGAACAGAAAACCTAAGCAATTATCATGCCAAAATCGCAACACTTGAGCGTCATTTTCAAAACATGCCAATATTCAATGATGTGTTAGAGAATGATAGTTTAATAATTATAGATTTTTTTACACCTGACGCATTACTTTTAATTTCAATCCTCAAGGACCTGAACAAAAATCAAAAACCACTCCATGGAGTTTTTGATACTGCAGTTTAAAATATGACTT
>JAISEK010000087.1 GCA_031264145.1 Deltaproteobacteria bacterium
GGATCTGGAGATGACGGTTATGGCCTACGACAAGAACATGAAAGTCCTGGTAGTGGACGACTTCTCCACCATGAGGCGGATTGTCAAGAACATCCTCCGCCAGCTGGGCATAAACAACATAAGCGAGGCCGAGGACGGGGTCAAGGCCGTGGCCATCCTGGAAATCGACAAGTTCGATCTCATCATCAGCGACTGGAACATGCCCAACATGACCGGTATTGAGCTTTTGAGACACGTCCGCAGTACCGATCACCTCAAGGACATTCCCTTCCTCATGGTCACGGCCGAGGCCCAGCAGGAAAACATAATCGAGGCCGTCAAGGCCAAGGTCAGCAACTATATCGTCAAGCCCTTCACGGCGGACACCCTAAACGAGAAGATGGAGAAAATCTTCCCCGACCAGGCCAAGGCCCGCTGACCGGGGTATTCGCCCCTGCGCAGGGCCGGGCAGACGCCCGGCCCTTACTGGACGCCACTTGGGCCTTCAGTCACGGCTTTTTGGTCAGCAAGGCCACTATTTCCCGGCCAGATTCAGAATCAAATTTGGCCTTCGCGCAACGTGAGGTCAGTCTGGCCCTTCCTTCGGCACCATGCCTGAATTTTGGGGAAAACGATGGAATTAGCGGGGGTCGCTTTGGGTATCGCCACAGCGTTCGTTTTCGCCTTTGGCCTTGCCGTCGGCAGCTTCCTTAACGTCGTCATCTTCCGTCTTCCAAGGACCGGCCTGGCCCTTTCCAGCCCCGCACGCTCCTTCTGCCCCTCCTGCCACAACCAGATAGCCTGGTACGACAACATACCTGTCCTCAGCTGGGTCCTCCTGAGGGGCCACTGCCGCGGCTGTCGGGCCCCGATCTCAATCCGCTACCCGCTGGTGGAACTCCTGGCCGGGCTTCTTTCCTTCTTTATCTTCCAGGCAGAGGGCCTCTCTCTCCGCTACATATTCTATTTCTACTTCGCCATGTGCCTGACGGCCATAGCCTTCATCGACCTGGAGTTCATGGTCATCCCCGACGTCCTGGTCATTCCCACCTATGCGGTGGGCCTGGTCTCGGCCGTGGCCGCGCCCCACCCAAGCCTGCCGGGCTACCATCTATACGGCTACCTGTCCCAGACCGGCTGGGATCTGAGGCTCATCAGCGTCACCGGGGCCGCCCTGGCCTTCATCCTGGGCTTCCTGTCCCTGTTCGTCCTCTCCTTTGCCTACAAGCTCCTGAAGGGCCATCGTGGCCTGGGCGAGGGCGATCCCCTCTTGATGGGCCTGATTACCCTGTTCCTGGGCCTCCCATCCATCCTGCCGGTACTGCTCCTTTCCTCCATACTGGGCCTGATTTCCGTAGTCGTTCTGGTCATATCCGGCCGCTTCCCCAAGTCCGGCCTGGGCCTGCGCCCAATTCCCTTCGGGCCTTTCCTGGCCCTGGCCGCCCTGATCTGGCTCTTCTGGGGCCAGTGGTTCCTGTCCTGGTACCTGCCCGCAATCCTGTAGACCTCGTTTTCTAGCCAAGAAATGTCAAAAAAACACTTACCACACTTGATCTATTTTTTTTAAATACTCATTTTTGTAGGTACATAATTCCTTCAGCTGATGAACGCTTTGCCTTTCAGTAACCCAGCTATAATCCCAATCGATGCCATACACATCAAGGACTAGCTTGATATTTTCATCCATTTCTTTAAATAGATACCAACCTTGTGGGAGAACTGTGACTGACCAAGAGTTCTGTCAGCCCACAGTAGAAATGACTTGTATGTATCCTCAATAGAAATGGCCTCTCGGCTAGAGACGACCACCCGGCCAATTAAGATCTGGAGAGTGAGGGGTGATGCCTTCCCGGCTAAGCGAGTAGGCCTTCCCTGGCCAGGGGAGGGGGTGCCCTACCTGACGGCCTTGGTTCCCTGGTTCCCCACCAGGCTCCAGCCCTGGCACGGTAAATGCATCATGACTTGACCGGCCCCATCCGTGCGGCCAGAAATTCCCAGTCAGCGGCCCCCATCCCACGCCGGGCCGCAAAGGAAGGACGCCGTGTCCATCAACTCCATCCTCTTCACCGCCAACAGCGCCCTAAGGGAACCGTCTCTCCTCAACATCGACAAGGCCAGCAACTACGAGAGCCTGGCCGCCTATCTGGCCAGCGAGGAGACCTCGGCCTCGGCCGTCGCCGACAGGGTAGACCTGGCCATGGACAAGGTAGCGGGCAAGATAATCACCGAGCTGGCCTCCATCACCGCCGAGGCCATCGGCGACTATCCCGAGCTGGCCGAAGACTACGTCGTGGCCATCATCGACGGCGCCTCCGGGCGGGAGGTCCGGGTCTACAGCCGGCAGGAAATACTTGAGGCCAGCCAGGGGACCGAGGAGGAAAAGAAGAAGCTGGCCGAGCAGCTGGCCAAGGAACCCCTGGTGGCCTACTCCTCTTCCGCTGGCCTCCCGGAATCATCTCAAGGCGAGGCATCCCAGGCCCTGGCCAACAAGATTGGTGAATTTTTAAAGATAAACTCGAAGCTCCTCGATAGCCTTGACAAATACGGCTACAATCCCTTCAAGTCATTGATGGAGGCCATCGACTGACTGGCCCCTGGCCCGTGTTCCGTCCCATCTTTCCACTGGGGCGATGGTATTTTGGGTCTCCCATTTGCGGGGCTATTGGTTAATTCCTGGCCGGGATTAACCAATAGCCCCTTTTTTGCCACAAACGCCGATATTTAAATATAACTATTTTACATTAAAAAATAGAGCCCTTGTATTTATTTTTTACTTACTATTAACTTAATATATATGATAATATTTAAAATTAATGCGAAAACGCTATCTTCTACCTGTCCAGGCAACCGCTTTGGTCAAAAACGAATTATTTTGACATCTTGTGTCACGCCTTGCCTTGTTGGTCCAGTTATGGTAGCCTAGCGCAAAATCAGCCCTGGAAAGTTTTGGCCGGGGTCAAGTCGCCTGCCCGGTATTTTGGGCCTTGGTCCTTGGCGCCAAGGAATCCAGGGTCAGGGTTGCGGGCAGATACCAAGGATCGTGCGTTTTTCGCCTATATTT
>JAISEK010000016.1 GCA_031264145.1 Deltaproteobacteria bacterium
CATTTCTTTGGCGGAGCAGCCTGGCTCAATTGGAACGCCTGACATGGTAGTCGTCTTTGATGACGGCCTGTGCGCCGTCATTGAGCTTAAGTATGAGAAAGGCGAGGATGACGATCCTGTTGAAGAGGAAATGAAGGTCGCCAGGAGGAAGAAAAGGCCTGGCCCGACCGAGGCGGAAACCGAGAAAATACTTGCCAAGCTGGCCCAGGACGCTTTGGCGGCCATCAACAAGAAGAAATATGCCCAGCCATATGAGGGCCGGGCCTGGACGGTCATCAAAATTGGCCTGGGGATTTATGGGAGGGGCAGGAGTCTTGCCTTGATGGGGAACGGGGAGTGACGCTTGGCTGAATCCGCCAGGATTCGGCGGAAAAGAAAGGGATGATTTAAAAAAATGTGACAGACGGTATCGTTAGCGGTGATGGCTTTAAGGGCCCTGTTGAAGCCTTATCATCATTTTCGCTGCTTTGGCTAGTTTTGAAATCCAGGTCTCATTGTGCGGGATGCCAATTTGGAAATTTGGAAAAATATGGCTTGACTTCGGGGTAGTTGTTTTGTAGAATTTTAACGTTATAGGTATGGGCTAAAAGTAGCCCGTTGAAAGACTTATAAATATAGTTTGTTTTTAATTTTTTGTCGTTGACAAGTAGGGTTTCTGACTAAAAATTATTTTTGGGCTTAAATTGAAAGTTGTTTGCTTGGCTTAATCCCATCTAAACTCCTTCCAAACCAAATTTGTGCCTTTTTTGGGCGGGGCGTGGCGCAGCCTGGTAGCGCAACTGCTTTGGGAGCAGTGGGCCGGAGGTTCAAATCCTCTCGCCCCGACCATATTTATGAGGCTATATGGTTCCCATGACTCAGGTCGGGAGCCTTTTTTTGGGCAAATGCCGGGCGACGGTGCTTTTTTCATTTGGCTTTTCGGATAGAAGATACGCCTCGTGCCTGGCCCTGGATACGGTTCAGCCTGCAATCGCCTAATTGGCGATTGGCTTTTTTGGGGCCCCCGGGCAATCGTCTTTTCGTCATCATCCTGTCCAGTACCTCCAGCCGGTCGACGCCCGGGGGCGCTTTTGGCCTGCTGGCCTGAAATCTACCTCTAAGGTGCACCCATCATGGAAAAGAGAACCAACATGATCTACATCCTAGCCCTGGTCATCTTGTCGGCCCTGATCGTTTTCCCGGCGGCCGGCCTCGAGGCCCAGGCCAAGCAACGGACCAGGGTCCTTTTCGAGACCTCCATGGGCAACTTCACGGTTGAGACCTATGACGATCTGGCCCCTAAAACCACGGAGAACTTCCTTTCGCTTGTCAGGAAGAACTTCTACGACGGGACCATCTTCCACCGGGTCATCGATGGCTTCATGATCCAGGGTGGCGATCCCCAGGGCACCGGGACTGGCGGTCCCGGCTACACGATAAAGGACGAGTTCGGGCCCGGCCTGTCCCACGATGAGGCCGGCATCCTCTCCATGGCCAACGCCGGTCCCGATACCGGTGGCTCGCAGTTCTTCATCACCCTGGCCGCCACCGATTGGCTGAACCAAAAGCATGCCATTTTCGGCCACGTCGTCGAGGGCCTCGACGTGGTGCGGTCCATAGGCAAGGTCGAAACCAATCAGGGCGACAGGCCCCTTGCCGAGGTCAAAATCAACAAAATCACCGTGGAGGGGAATTAAGGGTCAGCCGTCAGGCCTTCCCGTCCCCGCCAGTCAGAAACCCCGCCGGCCGTCCAGGGCCCAGGCGGGGTTTTCTTTTGGGGAGGCCGGCCCAACGTCGACAATTTGGGGCGATCTCGTCACCTTGGTGCGGTTCCTGGCTCGAAAAACTAACGTCTCGCCACCCAGTTGGCGGGCCATGAATGAATACCATTTTCCTCATATTCTGATGGAGTGACCTCAGGTCGCCGGCATCGGTGGCGGTCATGCCTCAGGTCGCCGGCCCCCCTGGGGCCATGGGCAGGGTAAGGTTCATGCTGCCGGAACGGTAGGGGAGCAGGTCCACGGCCGTGAAGAGGAAGCCGAGGTCCCTGAAGCCCTGGGCGATCTCTTGGCGGGCCAGGGGGGCCATGAGGATGGCCAGGCCCTCCTCGTCGGCCTCGATCCTGGCCAGCCTTCCCTGGTCATGGAACCTTACCCGGACCTGCCTGAGGCCCAGCCCCAGGAGGAGGCTCTCGGCCTGGTCTATCCGGGCCAGGCGCTCGGAGGTTATCCTCTCCCCATAGGGGAAGCGGGAGGCCAGGCAGGCGAAGGAGGGCTTGTCCCAGGTGGACAGGCCCATCCTTTTGGACAGGAGTCGGATCTCGCCCTTGGAGATGCCGGCCTGCCGGAGCGGGCTTTTGACCCCCAGCTCGCTTATGGCCGTGAGGCCTGGCCGGTAGTCGCCCTCGTCGTCGGTGTTGGAGGCCTCGACCACGTGGCGGAGACCCTCGTCCCTGGCCACGTCCATGATTTTCCCGAAGAGCCCTCGCTTGCAGAGGTAGCAGCGGTTGGGGGGGTTATCGGAAAAGCCGGGGAGATCCAGTTCCTCGGAATCAACCAGGACATGGCGGAGGCCCAGTTCCCTGGCCAGGTCCGTGGCGGCCAGAAGTTCCCGCCTGGGGAAGCTCTCCGAGCGGCCAGTCACCAGGACGGTCGAGTCTGGCAGGTTCCTGGCGCAGACCGCTGCCAGGTAGCTGGAGTCCACGCCGCCGGAGAAGGCCACCGCGACGCTCCCCAGTTCCCTCAGGATCAGTCCGAGCCTGGCTTCCTTGTCCTCGGTTGTTTGGTTTTCCATGTCATTGTCCGTCACTAATCCCCCGGCTCGGGGCCGGGGCCGTTGGTGTCAAGGGGTAAGGGCTGGGGGGGCCAGTGTGGCTCTTGGGGAGCCAGGGGGCTTCGGGCTAGGGGTTGGCCCGGACGATGGTCCCGCCACCCACCACGACCTCGCCCTGGTAGAGTACTGCCGCCTGTCCCGGGGCCACGGCCTTCTGGGGCTCATGGAAGACCAGCCGAATGCCCCCTTTCCCGGCAGGCTCGGCCGTGGCCTCGAATTCCCGCTGCCTATACCTGATCCTGGCCTGGACCTGGATGGGTCCCGTCAGGCGGTCCATGGAGACCAGGTTCACGTCGTCTATCAGGGCCGAGCCAGAATAGAGCTCGGCCTCGGGCCCCACGGTGACCGTGTTGCCGTCCGGGTCCAGGCGCAGGACGAACAGGGAGGTTGGCAAGCGGAGGCCCAGGCCCCGGCGCTGGCCGATGGTGTAGCGGTGGAGGCCCAGGTGGCAGCCCAGGACCGTGCCCCGGGAGTTGATTATGTAGCCTGGCTTGCCGATTGGCCCGAAGCTTTCCAGGAATCGGTCGTAGCGGCCGTCACGGACGAAGCAGATGTCCTGGCTGTCTGGTTTCTGGGCGTTGACTATCCCTCGGCTGGCGGCCAGGGCCCTGACCTCCTCCTTCAGGTAGCCGCCCAGGGGGAAGATGGTCCTGGCCAGCTCGGCCTGGGAAAGGCCGTAGAGAAAGTAGCTCTGGTCCTTGGAGCGGTCCCTGGCCCTCTTCAGTAGCCAGCGGCCGCTTTTCCTGTCAAGCTCTACCTTGGCGTAGTGGCCGGTGGCCAGCCTGGAGCAACCCAAAAGTTCGGCCCTCTCCATGAGGGGGCCGAACTTTAGCCGTCGGTTGCAGTCGACACACGGGTTTGGGGTCCGGCCCGAGGTGTAGGCCTGGACGAAGCGCTCGATGACCTCCCTCCTGAACAGCTGGCAGAAGTTGTGGACCTGGTGTTCGAAGTCGAGCTTTTGGGAAACAGAGCGGGCGTCGATGATGTCCTGGTGGGAGCAGCAGACGCGGGCCTGGCCATCGGGGCCCGTCTCCATGTCCTCCACCAGCTTCATGGTCACGCCGACGACACGGTGGCCGCTTTCCTTGAGTATAAGGGCCGCCGTCGAGCTGTCCACCCCGCCGCTCATGGCCACCAGGACGCCCCCGGCCTGGACGTCGGATCCCCCGGTCATGCCTTGCCCCTTCCGTCTTCCAGTCTGTCCTTTGCCCTATAGCGGCAATAGAGAAACGTGTCGAAGGATACCATGGCCATGTTCAGGATGTAGAAGAAGGCCACGTAGTTTACGTTGTCGCCGACTATTTTGGAGGACAGGCCAAAAACATAGCCAATGTTGACGATGATCAGGAAGACCGGGCTACGGCCGCGGCTGGACTTGACCCTCAGGCTGTTTAGTATGTTGGCCGGCCAGGCAAGGCCAAAGGCCACCAGCATGCAGCTTTCGAATATGTTGGCCAATGGGCCCATGATCGCTGCCCTCGCATGTGGAAAGTGGCGGTAAAAGACGCCCAAATCCTATCCGAGCGTACATGGGTCGCGGGCCGGCTGGCCCATGCTTTTACCCGGACCAAGGAATGATGGCCAGGGCATCTTGGTTCTCGCCAAATCGGGGGGCGGGCCAGCCTCCGGAAAGGAACGTGCGGGGAGCGCCTCGTGGCCTGTTTGCCCAGCTAGTGGCGGTGGAATTATCGCTGGCTCAGCTAGCGCCAAAGAACCGCGGGAGTCCCTTGGCCAAGGCCAGGCAAACGGTTTGACCCCACCGGTGCCCGGATAAAGCTAAGTCCCCTGGCCGCCCATTAGCTCAGGCGGGGCCCTTGGAAGTTCCCTCCAGACGCTCCAGGCGATGGCCCTTGGTGAACTCCGAGGCCGGGAGGCGGGTTTTGCCCTCAAGCTGGAGCTCGGATATCAAAAGAACCCCACCGCCGGTGCCCACCTTGAGGCGGCCCTTCTCGTCAAGGCCCAGGGCCTGGCCCGGACTGCCAGTGCCCTCGGCTGAGGAGGCCTTGAAAAGTTTGACCGATTTTTCTTCCAGCATGGCCTGGGCGCCTGGCCAGGGATCGACCCCGTTGATCTGGGCGGACAGGAGCTCGGCCGGCCGGCCGAAGTCCAGCTGGCCGTCGGCCTTTCCAAGGAGGCGGTTTATGGTGGCCAGGCTCTCGTCCTGGGGCACGGGGGCCAGGTGGTCCTCCTTGAGCTGCTGGGTGACTTCCAGGAGGAGCGAGGCCCCTATTTTGGATAGTTCCCCCTCCAGGTCTCCTGCGCCCACCGCCTCGGGGACGGGCATGGCCTTCTGGGCCAGGATGGGACCGGCGTCCACCTTAAGCTCGACGAAAGTGATGGAGACCCCGCACTCGAGGTCGCGGTTGATGAGGGTCCAGTTGACCGGGGCCGGGCCGCGGTGCCGGGGCAGGAGCGATGGGTGGATGTTGATGGGCGGGGTGTAGCCTAGGCTCAAAAGTTTTTGGCCCAAAAAGCCACGGAAGGCCACCACCACCAGGAGCTCGGGCTGGGCCCTTTCGATGGCGTCGATGGCCTCCTGGCTGTTGACGGAGGCCGTCTCCATGACGGAAAGGCCATGGTCGGCGGCCAGCTTGGCAACTGAGGTGGACGAAAGGACCCTGCCCCGGCCCGCCTTGGCCGCAGGGGTGGTGACAGCCAGGACGACCTTGTCCGGGCCGGCCAGCAGGGCCTCGAGGGGTGGGACGGCGAAGCCGCCGCTGCCAAAAAAGACTATTCTCAGTGGGGGAGGTGGGCTTTTCATCAAGCGGCCTCCTTGATGCGCAAAAAAGCTGTGGCCAATTTGATGCGGTTATTTGATGTAAAAATTATGTTTGGTCAAATATTGACATTGCGTTGAAGCAATGAGCATGTTTTTATATTTTATTGATGGCTATATGGCAAAATTTAACGACTATGAGACATAGTCGTTAATATATGCTAGTTTTAAGACTATTATGAAATATTTATGTTAAAATATAATCGTATTATTTTTCTTTTTCCTGTTTCTTCAGTTTTTTGCTTACATGCTTTTCGTACATGGTCCTTTTCAGGAGGCTAAGGTGATCGATGAACAGTATGCCCTTGAGGTGATCGATCTCGTGTTGGAGAATCACGGCCCGGCGGCCCTCGAATTCCAGGTCGATGGGCCGGCCCTCCAGGTCCTGGGCCTCGACCCTGATGAAATTGGCCCGGCTGACGTTGGCTTTTAACTCGTCTACCGACAGGCAGCCTTCCTCAAAGATCTGGCTGCCGTCGGACTCAACTATCTCGGGGTTGACCAAGGGTAGGACCCGGGTGCCATGGTCCTCTTCGTCAGAGGAGTTATCGATCACTATGAGCCTGACGGGCTTGCCAACCTGTGGGGCGGCCAGGCCGGCCCCTGGGGCTGCCAGCATGGTTTCAGCCATGTCCGAGGCCAAGTCGGCCAGGTCCTGGTCGAAGACCGTCACAGGCTCGGAAATCTGCCTCAAGACCGGGTTCGGATATTTTAGTATTTCAAAAATGGCCATTTCTTCCCTTTGATGGAAAAAACAGTTGTGGGGTAGTTCTGGTCACTTGGGGACTAAAGAGCCCCATTGGCCCTTGCCACCTGGCGGATACCGCCGAGGGGCACCCCCTAGCTTGGCTTTCCGCCACTTGGCCACATTATATCCCATTCGTGGACTCTCCGCAAATTTAGGGCCAGGCAGGTAATGATCTCTGTTTCGGAGTTTTTCATGCTCAATCGCAAATCAATTTAGCCTATTAGCAATTTCTGGTCACTGTTTTTTATGTTGTAAATAAGATGTATGTTATTATATTATTTGATAATATTAATAATTAAAATTTATAAAATATTTTATTAATTTTTTGTTATTAAATTTAATATTGTATAATTAAATTAAAAATACAATAATATTTTAAAATAGCCAACAGGTTTCCAAGTGGTAGCCCTCGATTTGGGTTCGTCCGGGGTCGTCTGGGTGGCTTGCGTCCGACATTGGGCTGGGCTAAAATGCCTCCCATGGAAGCTACCCAATTCGAGACGGAGATTTCGTCTCCCGAGCGCAAGCCCTTCTACCTTGTGGCCGGTGGCGAGCCCTCGGCCACGCGGCGCTGTCTGGAAGCGGCGAGGAAGGCCGTCAGCCCTGCCATGTTTCAGCTAAACTATAGACAGTATCATGTCGAGGAGCTTAACAAAACATCCTGGAAGCGCCTGGGCCAGGATCTGTTGGCCAACCCTTTTGGCCAGCCGCCCAAGATCGTCGTGCTCCTTTTGACGGAAAACGAGAAGCTTACCGCCGAGAACCTGGAGACCATTTCCAAGTTGAGACCGAGGATAATCGGCAATGCGACCCTGGTCCTGATTCTGGAAGGCACCCCCGACGCCCGCCTGAAGTTCTACAAGGAGGTGGCCAAGGAGGGGCTGGAGGTTGACTGCCGCATCCCCGACCGGTACGGACTGCCCAAGTGGCTTATGGACAGGCTTCGGGAACGTGGCCTCTCGGCCTCCTCCGACGTGGCCAAGGCCATGATCGATCGCATCGGCCCCAATCCGGGGGTGCTTTTGTCCGAGGCCGATAAATTAGCCTTGTATCCAGGGACCCAGGGCTCCCTTTCCCTAAGCCACATCCGTTCCTTCGTCTCCCTTGGCCCCACGGCCGAGATCTACGAGCTGGGCAACCCCCTGGGGCAGGGCCGACTGGAGAAGGCCATCCCCACCCTGCTGGACCTTTTGGAGAAAAACGATCCCATACCCCTTATATACGCCGTTGGCACCCATTTCAGGCGCCTTCTGCGCATGGCGGTCATCCTTGAGGCCAACGGCGGCCGAGCCAGCGATGAGGAATTGGCCAAAGCTGCGTCCATTTCGTCGCTCCAGGCCAGGCGCCTCCGGGAACAGCTGGATCTTTGGACTCTGGCTTCCCTCATGGAGGCCCTCAGGGCCATAGAGGACGCGCATAGGACCATGGTCACCAGCGGCCTCCCGGCTTCACTGGTCCTGGAGACCTTGTCGGTCAAGCTGGGCTGTCTTGCCCTTGGCCGGTGACTGGTTTGGCCCGCCGTCCACGGCTGGCCCCGTAAGCCATCTGGCTGGAGGAGGGCCGCCCACGGCCATGGACCTTGAGTAGTCGACGTCTCGGTTTTTTGACCCGTTCGCGAGCGGTTTGGACTCGCCGCATTCCGCTTCGCCTACGCTGGTAGGCTTTGTCCCATCACGGGTACGGTCATATATGTCAAAGCCATCGTCCAAAGACGGAAGACTCCCGCGGCCGGCCTGGCTGGCCATGGCTCTTTTTTTGCCCATCCTGGTCGCATGCTCCGGCCATGGCCAGCTCGAGAGGGTCAATCTTGAGGTGACCCTGGGCAAGACCAGTGCCGCCGAGCTGGTCAGAAGCCTTGGGCCACCGGCCGAGCGCATGGCCAGCTTCACGGATCGGCCCGTCGAAAGGCTCCATTTCAATATTCCCTTCAACAGGATCATGTATCTCGAAATAGTTGACCAAAATGGCCAGGATATCGGCAGGTCGATACGGGGCAAGAACATGGTCACGTTTCACTTTAAAGATGGCGTCTTGGATCGGGTTGAGTGACGTTTTTGATTATACGCCGTATTTTGAACCAATAACCGAAAGGTGCGTCCTTTCATTCGGCCAGGGGGCGGTTCCAAGCCAATGATTTTGACCATGGACGTTGGCAACACCAACATAAAATTCGGTTTGTGGATTGGCGATCGGATGGACCACAACTGGCGCATAAGCACGCGCCTGAGTTTCTCCGGCGATGAGCTGGGCATGATGGTGGAGAGTTTCCTGCGCCTCCAGGGCTATGCCCTCAGGGAGATCTCCGACCTGGTGGTGGCCAGCGTGGTCTTGCCCATGCGTCCGGCAATAGAGCGTCTTGGGACCCGCTATATGGGCAAGTCCCCCATCTTCGTGGAGGTGCGCTCGCAGACGCTGATGCCAGTCCTGTACCGCGACCCCAGGGAGGTCGGGGCCGACAGGGTGGTGGGGGCAATCGCCGCCTTTCGGCATTTTCGTGCCAGCACCATCGTGGTCGATTTTGGGACCGCCACCACCTTTGACTGCATATCGGAGGCAGGGGAGTACCTGGGGGGGGCCATAGCACCGGGCTTCAGGCTCTCGGCCGACGCCCTATTTGACAAGGCCAGAAGGCTCCCCAGACTGGAGCAGTTCTACAAGCCAGAGTCGGCCATCGCCCGCGATACCCTGGACAGCCTGAATTCTGGCCTTGTGCTGGGTTACGCCGGCCTGGTCGAGGGCATGGTGGGCAGGATCAAGGGGGAGATGGGCCACGCCAAGGTGGTGGCCACGGGGGGGCTGGCCAGCCTGATCGCGGACGAGGCCCCGGTCATTGAGTCCATCCTCCCCAATCTGACCATGGAGGGCCTCAAGATAGTCTACGACGAGAAGGCCTTCTAGACGGTCGGTCGCTGGAAAATCACCACTGACTGGAGTGCCCGTTGACAAAGCCACTTTTCCTCAAGCCGCAGGCTTGCCTGGGGATTGTCTTTCCCGCCTCGCCCATGCCCGGAGACAGGCTGGAGGAATCCCTCGGCCTCTTGGCCGGTTACGGCTTCAGGGTGGCCAGATCGGCCGTCGAGCGCCACGAGGTTCATTTCCTGGCGGGTTCCGACGCCGAAAGGCTCCAGGATCTCACGAATGCGTTCAGGATGCCTGGCGTTAGCGCGGTCATGGCCAGCCGCGGCGGCCACGGCTGCCTAAGACTTCTCCCTGGGCTTGACTGGAACAGCCTCCCCAAGGAAAAGCCCCTCGTCGGCTTCTCGGACCTGACGGCGCTCCACCTGTCGCGTCTGTCACGGACCGGTCTCGGGGGCTGGCATGCCCCGGTCGCAAGCGGCCTCGCCAGGCTTGGTCCCCAGGCCAGGGACGAGTCCATGGCCGACCTCATGGGCCGGGGCAAAAAAAAATGGGCCTTCCAGCCCGTGGAGGCCGGTCTGGCCAGGGGCCCGCTGGTCGGTGGAAACCTGACACTTCTGAACGCCCTACTGGGGACCGGTCACCTGCCCAGCCTCGACGGGGCCATACTTATGCTGGAGGACGTGGGCGAGCGTGGCTACCGCCTGGATCGCCATCTATCGGTCCTAGGGCTTTCTGGCCGTCTGGCTGGCCTGGCGGGGTGCGTCTTCGGTGATTTTTCCGACTGCGGGGACCAGGAACTAGTTGACTGGATAATCGGTTCCTTCGCCTCCAGATGCCTGCCCGGCGTCCCCGTTGCCAGGGGTGCCCCCTTTGGCCACGGGCGGCGTAATCTCCCCTGGTGGTATGGCGAGGATGCCGAACTGGAGGTCTGGCACGGTGCCGCAGAACTCAGATTCCTCGAGAGGTGACGCCCCGGTGCCGGCCAGGCCTGGTGGTGAACGGAGTTTTCCTGACGTAGCTGCACATAAAAAGCACTTAAGTATGCGCCTTTACATATTATAATATATTAATACACACTATGATTTAGTAATAGACTAATACATGTAGTGAAAAGATTGCTAAGCATTACTATAATATCATATATATGATATAATATATTAATATTTTTAATAGTTAAGGAAACATAATAAAATAATATATCAATTTTATATTATTCACTTGTATAAACTGGGCTATTATTTTTGCTTTATATGAACATTAATATCTATATATTTTAACTAGGGCATCTATTTAGTTTATTAATGACTAGTTTAGTTTCTTTTTGGAGAAATACAATAATTAAATTTTGACTTATAATATGGAGAAAATTTGATATTTATGGTGTTAAAATCTTTATTTGATATTTTTGAGCCAACGTCGTATTTATTTTTATCTAATAGAGCATAAGTTTTTGTATTTTTTTTTGTTGTATTTTCTATTACATTAACAATAATATTAAAACTAGTTATAGGTTTTTCTCGATAATTTATAGAAATATAGCTAAACATACGAAGTTCTATTTTATTATATTTACTAATTCCAGGTGGATAATGACAAACATAAATTTTCATATTTGTCATATTTGCAAATTTTTGAAGATTAAATCTCCATAAACGACTTCTGCTTAAGTTACTTCCATCGCTGTTGGTCAGAATTAGCAATTTTGAAGGCGAATTATCATAACGGATTTTTCCAATATTTATCCACCATTTTTTTATAGTTTCAACCGCAAATTCAGCTGTATCATGGTTTATATCTATATTTACTAATTCTTTATTATATTGAATATCATAAACACCAAAAGGGGCAGCTTTACCAATACCTGAATCTAAAAAATTATATATATTAACTTTAATTAATTCACTATTTTTTTGCCATTCTGTTATGTTATTTGATAAACAACTAACTAATTCTTTTTTATTTATATCTACTGAGATAATAGGATAGTTTAAGTTTTTAAATATTGATATAATATTATTTATATAAATAAATTGTTTATTTATTTCTGTATTATTAATAGATTCTATTGATTTTAAATTAGATTGTAAGCCATAATATCGTTCTTTTAGTAATCTTCTTACTGTGTCAGGAGATATTTTGTAACCTAATAAAGATAATTCAGCCGCAATTTTATAAGTGCTTTTGGGAGGCCACTTTGTATTTTTTATAGGATCTCTTGAAGTAACTGGCTCTATTATACCATGCAAATCAGCTAAAATTGATGGAGTTAACTGAATTAATTTTTTTCTTCCGCCTCCAAAAGCTCTTATAGTTCTTTTTATCAGCTTAGTCTCTCCAGTTGAGTCAGTAACTTTATCTTCTTTGACTTCATGTATACCTTTTCTAATGGTAGTTCTTGAAATACCTGTTGCCTGACTCACAAGGCTCTCACCGCCCCAACCAATTGCTAATGCCTCGCTAGCGGCCCATTTTCTTTTTGTCGCTTCGTCCATGGGCAACATACTAGTATAGCGGAGCTTAATCATGCTGCTGGTTGAATTGGAGGGTTCATTTTTCATGGCTCTCAGTATAGCGTAATTCCAAAAAATGGCCAAGTTATTTTGCTGTGCTTCTTGCGCACAAGCCGCCATGGGCCCTGCGGCGTCCTGGACACTGGCATGGTGGAAGCCCCAATTGCGGGCAGCGAGATCTTGGCGCATCCGTGAACAGACGGAGTCTTTGGGCCTGCCAAACACAATGTCGGGGAAGATTGATGCCGCTGCAGAAACCCCTGAAAAAGATAAAATAACCAGGTTGACATAAACTATCAAGACTTTAGTTTAGCAGTACTTAGAAGACATAGGTTTTCGGAGTCGCAACAAGATTGCCTGAGGTAATTCGATATGGCAGAGTGTTTGCGATCAGCCGGATACGCCAGGCGACGGTGGAGGATAGGAACAACAAATTCACGTACTGGAAGCGCACGGAACTTGTGGCCTCGGCGGAGGGCTTGAAGGCGTAATCATGGGGCAGTTCATGGAATTGACGGATTTAACGCCCCTTGCCAAGGAGTTGATGCCATGTTGCGCCTGTGGCGTTACGCTGGGCAACCACGCCTGTAAATGAATTTGTCCCCGAGGTGGTCACCAGTTGGGATCGGATTATCATCTCCCAATGTAGAGACGAACAGCTTTCTGTGACTTAGAATGAATCTTTACTTACGGATCCCATAATCCTGATCGGTTTCCTCATGATGGTCTCTAGGCCCGGCCATTGAATAGATGCCCGGCCTTCATTTCACGGCAGTCCAGTCCCTCTATTGCGATATATAGAACCACGATCAACACCAGTTAGAAGTGCGTTTCCGAAATAGTCCTTGAATATTAATAAAATTGATATTATAATCATATTATAAGGAAGTAAAATTGGAGATATAAATGCCACGATACTTCTGGGAGACGCCATCTTGGCCAAATTATAGCTGGAACCAGGATGCGCTGATCCAGCCGCTGGCCTTAGTGCGCGAACTCCAAGAACGTTTGCTGCGGGCCATGGCCGATCTAGGACTCGATGGTGGCCTGGAGGCCTGCGCCATGGCTGTGGAAGAGGAGGCCATCCACACTTCTGCCATCGAAGGCGAGAGATTGAGCCGGGAAAAGCTGCGCTCCTCAATAGCCAGGTTTCTTGGCCTGCCAGATGCTGGCCTGCCACATACCGAAAGGGCAGTGGAAGGGTTGGTCGAGGTTTTGCTTGATGCTTCCCACAACCATGCGAAACCACTTACGAAAGAGCGCCTATGGGGTTGGCATGCGGCCCTTTTCCCCTACGGGCGTTCAGGGCTCAACTCCGTAACAACCGGGACATGGCGCACAGGAACCATGCGGGTAGTCTCGGGCCCTTACGGATATGAGAAGGTCCATTACGAGGCACCGCCCCCGGAACGCATTGAGAAGGAAATGGAGGCTTTCCTTTCCTGGTGGGATGGCACACGGGACAGGCTGGATGGAATAGTCCGGGCCGCCCTGGCCCACCTGTATTTCGTCACCATCCACCCATTTGACGATGGCAACGGGCGCCTTGCCCGCGCCTTGGCCGACATGGCCCTGGCGCAAGATGATGGCTCGTCCAATCGTTTTTACAGTCTTTCCTCACAGGTAATGAAGGAAAGAGCAGAATACTATGATATGCTGAAAAGCACCCAATGGAGTGGGGAATGCACTCAATGGCTCGCATGGTTCATCGGATGTCTTGGCAGGTCACTGAATGCGGCCGAATTCAAGTTGGACATTGTCTCGACAAAGGCCGCCTTCTGGTGGCTCCATAGGGACCAGGCCGTCAACGGGCGCCAGAAAAGAGTCATCGACCGTTTATTGGACCTCGGCAGGGACGGGTTTATAGGGGGCTTGACCGTTCGTAAGTACATGGGAATGACCAAGGCTTCCAACGCTATCGCCGTCCAGGAAATTGGGGAATTGGTCCAAAGAAGGATGCTCCGTCTACTTCCTGGCACTAGATCACGGAAAGCCTATGAAATAGAGTGGGAACGGGGTAATGGGCCAAGGAAAAGTTTGACGTGATGCTGAAAAAAACTATTTTCTTAGTTCTGTTAGAGTATTTCTAAAATTTGCCTAATATATTATATTTTTATAATATTAATTGTGATTAAAATTAAAATTACAATTACAATTAATAATTTATTATTCTAAAATTCTAAACTAATATTTCTAGATTTCCGACTAATCAAGTATAGTTTGAAGAAAACATTGTTAGTTATTTTTATAGTGTTATAAATAATTATTTGAACAAATAACATGCCTAATAAGCATAATATAAAGTGGTGTTTAGTGTATCTCCATCTGTTTAATGGTATTAATCAGGTAGCTTAGGTTATTATAGATTAAATTAATTGTTGTTATGGATGCGAATGCATAAACCGTATGGGATGGAGGAGACAATACCGAATGGGCTTTTTGGAGAAATAGCTCGATGCCGTTGTTCTGGCAACCGCGGCAAGACCAAACCAAGAAGCGCAAATAGACAAAGGAGCAATTTCAGGGTTCGTAGACGTGGTGAACAGTTAAATGTTAAACGGATTCCTTCTCGTCTTGGCTGGAACAGTATTGCGTTTAGGAGAAGCTCTACGTGCCTCCAGGCCTAGGTCGTGCTTATGCGGGCAAAATCAGCGACCAGCTCGAAGAGGCGGCTGGTCCTGTTCAGGATGGCTATGCGGGCGTTCTTGAGGTCGGAGTCAGGGTCGTCGACCAGGACTTGCTCGAAGAAGAGGTCCACCGGCTGCCGCAGGGTGACGATCCTCCCCAGGAGGCCGGCGTAGTCGCGCCTGCCCAGGTACTCCCTCGATTCGGCTTCGAGGTTGGTCACGGCGGCCAAAAGCCCCTTCTCGGCCTCCTGGGACAGGAGTTCGCTTTTTACCAGGTTTTCCTCTCTGGGGCCGAATTTCTTGATGATGTTGACCACCCTCTTGAAGGTCTGGGCCAGATCCCTGAAGCCTTCCCGCTTCTTTATGGCTTCCAGGGCCAGGGCCCGGCCCACCGAGGCTAGGGGGTTGTCGCCGTAGATGCCCAGGACTGCCTCGGCACCGTCGCCAGAGACACCCAGGCCCAGGATGTGGCTTTTTAGGCGGACCTTGAAGAACTCCAGGACATCGGCCTTGACTTCCTTGGCCGGGCGCTTGGCCAGGGGCCCCAGGTTGGCCAGGGCCTTCTCCATGTAGGGCTCCAGGGACCAGTCCCAGGAGCGGTCCAGCATTATGAGGATGATGCCCAGGGCCTGGCGTCTCAGGCCGAAGGGGTCGGCAGCCCCGGTGGGCAGGAGACCAACCGAGAAGCAGCCCACGATGGTGTCGAGCTTGTCGGCGACACTGAGGACGGCCCCTGGAAGGGTTCCTGGCAGCTCGCCCCCGGAGCGGTTGGGGAGGTAGTGCTCTTTTATGGCCTCGGCTACCTCCTGGTGCTCGCCGTCGGCCAGGGCGTACTCCCGGCCCATGATACCCTGGAGGGAAGGAAATTCGCCGACAACGCCGGTGACAAGATCGTTCTTGCACAGGTCGGCGGCCCGGCTCACTGTGTCCCTGTACTCGGGGCAGTTCTGGGCGGCAAGATCCAGGGCCAGGGCCTTGAATCTCTGGACCTTCTCGAACGAGGTGCCCATAAGGTTGTGGAAGATGACGTCCTTTAGGGCCTCGCCCCTGTCAGAGAGCCTGACCTTGCGGTCCTCCAGCCAGTAGAAGCGGGCGTCGTCCAGCCTAGCCCTGAGTACCCTCTCGTGGCCCTTCTTGACAACCTCCATGTTCTTGGCCCTGGTGTTGTTGACGGCCACGAAATAAGGGGCCTGCCGGCCCTGGCTGTCGGTGATGGGGAAGTAACGCTGGTGCTCCTTCATGGCCGTGGCGGCCACGGCAAGCGGCAGATCCAGGAATTGGGAGTCGTAGTGCCCCAGGACGGCGCAGGGCTCCTCCAGGAGATTGGCGACCTCATCGACCAAATCCTCGTCCATGGCCACCTTGAGGTCGCTGTTGGTCTCCTCGATGACCCTCGATATCTCCCTCTTGACTAGTTCCCGCCTTGCCTCGAAATCGACCAGGACATGGGTCTCGGCCAGCCTATCTGGGTATTCGTCCGGGGTGGTGATGACCACTGGCCCCGGATGGAGGAAGCGGTGGCCGTAGCTGACCTTGCCGGACTTGATTCCGGCAAAGGTCAGGGGCAAGATCTCGCCGTTTAGGACGGCCAAAAGCCAGTGGACGGGCCTTACGAACTGGTAGGTGCCGTCACCCCAGCGCATGACCTTGGGAAAAGGTAGGTCCCCCAGAATTGCGGGCACCATCTCCGACAGGATTGCCGAGGTGGCCCGGCCCTTGCGGCTCTTCCTGACCGCCAGGTAGGGCCCCTTGGTGGTGTTCTGGGTATAGAGCTCGCCGACTGGCACGCCCTGCCCCTTGGCGAAGCCCATGGCCGCCTTGGTTGGGTTGCCGTTGGAGTCGAAGGCCGCCGAGAGCGGTGGCCCTGTAATCTCCTCCTCGACATCCGGCTGGAGCATGAGCAGATCCCACAGGCCTAGGGCCAGCCTCCTGGGTGCCCCCCAGACCATTATGCGGTCAAAGGTCAAGCCAGCCGCCATCAATTCACGGTTCAGCCGTTCCTTGAGGAACGTCGTGGCCGGGCCAAAGTAGCTGGCCGGAATTTCCTCCACGCCGAGTTCCAGGATAAAATCGCCCCTGGTCACAGGTTCACCTCCCAGCGGCCCAAAAGAGGATGCCCCATCTCCTCCCTCTGGTTGATGTACAAGGACGCGACGCCCCTGGCCAGCTTTCTGACGCGGCCTATGAAGCGGGTCCGTTCGGCCACGCTGATGGCCCCCCTGGCGTCCAAAAGGTTGAAAGTGTGAGAGCACTTCAGGCAATAGTCATAGCTCGGCAGGACCAGGCCGGCCTCGGCCAGCTTGTGCGACTCGGCCTCGTACTGGTCGAACAGGCTGAACAGCATGGCTACGTCGGCCAGCTCGAAGTTGAACCTTGAGAACTCGACCTCCCCCTTGTGGTGGACGTCGCCGTAGCGGATTTGGTTGTTCCAGTTTAGGTCGTAGACGTTGTCGACCCCCTGTAGGTACATGGACAGACGCTCGATTCCGTATGTGAACTCGACCGAGATGGGCTTGAGGTCGAATCCGCCCACCTGCTGGAAGTAGGTGAACTGGGTGACCTCCATGCCGTCAAGCCATACTTCCCAGCCGATGCCCCAGGCCCCGAGGGTCGGCGATTCCCAGTCATCCTCGACGAAGCGGATGTCATGCTCCAGGGGGTCAATACCCAGGACCTTTAGGCTGTCAAGGTAGAGTTCCTGTGATTTCAGTGGGGAGGGCTTGATCAGGACTTGGAACTGGTAGTAGTGCTGCAGGCGGTTGGGATTCTCGCCGTAGCGGCCGTCAGTAGGGCGCCTGGATGGCTGGACGTAGGCCACCCGCCAGGGTTCCGGGCCAAGGCTGTGGAGGGTGGTGGCCGGGTGGAAGGTCCCGGCGCCAACCTCCATGTCGTAGGGTTGGACTATGAGGCAATCTCGCTCAGACCAGAACTGCGTCAGCGCCTGGACCACCTCCTGGAAGGAGAAGGGGGTCTTGGACATATGGGGGTCTCCTAAAGGGGGGCCTGGCCCAAGGGGTGGGCGCGGGCGTAATTTGGGAACGGAGGACCTCCGGGGCCGGCCATGTGGAACCAGGCTCGGGCCAAGGGAAGGGCGTCCCGGCTAAAATGCGTTGTCTACCGTTTGAGGGAAAGACGAGACAAGGACATCGATAATTGTACCCATGGGCAGAGATTTGTCAAACCCTGATCTTTTTTCCCATGGGACTGGGCATCCTTAGGTCTCCTCCTGGGTCGCTTCTCGGTGTCGGCCTTTAAGGAGCTTTGGTTCCATGGGAGGCAACCTGGGATGCGGTAAGGCTGGTGGGTCAGCGAAGTCTGGGCAGAAAATAAAATTATTGACCCTAATCCCAGACTTTGAGTGTGTGGGATAGGGCCAATCACTGGAACAAGGTGAATACCTTGATGCCGTTGCCAATTTCTTCTCCCTGTGGCAACTTGGCCGAGTCCGTGGCCTGGGCAGTTTCCTCGGAAGCCGCCCCTTTTTGTCGCCTGGCCTGGGGCTTACCGTCATGCTGGCTCGAATCGGCGGGGCGATCCGTGGCCACCTGGCTTATCTTGCTCACCGAGATGGGCTCGTTCCCGAGTGTCCCGGCCAGGGGAGATGAATCGCCCGGTATCGGCAGGAGCTTGCCTGGACCGCCGCCGGGACTGGTTTTCGGGACGTCCAGTTTTTCCGTGACCGATGGCCCAGATGGTGGTCCGCCCTGGGCACTTTCCGTCGGTTTTCCTCCGGCATTGTCCAGAACGTCGGCACTCACCGTCTGCTCCTGGGCCATGATATCAAAGGGCACGAAGTCAAACTGGACTTCGACCTCGCCTCCCAGGCCGTCACCCTCGATGTCAGCGTACCTGTGGGCCTGGGAATCTAAACGGGCTGCGGCTGTCCAGGGATCTTCAGATGAATCCAGCCAGATGGGCCTTTCGAGTTGGTCGTCCTCAACCACGTTCAAGACAAAGGGATTCTGGTGGTCCAGAGCCTGACTTGCTGAGCCTTCGTCGCCTTCCAGGGAAAGGCGGGCCTCGATAGCCTTAGCAATTTCGGGCCTATTGTCCGGCTGTAGGTCTTCCCCTGTTGCGGCTTTGGCCGGTTCCTCCGCCTGGCCGGCGGCTGCGGATGCCCCGTCCTTGGAGGCAGGATCATTCGCGGAGGTGGGCGGTTCCTCCGCCTGGCCGGCGGCCGCGGATGCCCCGTCCTTGGAGGCAGGATCATTCGCGGAGGTGGCCGGTTCATCCGCCTGGCCGGTGGCCACGGGGGCCTCGTCCTTGGAGGCAGGAACATTCGCGGAGGTGGCCGGTTCATCCGCCTGGCCGGCGGCCGCGGGGGCCCCGCCCTGGGAGGCAGGAACATTCGCGGAGGTGGCCGGTTCATCCGCCTGGCCGGCGGCCGCGGGGGCCCCGTCCTGGGAGGCAGGATCATTCGCGGAGGTGGCCGGTTCATCCGCCTGGCCAGCGGCCGTGGTTATTCTGGCTGCGGTGGCCGCTGGCTTGGCCTTGGGGGGGTACTTGTCACCGGCATGGGTGACGGCCGTCCCGGCAGGTGGATTATCGGCGGCTGTGGTTGTCTGGCCTTTAGATCTGGACAGGGTGGTCTTGCCTGGCTGGCTTCTCCTAGGGTTGGCCTCTTGTCCCGTAACTGCAACTTCAGGGCCGGCATCAGCAGGCGGGATTTGCGCCTGGGCACTGCTCCTTGGTGGGGCCCCGGCTTTGGTTAACAGGAGGCGGTCGGGGTGGAATTTTGCCAGGACGATGCGCCGCTGGGCCGACTTGATGGGCGGGAAGTAGCGCCTGATTGTGGCGATGCCCTGGGGATTGTTCAGGTTTAGGCGGTGAACACCGGCCCTGGCCGTGCACTGGTAGATCCAGATGTTGCCTTGGTCGTCGGCGTGGATGAGCCCGACATGGTAGTAGGACAGGCCGCCCTTGAAGCGGCGGTCGGGCTTTGATATTGCCAAAAGATATATGCTGTCTGGCTCGAGACTTGAGAGGAGTTCTGGGAAACCCGGGCCGTTGATGTCCAGGCCCATGCCTTCGGGGCGACCGGCCTCGTTGGCCAGGTATTTTCGTGGCGGAGTTTCCTGGAGCTGGTCCGTCCCGGCCGGGGCTGTCGGGAGGAGTCCGTCAAGGTTGGCACCTGAGAGGTTTAGGATGATGTCTAGGCCGTAGTCCCAGTCTGGGCCCATCTCCGAAAGGAGCCCTGAATCACCATCCCGGTCGAGGGCGGCCTGGGCCAGGGAGATGTCCAGGCCTGATAGGTGGCGGACGGCCTCGAGTAGGTAGCCGCTGCAGTTGAAACCGGGGGAGCGCAGGGTCTGGCCTGGCTTGTTCCAGGTGGTCCATAGGCCATCGTCGGACACCACGCCGTCGGACCTGTAGGGGATACCCATGAAAGCGGCCAGGACTTCCTCCCTGCTGGCACCATCGAGGAGGGGCTTGAGACCCTCAGGCCATGGCGGCGGTCCGGCCAGGGCGGAGTGGGTGGCCAGGAGGAGGGCCATCAGGATGGCTAACAATATGTGGCCGGCTTGGCGGGGCGTCATGATGGGCATTGGCGTCAGATTTGGGCGACCTTTTCGCCATCTGGTGCAGGGGCTGATTCCGGGGCCTCCTTGCCCTTTGTGGGACGGCGGCGTTTGCCGTTCTCGCCCTTGGGCTGTTTCTCTGCCTTGTCGCCAGGGATACCCTGGGCCTGCGGTTCTGGCTCGGTGCAGAAATCCTTGAAGGCCGGGTGGTGCATCCAGTACAGGATGCGGGCGCAGTTTGGGCAAGCCAGGAGCTTGTCGTTCTTCTGTAGCTCATTGAAGAGCTGGGGTGGGATGCTCAGCCTGCAGATCCGGCACATGCCTTGGACCACCGGTGCCATGGCCTGGCCGTCGCGGTTTCCTGCGATGGTGTTGTAACGGCCCAGGATTGCCGGTGGAATGGAAGGCAAGAGGGCGTTGCGCTTATCGAGTGCCTCGGCCTCGCTGAGCTGGCCCTCTTTTATGATGGCCCTTATTGTGCTTTCCTGGTCGGCGAAGGCCAATGTTTCGCTCGCACAGTCAGCGGCCAGGCCAGGGAGGAGTGACTGGAGCTTTTCTCCCTCGTCCATCAGGACCAGAAGCTCGTCCTCCTTGGCCGTGAGGGTGGAGGTGATGGTCTCGGCCTCTTTTAGGACCGCCCGGTACTCGTTGCTGTTGCGGGCCTTTAGCTGCCTGGTTTGGTTAGTGGCCTTGCGCTGGGTGAGGTCGGCGGTTTCCGCCTCAAGTTCGCGGCGGGCCTTGGCGTTTTCGGCCTGTTTAGCGATGAGGGCGCCCCTCTCGGCCTCAAGTGCCGAGAGCCTCTCCCTGGCCTGCTCGAGCTTGGCCGGGCCCTCGGCTGCGGTCTGTCGCCAGATCCTTATTTTATTGTCCAGATCCTGAAGGGTGATGAGATTGAGAATGGTTTCCTGCACAGGCTGCTCCAATGGGCTGGTATCGTTCAAATTCTGCGAAATGGCGGGATTTCGTCGAGAATGGTCAGTTCAGTTCCCCCGCCAGCCGAGGCGACCTCCCTGGCCAGTTCCCTGGCCAGGCGGGCCAGCGATGGCCTTTCCGTCTCGAAGTGGCCTGCCGAGAAGACGGTCAGGCCTATCTCTGATGCCATGAGGGCCTGGTGGTGGCCGACGTCGCCGGTCACCAGGATCTGGGCCCCCTGGGCGTGGGCGGCTTCAACGTAGCCGCCGCCAGAGCCTGGCATCAGGGCCACCGTGGAGACTGGGCCGGGCTCAGGGCCGGCCCAGAGCCCGTTCGGGCCCAAAAGGCCTTGCAGGAACCCGGCGGCGTCTTGTCTGGGCGGGTCCCAGCTGCCAATAAGGCCGAAGCCTGGCCCTGGGACTGCAATTTCATGGAATTCGAGGGCCGGCTCCTCGTATGGGTGGGTCGCCAGGACGGCCATGGTCGCTTCGTCTCTGAGCTGGGGAGGCAGGACTATTTCCAGGCGGGCCTCGGGCGTCACATGCTCGGCGCCGGGCTGGCCGAGGAAAGGCTGGGCCTCTGGCGGGGATTTGAAGCCCCCCCGCCCCTGTGCCCAGAAGAAGCAGCCGTCGTATCCCCCGATGGTCCCGGCTCCAGTCGCATGGACGGCCCGGCGGACCTTTTCTTCGTGGCTTTCTGGGACAAAGACCACCAGTTTGAGGAAACGTCGGCAATGGCCTTCAAGCGGTCGTCTGTTCTCCAGCTCCAAAAGGTCGGCCAATTCCTGGGCCACGCCCACGGCGTCCCAGTTGGTGTGGGCTGAGATGACCGCCAGGCCGCCGGATAGGGCCAGGCAGGCCGTGGCGGTGGCCGGGTCAGAGAAACTTAGGCGTTTGACAGGCTTGAATATGAGCGGGTGGTGCGTTACGAGGAGTTGGCAGTCAAGGTCCAGGGCAAGGCGGATGTTTGCCAGGGAGGGGTCCAGAGCCAAGGCTGCGCGTTCCACCTTGGCCGAGGGATCGCCGACCTGAAGGCCAGGGTTGTCCCAGTCCAGTGCCAGGCCAGAAGGGGCCAGGCATTCTATTATGTCCAGAAAGTCTTTTACCTTCACAAATTATAACCGCACTTCTGGTCCTGGCCGGTGGTTGGCAAGGAAAGGGTTTGGATGGTGGCTTTCATGTACATTGGCAGGTTTTGGCGATCCGTTGGTTGGCCGGTAAAACTGAAAATCCATGCAAAGGTCAATAATTGCTGGTTCCAGACCAGAAACGGCCAAGCCTGGCTGGGTTAATTATATGATATTTTGAAAGTAAGCAAAAGACTTTTCAATGGAGAAGTAGGGCCAATTATGCCGAAAAACCGTCTTGACCCAGGGCTGCCCGCCATGGCGGACAGCCCTGGCTGGGGGCGTCGGCTTAGGCCAGTGGTTTGAATTGGCCAGGGCGGGACAAAAACTAAACCCCTTGGGACCAAGGGGTACGGGCTACTTCGTCCTTGCTCTGGGTGGCTTTTGGCGAACAGATGGTGTCGCCGAGAAAGGAACAATCATGCAAAAACGACCATTCAATAAGCAATTGGTCAATAATGAATAAACCTTGACCTAATTATTAGCCCAATGAAACAACTATCTAGCAGAGATTCTTTTGCCTTGGGAGGTTTGGCACATTATACGGGCTTCTGGCTTTCCAGAAGGAGTGGCCATTATAGCCGATCACGATCCAGTTTGGTAGGCTTCTGGAGCAAAAAAACTGGGGTGGCGTCGGAAGAGGGCGAACGCAGTTATTGAGTGCCCCACCCAAGATAAATAATGATGCTGATGCAGAAATCCAGTTTGGCCGAGATTTGCCAAAATAATACCTTGATAATAGGTTTTAACCCTTGTCGTCTCCAGGCTTTCCAGGGATTTTTGCATGGGCATCTAATCATTGTCAAATTGCGTTGGAATACGAGAGACCATGAAAACGAAAACTTAGATAATGTAATTTTTTTAAATAAAAAAATAAAATACAGAATAATTATATATTTAAATATTTACCTATAATATTTTATAATTTTGAATAAATATTACTAAAATTATAAAAATATATTTATATAAATATATAAAATAGTATTAATATTAATTAATATAAATTATTTATCCGTAATTCTCATTTTTTTTCGAGCTATAAAAAATTCGATTAATTTGTCATAGGGAATACCCTAGTACACAGTCAACTGGTTAATTGTGGGTAGAGACGTGCCAATTTGACCCTGGCGTCCTCTGCCGTGAACTGCCAATTTATTCTCTTTACAGTTTCGTTTCGCCTTTTTGTCCACGCCT
>JAISEK010000015.1 GCA_031264145.1 Deltaproteobacteria bacterium
TATGTCGTGGAGGCCCCACCCGTTCCCATCCCGAACACGGAAGTTAAGCTCCACAGAGCCGATGGTACTGCATTTTAGGAGTGTGGGAGAGTAGGTCGCCGCCGGATTTTTTCCTGGCCTCCTGGCCCTGGCAAACGCCAAGGCCAGGAGGCCTCTTTTTTTCGTGATTGCCATAATCCGGTTTTTATCATGGGGAATGGTAGAGTCCTGTTTCACCAGTCACCGGAGTTTAGGCAGGAACGGGAAGAGGATCATGGATGGAGCCGCTGGACCCCTATTGCTCTTCGCCGATATGACGCTTAAAATGCCGATCATTGTCGGCCAAGGTTTCTCGTAATTTTCTCCCTGCTTTTGCTTTCTTCCCCCGAGGAAACAATTTTTCGGACAGCGTGCGCCGAACACGTTGACGGTATACCCCATGGCTTCGGCCTATGGCCGGCTTTCCAGAGAGAGAGACAGGAGTCCGCTGAAGCCACGGGCAAGGTCGGCGAAAAATGCGGCAACCGGTGGTGCATTGAGTGAAAATGCCCGGTAAGGGCGGCAAGGGTGGGTATGGTTTTGGGGCTGCTCCGGCTGGCCGGAGTGTGGGGAAACGATCGGAGCGTGACATGCAAAGAAAATCGGCTCAAGGGACATCTGAGTCGCTTTTGTTTAAATGTCACGCCGTCCCGGCAAAAATGCCAAACCAATCCTGACTGGTCGCCAATTTTCCTCTCTTCAGAAACTTCCGCAATTACCTGGCAAGGCATTCCTGTCCCGCCAATATCGAAACACATAGCATACATGGTAAACTGTGACAGCATTGGCAGCCGTCCTATGACGTTTATGTTTTCAATGGCTACACTCCGGATTTTTCGCAACGGGCATCGGCCTCGGGGTGTTCCTCTGTCAGCATCGTAAAAAACATCGTAAAAAACATCGTAGAAAACATCGGCGTAAACCCTGTTCAGGGTAAGATGCTTGAACTGATGCAGGCCGCGCCGAGGATAACCGCAATAGCCAACGAGGTATGGCGCCGCGCAATGTACGGGTTCATATCCAAACGCTAAAGGCGATAGGCTTGATAGAGCGCGTCGGCCCTGCCAAGGGCGGCCAGTGGGTGGTCAAACTGCCAAAATGACCATAATAATAGCGTATGCCAGCATCCTAAAACTCGGGTGTTGATGATTTCGCCTGGCCTGACGGAAGGACCCCGGGGCGGTCCATCGCCGCCAGGGCCCGTGGCGGCATGGCCGCCGGGTCCCTCAGGGCTCCAGGGCGATGGCCGCGGCGATTCTCCTGGCGACCGCCTCCGGGCCCAGGACGTCGATGACCTCGAAGAGACCCGGGCTGGCCGTGCTCCCGGTCAGGGCCAGCCTGAGCGGCTGGGCCACGGCCCCGGGCTTGGCCGCGAGGTCGGCGGAAAGGCCCCTGAGTAGGCCCTCGAACCCGCCGTGGTCCCCGGGGGGGACGGCCAGGGCCTCGCGCCAGCGGGCCAGGATGCCCTTGCCCTCGGCCGTCAGGAGCTTCTTGGCCGAGGCCGGGTCGATTGCCGGGAGGCCGACCAGGTAGAACTCGGCCTTGGCGGCCATCTCCGCGAGGGTCTTGGACCGCTCCCTCAGCGTGGCCGCTATCTTGGCCAGGACCTCTGGGCCGGGGACCGCGAGGCCCCGGGCCGCGAGGAAGGGGGCCAGGAGGCCGCCCAGGGCGCCAGGGGGCGTCTCCTTGATGTAGTGGGCGTTCAGCCAGTCAAGCTTCTCGGGGTTGAAGACGGCCGCGGACCGGCCCACGTTCCTCAGGCCGAAGAGCCCCTCCATCTCGGCCAGGCCGAAGATCTCCTGGTCCCCGTGGGACCAGCCCAGGCGGGCCAGGTAGTTGACCAGGGCCTGGGGCAGGTAGCCCATCTCCCTGTAGGCCATGACCGAGGTGGCCCCGTGGCGCTTGGAGAGCCGGGCCTTGTCGGATCCCAGGATCATCGGCAGGTGGCCGAAGTTGGGCAGGGGGGCCCCCAGGGCCTGGTAGAGGAGGATCTGCCTGGGGGTGTTGTTGACATGGTCGTCGCCCCTCAGGACGTCGGTGATGCCCATGTCGGCGTCGTCGACCACCACGGCCATGTTGTAGGTCGGCAGGCCGTCGCTCCTCAGGATGACCAGGTCGTCGAGCTCGGAGGCCTCGAAGACGATGGGGCCCTTTATGAGGTCGGTCCAGCCGACCTGGCCGTCCAGGGGGCCCTTGAAGCGGATGACCCCCCCTGGGGCCGGCCCCAGGCCCAGGTCGCGGCAGCGGCCGTCGTAGCGGGGCTTGCCGCCCTCGGCCAGGGCCCTCTGGCGGCTGGCCTCGATGTCCTCCGGCCGGCAGTGGCACCAGTAGGCCCGGCCCTGGTCAAGGAGCCACTGGGCCCTTTGGCGGTGGAGATCGGCCCGGGCGCGCTGGAAGACGGGCTCCCCGTCCCAGGACAGGCCCAGCCACTCCATGGCCCCCAGGATGGACTCGGTGTACTCCGGTCTGGAGCGCTGGGCGTCGGTGTCCTCAATCCGCAGGACGAATCGGCCATTCTCGCGTCGGGCCAGCAGGTAGTTGAAGAGGGCGGTGCGGGCCCCGCCGATGTGGAGATGCCCGGTCGGGCTGGGGGCGAAGCGGGTGATCATGCGCGTTTCCTTGGGCGGCCAGTGACTGGTGGCCAGGTAGGGTCCCGGATGGCCGCAAACCTTGATGATAACCCGGAAATGATTTGGATGGCAATCCTTGCTTTTCGTCCATGGATTATCTATAATAAAAAATTCAGACCGCCGCGGGGGCCGGGCTCGGGCCCGGCCGACGGCCCAGCGGTTCCGGGAAAGCCCTGGCCTGTCCGGTGGCGCCCCGGGGCGTGGCCCAGGCGGGCCATAAGGAGGCCTTTATGCCCAGGACGCCCTTTTTGGCCGGCAACTGGAAGATGTTCAAGACCGGCCAGCAGGCCGTGGATTTCATCAGGGAGGTCGTCCCGCTGGTAGCCGGGCGGGCGGGCCGCGAGGTGGCCCTGGCCGTGCCGGCCACGGCCCTCTTCCAGGCCGCCGAGGCGGCCAGGGGGAGCGGCATCGCCATAGGGGCCCAGAACCTCCACTGGGAGAGGGAAGGGGCCTTCACCGGCGAGATATCGGCGGCCATGGCCGCCGCTGCCGGGGCCTCGCTGGCCATCGTCGGGCACAGCGAGCGGCGCCAGCTTTTCGGCGACACCGACGAGTGGGTCTCCAGGAAGCTGGCCGCGGCCCTGGGGGCCGATCTTCTGGCCGTGGTCTGCGTCGGCGAGACCCTGGCCCAGAGGGAGGCCGGCCGGACCCTTGAGGTCCTGTCCGCCCAGCTGAGGGGCTCGCTGGCCGGCCTTTCCGCCACGGCCGCGGGGAAGGGGCTGGTCATGGCCTATGAGCCAGTCTGGGCCATCGGCACGGGCAAGACGGCCACCAAGGAGGAGGCCCAGGAGACCCAGGCCTTCATCCGCCGGGAACTCTCGGCCATGGGCCTTCCGGCCGAATCCATCCGGATCCTCTACGGCGGCTCGGTCAAGCCCGACAACGCGGCCGCCCTCATGGCCCAGCCGGACATCGACGGCCTCCTGGTCGGCGGGGCCAGCCTCAAGGCCGACTCCTTCGCGGCGATAGTGAATTTCTGACAGGGGCCGCCACGGCCCCCAGTTTCCGGCCCATCCCTGGAGCGGGCCCTTCCGGGTTACCATATGTCCACCCTCGTCACCTCGGTCCATGTCCTCGTGGCCTTCATCCTGATAGTGAGCGTCCTTTTGCAGACCGGCAAGGGCTCCGGCCTGGGGGCCGCCTTCGGCGGCTCCTCGTCGTCGGTCTTCGGGGCCCGCGGCCCGGCCACGATCATCAGCCGGGTGACCAGCGTGGCCGCGATCATCTTCATGGTGACCTCCCTGACCCTGTCCATCTTCGCCCATGGGGGCTCCAGGAAGGGCTCGGTGATCGTGGCCGACGAGCCGCCGCCGGCCGCGGCCGCGGCCGCCCCGGC
>JAISEK010000149.1 GCA_031264145.1 Deltaproteobacteria bacterium
CCTATTGCTTTGATTGGGGGAGAGCATCTTGTCTCGTGGCTCTCCGATTCCCACGTTCTGAACAATAGCAGGGTCCATCGGATTTGTCCAGTTTTATTTTGGTCTATAAGTCATAAAAAATTGTTCGTAGTAAGGTGAACGTTGTAGTAATAGCAAACCGCCAAAAAGGCAGGACTACGGTTTTTAACGTGTACTTTTTGGAATGATAATCATTGGCCGTGTCACATAATGTTTTCCTGTTTGACATCAGCCGATGCGATACGGCAATGATGGTTGATGCCATCTGGCTATGTGGGTCAGGCTTGCCCCTTGTTCTCATTTGCGCAGCTAGAATTCTTCTCGGCGTTTTTATCGCCAGGCCCGCAGAGGCCCTCCAGAACATGATGACCCATTTGGTGCTGACGGGATGGAGAAACGGCTTGCGGGAAACATTGTCGCGACATATACTTTTGAAGGGCCGAATGATCCAGTTTTCGAGAATGGCGCGGCGCGATATATGGCGGACGTCATTGCCATGACCCCGCATATCGCCTAAGGCGAATGGAACGGCGCACTATGGGCATCAAAAACACAACGACCAAACCATGATGACCATTGCCATGGCTTTTCTGGTCAGGTCGCAAGAAATAGTCTTTTGCGTCATCATCAATGATAGCGGGCATCAGGCCAATGCCTGATGTGCCCCTGGGCCCCCGGAGATGTGGGCCTCTGGCCGCCTTGGCTTGGTCAGTGCCTGTCCTGCGCGACCGCCGCAACTTTGCCTGAAAACGCGTCGGCACCGGCTGGGTTAAGCTGGGCACCTGAAGGGGTGCCCTGGCACTAGAAGAACCTCGGGGTCTAAGCGTCCGGCCGCCGAGGAAGACATTATCCCCTGATTCAGCCGCTGGCAAGGCCCGGTGCTTGCGCCCCCATGGACTGCGTAGGCCATCGGGGCTCTGGCGGCCAGAGGAGGGAACAATGCCGACAAAAGTCCTTCTCCATGTCCGAAAGGGCAGCCTCGCTGGCAAGACCTTTGCGTACGATGCCAGGGAAACGCTCATCGTCGGGCGTCAGGAGGACAGCTCCATCGTCCTGCCGGAGTCCACGGTGTCTCGCTACCACTGCCTCATCGACGTCATCCCCCCTTCGGTGATGGTGCGTGACTTCTGTAGCCTCAACGGCACCTTCCTCAATGGCCGTAAGATAGGCCAGCGGGAGCCAGGTTCTTCCCCCGAGGCGGCCGGCGAGCGCCAGGGCAGCCAGTTCAGCCTGAAGCCTGGCGATCGGCTGGGGATAGGCAAGGACTGCGAGCTGGAGCTCGAAGTGGTGTCGCCCAGCTGCTCCGCCGGATGCTTCGCCGAACTGGAAGGGCCCGCCATCCTGGACCAGGAAAAACTGAGCGTCTGCCCAGACTGCCACGACCGGCTCGGGGAGGCGCGTAGGGACGAGGAGGCCGCATCCAAGGCCAAGACTGCCAAGACTTCCTGGAAGCCCATGGAAAAGGCTGGCTGCGAGGCGGATGAAGCGGACGCCAAGTCCAGGGTCGTGGCGAAAGAGGCCCGCCCCTTGGAGCCTGAGGAGGCCGCCGAGCTGGAACAGGTTGGGGATGGGAGGGAGCGCGAGCGACGGAAGCCCCTGACGCCCTCTCCCGACATGGCGGGGAAAAACCAGGCCTGCGAGCACGAGTGTGCGATCTGCGGGCGGACGCTGGTCGACGGGGGGACTGAACCCGATATCTGCCCGGATTGCCAGGCGGATCCCAAGAAAATCCTGATGTTCCTGATGGACCAGGCCCAGATTGGACTTGGCGGTGCCGACGGCATTGCGGGCTACAGAAACATAAGGATGCTTGGCCAGGGCGGCATGGGCCAGGTCTGGATGGTGGAGGAGGAGAAGACCGGGGAGCGGATGGCTCTCAAGGTCATGCTGCCGCGGGCCAAGGTGGACGATAGGTCCAAGGCCATTTTTTTGCGCGAGGCCCACTTCTCCGGTCAGCTCCGTCACCGGAACATCGTGCGGCACCATGGGAGCGGCCAGTCACGGGACACCTATTTCATCCTCATGGAGTTGTGCGAAGGCGGCAGCGTGGACAAGCTCATGGAGAAGAAAGGAGGCCGGCTGGGCCTCGAACTGGCGGTCTGCATCGCCCTGCAGGTCCTGGATGGGTTCATCTACGCCCACGGCGCCACCCTGGCAGCCAAACTGGCCAACGGCGAGGAGGTCTCGTCGGATGGCCTGGTCCACAGGGATTTCAAGCCTGGCAACATTCTCCTGGCCAACGATGGCAAAAGGCCGCTGGCCAAGGTGGCCGATTTCGGGCTGGCCAAGGCCTTCGAGACCTCCGGCCTCTCGGGCCACACCCTGCGCGGCATGGTTGCGGGAACGCCTGTCTTCATGCCCCGCCAGCAGATCATCAATTACCGCGATGCGAGGCCCGAGGTCGATGTCTGGGCTGTGGCCGCAAGCCTATATTTCATGCTGGCCGGCACCTACCCGAAGGATTTCAGCCGCGGCAGGGACCCATTCGCCGTTGCCCTCAACACCGAGGCCGTGCCAGTCAGAAAACGCAACCCGCAGGTGCCGGAGAGGCTGGCCAACGTGCTGGACGCGGCCTTGCGCGACAGGCCCCGGATAGGGGTCAGGACCGCCGCCGAACTCAAAATGATGATAGAAGAGGCCTTATGACCATCATTGACTCATCCGGGGGACCTTTCTCCACAGGTCTTTTCGAGTGGCAATTCAGCCTGGCCGCCGGCCTGGACACGGGTCTCCAGCGCTTCTCCAACCAGGACCGCCTGATCCTGTGCCCTGACTACGGCTTCTTTGCCGTCTCCGACGGCATGGGGGGACTCCGTGGTGGCGGCGAGACATCCGAGATGATAGAGAAGGCCCTGCCGGCCTTCATAGCCAAGGCTTACTTGGATCTGGCCGAGGACCCCTCGGAGGAAAGGGCGGCCGGTTTGCTCATTGGCATCGCCAGGACCATATCCGACCAAATCTTCCAGAATCTGAACTCGCAAGGCAGCCTGGCATTCGGTGCCACCCTCTGCGCCGTGTGGCTCGTTGGACACTCGGCCGTCTTCCTGAACCTCGGGGACAGCAGGGGCTACCACCTGGGCCACCGCGAAAAGCGCATCCGACAGGTGACCTCTGACCACAACGTGGCCGGGGAGCTGGTGGCCAACGGCGAGCTGAGCCCAGAGGAGGCCCGCCGGCACCGATCCTGCTCGGCCCTGACCAGGTTCGTTGGCATGCCCAGCCCGGCCATCCCCGAGACTTTTTTCTCGAGGCTCGGGCCTGGCGACAGTCTCCTCTTGTCCAGCGATGGCCTCCATGGCCCCGTCGCCGGCCAAAGGCTGCCAGAGATCATCCGCTCTTCGAGAAGCGGCCGCCGCGTGGTCGGAAGGCTAATCGGCGAGGCCAACGCCGTCGGCGGCCCTGACAACATATGCGTGGTTTATGTCAAGATAGCGTCAGGAAGAAGCTGCCTCTGGGAACAGTGGAAGATGGCTGGCGGTGGCGAAGACGGACGGGCCGCGGTGGGCTGAG
Organism: Deltaproteobacteria bacterium; assembly: GCA_031264145.1. Classification (GTDB taxonomy): domain Bacteria; phylum Desulfobacterota; class Desulfarculia; order Adiutricales; family Adiutricaceae; genus JAIRNQ01. The sequence goes on from JAISEK010000149.1 coordinate 3,529, forward strand.
TTCGCCTGGCAATGTTTCAAGGGACGCTCCCAGGTGCCACGGCCGTAGGGCCTTATGGCTTCGAGGCCGTTGACGCCCGTCTCCTGCCTTCTGCCGGAAGCCATCGGTGTCCCCTGCCCGCGCCTGGATCCCGGGCAGCCTCAGACTTGGCCTCCAGCCTGAAGGGCAGGGCCTGTCTTTCCTGGACCAGGTAAAACCGGCGGAAGCGGGGGGACGGCTGGCGAAAGGCCCCGGCCACCGGGGGCAGCCGGCCTGGGACCGCCAGCAACCATGGCCTGCGCCTGTGGTGCCGCCAAGGCATCACGGACCATGGGGCCCTGTTCATGGTCAAGTGCGCCACCGGGGACTCTGGGGAAGGCGACTGGTGAGGCGGTTATTCCCTTGCCTCCTGAGTCTCTGGCCGTGACAATCTGCCAGCCGACCTGGCCCGGGTGGAGGAGACTGGGGCCCTGGTCCTGGAACGCCCGAGAGGGTTGGCCGCCCGGAGGCGGAGCCTTTCCTGGGGCAAAACAGGGGATCCGCTCCAGGCAGAGTTTTGCGTACCATGGTCGGCGAGGGCGCTGCGGACCTCCTAATCACCGATCTCAGCCTACTCCCGGCCTTCCGACTGCGGGGCCGATTATATCTGCCCAAGGGGTGATTGTCGCCTGTTCCATGCGACCAATGGGGCACTCCACCCGGAGATCGCATGCCCAGGCCGCGGCAGTCACAACCTAATTCCATATCTTCACGTCAGGGCCTCCAGTCACGCAGTCTGGGCCAGGGAAGCGTTCGCGGCCGTCTGGCCTACGGCCCCGTTGGCCTGGCGATGGTCCAGACATCAGGTGTCCTTGAAACAGGAGCCCCAGCGTAAGCTCGGTGGTCGCATGGGGAACCGGAGCGCGGGGTATGGTTCACCCATGATTGACGAATCCTGGCGGCCAGGTACCAGGGCAGGCTGGCTTTTTGGCTGTCGTCACTGGCAATGCCTGTTTGTCTGGCAGGACTGCCACGGCGATTCCAGGACGGCCATGTTCAGGGCCGGTTGCAGGCGATGGTCGATCGTCCGGGGACTGTCAGCCCCGGAATGGGAAATGCTGTTTTCCCGGCTGGGCATAACGGGACGAGTAGGCTCTGCCGTGCGCAGAAATCCTTTCCGGCTTTCATCCTGATCCCGCGGAATAGGGATTAAATCTCCTTTTGCCTCTTTTGGGGAGGCCGCTGGCCAGCGGGCTGGGGCCCATGCGCCCTCGGGTGGCGTGCGCCAACTGGCCGAGTTTCGTTTTCGCTGGCGAGAAACGGCAATGAAAAGGAAAGGAAGCCTCAGATGGAAAAGGACAATGCCAGGCCCGCCTCGCCGGATAGGGAACAAGAACGGCAAGGCCTCTCAGGTGATGAGGCGAAGATATTTCCAGTGGCGGATGCCGCCCAGCCCACCAGGCCCCTGAAGCCTTGCAAGACTAGGGCCAGAGCCAAGATCCGCGGTCTTTCCCCCTGCGGCGGCCAGACCAAGGGGGCCATTGTTTGTTTTTTCCTGGCGGCAATCATCCCGGCGGCCGTTATTTGGCTCTCCCGAGCGTCTCTGGATGACCGCGTCTTTGAGAGCGTCCTGTGCGGCGCAGCACGTCAGGTCGCAATCGTAACGGGGGCAACGCTGGCCGTCAAGGGGATATTCTCCCTGTCTGGCCCCAGATTCCCAGCCTTGGCCTTCTTGGGGCAGTTTTTTTCAGCCATGGCCTGGGGAATCGGCACGACAGTCATCCTGTCGAGTACCGAATGGCGAGCCGCCGAGCCAACGTTGGTCAACCCAATAGTTTTCCTCAACGTCTTGGCCGTTTTACTGGTTGGCCTGGGCATGCTCAGGCAGGTGACGACACGGTTGCCGGCAGGCGAAAGGGACATCCTTTCCCTGGCCACCGACGTTGGCGACGCTATCCTCCCTTCGGAGGCTATTGTTTGGCTTTGGCTTTTGGCCATAATCGAGCCGCCTGTTCTCTCCATGGCCTTGTACAATATCCGCGATCCTGATGAAAGCCTTCCCTGGAGGCTAGCCACCACCTTCTTCCTTTGCTTCTATTTATACGAGGCAGCTAGGAGCATCCTTCATCACTGCCACTTGTCTGACAAGGGTGGCTGTCCACGGCGAAACGGCAAGATAGTCCATGTCCCAGTGCTCCTCCATTATGTCCTTTTCCTGCCACAGTTTGTTTTTTTCCCGATAATTCATCTCGGATGGTTTCGATACTGGATGTACTATATAATAACGATATACAGCAGCTTCTGGATTGGCCTGGCTATGAGACACATTAGTTTTCTGTACAGGGGATTTAACAATTGATCTCATGAATTTTCTTGGCTGCCAGCATTTTGGTTGGACTGAGGGAGGAACCCTCAACATGAGCGACGATGAAAAGACCATGCCAGGCGGCGAGGCCATCCAAGAGGATCTGGCCATGGCCGGCCCATACAAAATCGTCTTCGGGCCCATCACGGGCGGGTTTGGACAGGTCTGGCGTGTCCGCCACGTCGGCTGGGACGTGGACCTGGCCATGAAGCGGCCAAGGCTTGGGCTTTTTCTGAAAGAGGCCCAAAAGGCGGACTTCAGCCGGGAGTGCGAGGCCTGGATCGGCCTTGGCCTCCACCCCAACATCGTGAGCTGCCACTACGTCCGCGAGATAGGGGGCATCCCTTCCATCTTTTCCGAATGGATGGATGGCGGGAGCCTTGGTGATTGGATCCGTGGCGGCGGGCTCTACGAGGGTGACAGGAAAACGGTCCTGGGGCGGGTGCTGGACGTCTCCATCCAGTTCGTCCGGGGGCTCCACTACTCGCACCAGCGGGGCCTGATCCACCATGACGTGAAGCCGGACAACCTCCTGCTGACTCGGAGTGGTGAGGCCAAGGTGGCCGACTTCGGGATCGCTGGCGCCAGGGCCGGCCTGGCGGCCGGGACAGAGGATCGCCTCAGGATGACCATGCTCTCAGACTTCGGCGCCTACACCCCGGCGTACTGCTCCCCGGAACAGGCCGCCGGGGGGACCTTGGGCAGACGCACGGACATCTACAGCTGGGCTCTCTCGGTCCTGGAGATGTTCTTGGGCGATCGCCCGTGGCAAAGCGGCGCGGCGGCCGTGGAGGCCCTTGACAGTTATCTGGCCATGGACATGCGCCTTGCGATGCCGGGGGGCGTGCGGGAGCTTCTGAGGCTCTGCCTGTCCGCGAGCCCGGAGGCGCGGCCCCATGACTTCGGGGATATTGAAGCCAGGCTGCTGGGAGTCTTCCAAACCGGCACCGGCGGGCCCTATTTTCGCGAGGCTCAGGGGGCCTCCGCCGACACGGCCGACAGCCTTAACAACAGAGCCTTGTCCTTCCTGGACCTAGGCCGTCCAGCGGAAGCGGAAAACCATTGGGATCTGGCCCTGGCGGCCGTGCCCGGCCATGTCCCGAGCCTCTACAACAAGGCCCTCCATCTGTGGCGCAAGGGCTCCCTGACCGACTTGCAGGCCCTGGACCTGGTGAGGGGCCTGGACGATCCGCTGGCATCCTGCTGCCAGGCCCGGCTTCACCTGGAGCGCGGCGCGCCCCAAAAGGCGCTGGCCGCCCTCTCGGCCTGCGGTGACCCGGACATGGATGGCGAGACACGCATGGCCGCCGAGGCGATGGTGGCCGACGATGACATGTTCAAGGAGCTTGGCCACATCGACAGTGCCTATGGCACCATCAGGAACGTCTTCGTCAGCCAGGACGATGGCCTGGTGCTCTTCAACACCGATGACCACCCTAACACCATAAGGCTCCATGAGGCCAGCGGACGGCTGTTGGGCTCTTTCGCCTGCGAGGCCAGATATACCCTGTGTTTCGCCCTCAACCCCGACAATACCCTCTTGGCCGCGGGAGACGACAGGGATATAGCCCTTTTTGATCCGGCCACTGGAAAGAGGATCGATACCCTGAGGGGCCATGAGGATGAAATCAACCAACTGGCATTCAACGCCGACGGTTCCCGGCTGCTCTCGTGCAGCTGCGACCGATCTGCCGCCATCTGGAAAATAGACTCAGCCTACCGTAAAAACAAACCGACCTTCTTGAACAGACTCGCAGACTTCTTGGTTTCCCTTTCAGGCCCGATGGCCCGATGCCTCAAGGGCCATCGCCACTACGTGTCAGCCGCCTGCTTCAGCCCTGACGGGTCTTTGGTGCTGACCGGGGACAGCGAGTCCCACATAGCGCTGTGGGACTCCGACAGCGGGTCTATGCTCAGGGTCTTCCAGGGCTTCCATCCGGGCCAGCTCCTCATGGCGGGCGCCGAGCAGCTGGAGGGCTTCGGTGGCCTACTTGTCGGCATGAGGAACGGGAAAGACATCCCAGGCTACGTCAATGGCCTTTGCCTGAGCCCAGACAACAGCCTGGCCCTGTCCCTCCACTACAATGCCCACTACTGGTCCGTCAGGCTTTGGGACGCCAGGGAGGGCAAGTGCCTGGCGATCGTTCCCGCCGGACTTGGCCCGACGTCGCCAAGGTCCCTCGGCGTCAAGGACGGGCGGATCCTCGTGTGGGCCGGCGATGGCTCAAAAAATGCGCTTTGGGACGTGAAATCAGGCAGGTGCCTGCATTCGGCGGATGACGCTTTTGCCACGGGGGGACGATATCTGCGCCTGGCCAGGCCCCGGACCTGGCTGGCGCAGAAGGGCAGCTCGCTTCGTTCGTTTTCCATGCCCAAATTCGTCCATAGCAGTGCCTTCGAGCTCTGCCGCGTGACGTCCGCCGAGAGAATGGTAGGCCTGGAGGAGAAATTCCGCCGGCTGGCTTCGGACATCGATGGCCTGCTCGCCAGCGGCAACCTGGCCGAGGCATTGGCCAAGGCCAACGAAATGCGGGGCATGCCCCTCCTGGGCAAGTCAGCCGAGGCCCTCAGGCTTAGGCAAAGGGTCGGCCGCCGTTGCCGCAAGATCGCCCTGGCCGGACATGCCGAGGTCGAGTCCATGTCCTGGGAACTGGGAAAATACGAAAAGCCGCGCCTTTGCGCCTTCGAGCCAACCTATGGCCTGGTCGCCATGATATTCCGCTATTTCCCGCCAGCGTTCGGCGTGGACAGCGGCTCGGTTTTTTTGCGCGAGGCCAGGAGCGGGAAACTTTTGGGCGTATTTCCTCCCGATGGGCCCAAGGGCTTCTCGCTCGATGCGACGGGTTCAAAAATCAAGCTGGAGCCCCATTTGGAGAAGGAACTCAATCTCGGGCCAGGTGGCCGCCAGTCCCAGCCAGAAAGGGAAAACCCCTTCGGGTTCTCCCTCGAGAGCGACGGTGACCACCGTCTGTCCCTGAAGGACGCCGGCGGCAACCGCCTGTTGGAGATCCGACGGCCTGGCAAGGGCCTGGGAGGAGCCTGTCTCGCCGACGGGGGCAACCGGCTGGAAGCGTTCTACTATCCCCTTGGCGATGGTGACCAGACCTGCGAGTTCGTGGTCTATGGGCTGGACTACGAGTACGCCCTGCCAGGGCCTCTCCCATGGCACGAGATGGCCAGGGCCGGTCTGGATGGCTTTCTCGCTTCCCGCCCTGACTATACGGACGCCGATCTCGAGTCGCTCCTGGCCGATCTTCGCGCCGAGGGGCACGACTCGGTCACGCTCGAGGTCCTGCGCGCCAAACTCGACGAACTGCAGTTCGGCCGGTGAATAATCAGGCCAGGAAAGGAGTACCGAATGGGTTCGGACACGGGAGGGGGCCAAATCACGCGCGACCCAGCCGGGAAACCAGGGGTGGGGACGATGGCGCACCCCTAGTGAGCGGCACGTCCTCATGAGCCTGATGAAGCTTCCGGACGAGAAGGCGGAGGACATCGCCCGCCGACAGCGACTTGCTTGGCCAGTGGCCGAGGGCCCAATTGGTGCCAGGGGGGCGTTTCCCCCACCAAGGCTGAAGTTGAAGTCTGGCCAACCCTCCATCGCCCAAGGGATGGTCTTTCAGGCAACGCTTCGGGTGACGCCACCAGGCCGGGCCGACTTCCTTCCGGGCATGCTGGCCCTTGCCGTCGAAGGGTCGGACGGTTTGGGGGCTACGGCCGGAGTCCTGGGAGGCGTGCGGGGACATGTGCGCGTCGCCCTTGGACTACCTCTGGGCCCAAGGCGGGGTAGCCAAGAGGCCCCAGCCAGCAGCGGCCATTTTCACTTAGAGGACGGCGCAATAGGCGCGGTCTTGGGACCGCCATTGGCTGACTTTTAAAGCCGTGGCGGCCATCGCTTGCGTAGCTTGCTCTTTTCAGCAAGACGCAGGAGCCGTGATCCTGGACTTCATTTGAAGTGGGGTACAATTTGTTCCCCGGTTGAAATGATGGCGGCAGACGGAAAAAAACGCCGTATCACAGCTGCGAACTCCGATGGCGTTTTGCGCCTTATCCAATCCATACCGTCTCCGAAAGCGGAGCCGTTTAAGGCGTGGCTTGCCCGAGTAGGAAGCGAACGCATTGACGAAACGATTGACCCGGAACTGACCATAGAACGCGCTCTTGAAACATATTTGAAAAAAGGCTACAGCCGCGAATGGATAAATCAACGCATACAGGCGATACAGGTACGCAAGGAGCTTACCGACGAGTGGGATAATCGCGGCGTAAAAAAGGGAGTGGAATACGCCATATTGACAGACGAGATTTCCAAAGCGTGGTCTGGCATGACCATGCGGAGGTATAAAGAGCTTAAAGGCTTGAAAAAAGAGAATTTGCGCGACAACATGACAACTCTTGAATTGGTCTTGGGTATGCTCGCGGAAGCAACGACAACTGAGATTTCCAAAACAGAAAAACCAGAAAATTTCAAAGAAGTGGCGTTCACACCTGTCACTTCGTTCCACCACGCTCTCCGGCATTCACAGGGACGATTCTTGCGGACCGCTACTCAGGACTTAGGGCCAGCCGGAAGCCGATGGCTTTGCTGCGATTTTTCTGAAATTGGCCGATACGGCTGGCCGAGCGGCACCACCCGGCGTCTTGGGTCCAGTTGCCCCCCCGGGTGAAACGGAAACTGCCTGATGGCTGACCGACAGGATCCGTCACAGGGTCGATGCTGTAGGAGCTTCCAGCCACATCCAACCTATCGTTCACCCACTCCAATACATTCCCGTGCATATCGAACAGGCCCCAGCCGTTAGGTTTTTTCTGGCCCACGGGATGAGTCGAGTGGGAGGAATTGGCATTGTACCAGGCATACCGCCAAAGCTGCCTGTCATCATCACCGAAGCTGTATGCGCCGGTGCTCCCGGCACGGGCGGCGTATTCCCACTCAGCTTCAGTGGGCAGACGGTAACGGCCATGGCCCTCCATCTTGTTCAAACGACGGATAAATATCTGCGCATCATCCCAGGACACATTTTCCACCGGATTGTTCTGCCCCTTGAACTCGCTAGGGTTAATGCCCATCACTGACTCCCACTGCTTCTGAGTGACCTCGAATTTCCCAAGGAAAAAGGGTTTGCTGATTGTCACATGGTGGCTAGGAGCAATACTGTTCATATAGAAGTATTTTCCCTAAAAAGGACCACTGGCTTAATCTCCCGTTTCAAGTTAAGTAGTTCACCACGTCTTCTTATCTTAAAATTGCTCATCTTACGTTTAACACCTCTAGGAATGGTCTTTCCTCGACTACTAGAGCAGGGACACTGAATGACTTCAAGTAAAATATTATTCAATATCTTATCCTCCAAAATCTTGTTCTTCATCATTTCTGGGGGGGAAAGCCGCTAAGTGCGGCAGTTTTCTTCTGACGATATGAATAGTACTTTTAAAACTCAACTTATCAGGATCGATGTTATGTTTCCAGGCTGCTTGAGCCATGAGTTTTCGTACCGCAAAATGAATTATGATCAACCCCCATAGCTCTTGCTCGACCAATAGAGGAGTCTTGCTCCTCACGACTGTGCTGTAACCTAATATGCTCTTTTTGAATTCACCAAAAAGCGTTTCAATTTCCCACCTTTCATGATATAATTTAGCTAATTCTTCTGCTGATCCTGATTTTGGATCAGTCATATTGGTCAGTAAACGATAAACTTTTTCTCCTGGAGATTGATCAGATATTTGAAAATTACCATTAAGTATATATTCAATAACTCTTACTTTTATAGGTTTGCACTTTGCTCTATTTCGACTATCGTAGACAGTACTAATATATGATCCATCGTCTAACATCTTCTCTACGGGCAGATTGAGATTGGTTTTAATGCGCCACAATAATTTTGCTCCCGTCGATATGGCTTTTGACCATAGGTTATAGCCGTAAAAATTTCTGTCCGCGAGTAGTAACATGTTCGATTTAAGTTTACCTGCTTGAAATATTGTTTTGGCCATTTCTTGCTCGCTACGTTTATAAGGCCCAATATCAGCAGCTGTCACAACATGAGTTCCTGTCTCGACAAGGCTCAGGACTCTAGCTTGAGGAAATGCTGTTTCTCCTCTTGATGAACTTGGATAACCAAAATGCTTGACATTCTCTGCTTCATCAGGTAAATCAAAAGTTGTCCCATCAAGAGCCATCAACCTCTTGCCTCTGAACCAAGCTTCTTTGAGGCTGGATGGTGCAATTGGGGTGATAATTCTTCCAGCAATTTCTCGTAAAACATTTGGTCCTAATTTTGTCCTTGCTTGAGAAATAGCAACTTTACCAGGGCAATTAAATAATTTTTGATCACTATTCAAAGCATTAATGTTTTCACATAATATTTTAATAATTTCATCAGTTGAAGATTCTCTCCATAATGACATTGTTATTATTAAGTATACAGCAAGGTTTGCTGGTAGTAAGCGTACTCTTTTGCTTGCTTTGTCAAATTTCTCTAGTACTTCATCAATAAGTGTTATGGGACAAATATTTGCTAAGAATCCAAAACTAATTAAATTTGTCAAATCTAGGTTGGCAGATAAAATTTTTTTAGTTCTTGACACGTTCCCCTCCATGTTTGACTGAACAAAATCCTATCAATAGTGAACTTTTCAGACACGGAGTATATCACAAAATCTTGATTAAGTGAACAGTATTGTGGCTAGGAGTCTCGATAACAGCGGCGGCACGATCAAGGAATGGATCCGACCCCATAATGAACGACCCGGCAGAAATCAGAACAAGCTCCATGCCGATGTTGTTGGTGTAGGTCACATTTGTCCCTGAATTCCAGTCTCCTTCTCCGTCAGCTTGGACAAGCCGCTTAAGCCCATCCAGCGTTTCCTTGGACACGCCATCAGGATTGCCGTAAAGTGTCGCCCTGTGACCGAGCATGGTCAGGGCACTGTCATACTGACCGGCCAAACGATTCTCATCAGCCAGCATGAGCCATTTAAGTGCTTCCATCGCATCCTGAGCCACGCCATCCCCACTGCTGTACATGCCGCCAAGATTAAGCTGGGCAATGGCTAGGCCTTGTTCGGCGGCCAAACGGTACAATCTCGCGGCCTCGGGTTTGTCCTGGGCAACCCCGTCACCTACGTAGTGCATGAAGCCAAGGGTAACCTGGGCCAGGGCTAAGCCCTGCTCTGCGGCCAGGCGATACAATCTTACGGCCTCGGTCTTGTCCTGGGCAACCCCATCGCCGCCATGGTACATTAGGCCAAGGTAAAATTGGGCTTTTGGCGAGCCTTTAGCGGCGGCAATGCGAGTTTTTTCAATTGCGTCAGAATCGTCAGAGCTGGCTTGAAGTGCGAAAAAGAGGCACCCCAAAAAAATAGCAAAAAAAATTTCCTCATTGATTCCATCTCCACCCATCTGATTCATATATCATTCTATATCTTGCGCCTGGCAGACACGAATTGACCAAATCGCTTAGGTATTTTTATTGTCGTTTTTTTGGTGGATTAAAACCACCAATTTTAGCATTTATTCTTGATAATATCAGCCAATTGCCTAAGAAACATTTACAAAATATGTTTGCTACAGTTATATATGTTAGTATTATAGTTTGATAGTAACACGAATTAATAGAAATTATTAGTTACTTCGATGTAGTAAAGATCTCAAAATGTTTAAAAAATTTCTTGTAGATGTTGCCACGTCAAAATTAGTTTAGATTATCAGCGAGAGATTGTCTTCAAAATATGTAACATGATTTGATGATTCAAAAGTGCATGCATATTGTACGGCTTAAGCCGTAAGACGTCTTTCAGACCACCGGCTTTATCCGGTCGTAATTGATGTCGTTCTTCAGAGCGTCATTAGGATTTGTGAAATAATAACATGGACAACTTATGCCGGCGTGATTTTGTAATTCCACGCTTCGAAAGGCGGTATTTTAACGATTGAGATAGTTTCAAACTCTTCATCCGCAACCTTTCTGGCAAGTTTGTATTCAGTGTCATCGCGTACGCAAATTACTTTAAGCCCGGTCGTTGTTTTTGTGGAACCGATTAAGTCAACGGCGGTCTGCACGTCAACAAGAGGCTGGC
>JAISEK010000160.1 GCA_031264145.1 Deltaproteobacteria bacterium
ATCCAATAAAAACTGGTAATTTTGTTACCGGCTTGCGCACAACGGGCGGTTAACTCAGCGGCTAGAGTACTGGCCTTACACGCCGGGAGTCGGAGGTTCGAATCCTCTACCGCCTACCAAGAAAAAAACGGTCATGCGAAAAAGTTCAGCGGAATGCCGAAGGGCTGCCGGCTTTGCGTGCCGGGAGTTTCGACTCCTTGAAGCCGTTCCTCCTGATTGGCCCCATAGGCCCGTCGATGCCCTCCTGGGCCCTAAGCCCGGCCAAAGTCTTTACTGGCGTCCTGGGGGCTCTCGCGGGGACTTGCCCGTCGCAAGCGATTCGGGGAGTCCCTGCCCAGTCGTCTCCCGTTATCCAAGGCCAAGCGAAATCGCCTGACGGCCCCGATCTTGGCCTGGGCAATGCCTTCTATCTCACTTGTATAATGAAGGACGCCAAGACAGCACGAACCATGCTGACCGGCGATGATGTGCCTTGCCAGCATGCGGCGCCATCCGGCCGACTCGACCTTGCCTTTGCCCACACCATCACCGATGCCATGCATCAGGCAGAGTATGCGCTGGGCGTCGGCCTGGCCCTGACCGGCGGCCAAGAGAGTCCGGGCGAGAATTGGCGGAGCGTTGGCACTGGCTTGGATGGAGACCATCGCAAGGCCCAATAAGAAGACCAAAAGGAGAACCACCATCGAGATGATATGGCAAGGACTATTATTTTGGCCTACTAAGTATTTCCGCCAAAAAACATTTGAGTCATTTTGGCCAAACTTTTTCCGCCACCCATTTCATGTCCCCACCAAGTCCTTACGACCGTGGAGGTCGCCCTTTTGGCCGGGCCGGGAGGAAGACTGGCATGGACGCTCCTGGCACTGGGCGTTGCCGAGGCCGCCGATCAATTCAGAGAGCCATGCCTGGATGCCCATGGTGCCTCCGCGAAGAAGCTCTTCACTTCCGACGCGCTGAAAAAATAGCCGTCTTCCTTGTCCGGGCACAGGTAATTCAGGCAGACGCAATGGCCATTCTCATCGGCCATCCGAAACAACGTGTAAGCCTCATCGTCGCTTATGTCGGGAACCAGGCCTTGGGTCCTCCCGCCGCGCCCAAGTTTTCCCCAGGCGAACATGGCCAGCGCGGAACTGCTGAAAAACAGCATGCAATCCTGCGTCTCCACGTAATCGGGCACTGGCATCGGCATGACCATAGGCTGGTTCATGATCTTCAGGCTACAAATCCTTGACCTGGCCAGCATGTCGAACAGGACGGCCTTCGCCTCCGGCCGCTCCGGGAGCGAATTGGCCTCCCTGATGGCGGGCACGATCAAGTCAGTAAAAGGCGGCAGGATCGAGTTGATCCTGTCAATGAGCACCTGGTCCTTTTCCCTGTCGCCATCCATTTTTTCCTCCTCTCGCACGATGTGGCCCGTGCTGGCCAATACGCCGCCGGTTGCTGCGGGGCCCCGGCGGTCTTCAGGGACGGCTTCCGGCGCGGGCCTCGGGCCCGGCTGGACGGTCGGGCCAGCCAACGGGTCTCCAGGCTCTCCAGGCGTCCACGCCAGGCCAGGCAGGCCCATGCCCATGTCCCTGGGTGCCCCGTCCGCCCGCCAGAGGAGGGGCTGGTCCGGGGGAATGCCAAGCTCCGCGGCCAGGCGGAGCAGCCCCAGGCCCTCGGCCCTGTCCTCTGGCGTCCCGCCACCGTCAACGAGCAGCCGTCCAAGGCAATGCATGGCCAGGGGGAAGCCCTGCTCCGCGGCCAGGCGGAGAAGCCGCAGGCCCTCGGCCCTATCCTCGGGCACCCCGTAACCAAGGGCGAGGTTCCGCCCAAGCGTATGCTGGGCCGGGGCAAAGCCCTGCCCAGCGGACTTGCGGAGCCATCCGAGGCCCTCGTCCTTGTCCTGGGGCACGCCCTCGCCCGAGCAAAGCATGTTGCTGAGGTTCAGCTGCGAGGTGGGGTTGCCCTTCTCGGCGCCCATGCGGAACAACCTCGCGGCCTTGGCCGTATCCCTGGGCACGCCAATGCCAAGAAGAAACGCCGCGCCAAGTTCGTGCAGGGCACCGACATGGCCCTTTGCGGCGGCCTTTCGGAAGAATCCGGCACCCTTGGCCATGTCCTGTGCCACGCCGTCGCCACGCATGTACAGGCGGCCAAGGCCGAACTGGGCGTCGACATCGCCCTGGCTGGCCGCCAACCGCAGCAGTCTCTGGCCCTCGGCCCTGTCCTGGGCGACGCCGTCGCCGGATAAATACATGAAGCCAAGGGCGGCCCGGGCCTTGGCCAAACCCTGCTCAGCGGCCAGGCGATACCACTTGAGGGCCTTGGGCTTGTCCCGGGCCGTTCTCTCGCCAAGGGCACACATGGAACCCAGGCCGTGCTGTGCCTCGGCGAACCCCTGCCTTGCGGACTTGAGGAACCACGAGAAAGCCTTGCGCGGGTCCTTTTCCACTCCCTCGCCGTTGCGGTACATGGCACCGACGTTGTACTGCCCGACCGGGGAACCCAGCCTGGCGGCCCGTAGATACAGCCTGAAGGCCTCTCCCAGGTCAACTTTCATGCCCACGCCATCGTATTTTTTTTGGGCCAGGACGAGCAGATCGTTTATCACGCGATCCATGTTCCCCGACATCTTTCGCCCTCCTCTTCCTTGGAACGCAGTCTGCGACGCCGCCATTGACGGCGACTGTCAGCCGGCAGTTTGACATGCGGATGGTCAGGCCCTAGGGGCCACGATCTCCCAGGGCAGCTTCAGGTCCCTTGGTTTCCCCAAGTCATCGCCGAGGACGACCAGCCAGCCCTCGCAGGCCCAGCGCCTGTCCATGTGGCCTGAAAGCGGCCCAGGGCTTTCGGAGCTGCTTTAGTCGCCCTTGATCTTCAGCCTCACCGGATGACGACGGCCCGCGTGGCCCTGGCATTTGCACCCCGGTCCAACCCAGCACGTGCTCCCACCGGATGAGGTCGGTCCCGCCGTCCTGGGCCCTTTGCGGGAAGGCGCGGATGGCGAGGTGGCCAGGTGCCCACTGGCCAGGCTCGTCGCGATCACGACGGCTAGGTTCCGGCCAAACCCCTGGATTTGGGGACGGCCTGCGTTTTCCGGTGCCTGATCGATGCCGCCGTCCGCGAGGCTGTCTGCGGGTGACCAGATGGCACGCAGTTTCTCGGGGGATCGCAGACAACCACGGTGGCGAGGCATCGAATCTGCCTTTTGGCCATGTTCCCTCCAGAATCTGCCACGGGCATTGCCGGCCTCGTGGGCCGCATGCCGTCTACTGGCCCGTCTGCCGGTCTCGCGGCCAGGGCTTGACGTCACCCCGAAAGCGAGGGCCGGCGCAGGCGCTTTAATGGCAAGTTCGTTCGCCTTTCATCAGTTCTGGCCCTTGAACCTCCGCCGCGACCAAAGCGCATGGTCCAGGCCAGTCACCTGTCAGCACCAGCTCAGGCTCCCAAGCCTGGCGTTCCTGACGGGCCCGCCGTTGTCATCTTTGGAGTGGACGACTCTCTCTGCCATTCCCTTGTCGGCCCTCTTAGGGCCATCCATGTCAGCCGGCCAGGCCATTACGGCGTCAAGGGGCTGGGGCAAAGCCCGCCTGGACTGGCCCCGGCCATGGGCAGATAGACCACAGGGATTTCCCAAATCTTCCCGCATCCACATCGGGCCGGCGAACGGGCCTGACCCAGGCCTTGCCTCCCGGCACCTCTCGATTACTGGACCTCGAAGCCGCCTTGGAGGGTCAACTTCGCTTTGCCCAGATCCACCCTTTCCTGTAACGGATTGGCATAGCCCAGGCCCGGTACCGGGCCTCCGTCGAGGAGGACCTTGAATTCCAGCTCGCCGGTGGCCTTCGCCTCGCCAAGCCCGTTTAGCGTCAGGCTCCCGTTGTCGCCAAAAGAGACAATGGCGCGGCGATCGCTGACAGGGGCAGAATAATTGATGAATCTTGTTTCCAATGCCTCGCTGTTATACTGGCGGGGCAAGTAGATGCCCTGGGGGGGAACCGAAAGATTGATGAGCTTGACGGAAAAATCGCGCACGACGCTCTTGTCGGCCGAGAGCACGAAGCCGAGTTCGACCCTCTCGCACATCGCCATCTTTCCGGATCCGAAATAATACATCTCGCCTTCGGCCAGCACCGGCTTGTCCGGCATGGACAGTATGTCGTCAAACGGCGACGCATTCCGTTTTTCAGCCAGGCACCCTGAAACGAGGACGGCCAGCAGCGCGACGGATAAAAGGGTGGCGATTCTCCTCATGCTATCCTCCTGATCGGTCCTGTCCGATCGCCGGGCCTTGGGCCGTTTCTTGGTTCAAGCCACGGCTTTGGGCCCGACGCCTTCGGCCCGCAGCCCTGGGCGACGCCGAGGCGCGTGGTGGCCGACTGGGAACCATTGATGGCCAAAGCCCAAAACACTTCACGCCATGCCGTAATCTCCCCGGGCCTGTCGGTGAAAGACTGGGCAAGCCATTTCGCCCGCCAGCATAATGTCGCTTATGGTTATGGAAGGGCCGTACATGATGGTCGTCTTGCCGTCCTTGCCGTCGAAGCGAAACTTGTCCACGGTAAAATAGCCCTCGCCGGCGGCTGAGGGGGGACACCGCCAGGCCACGGCCAGCCTTGGAAAAGGCCTGGATCTCCCCAAGATTGCCATAAGCTTCCCGAGGCTGGCCAATAGGCCTTCACGCCAGCCCACGTCCGCTACTTAATGGCACATCAGGCCAAGGAAAAACCGGGCTTCAGGCGACCCTTGATCGGTGGGAAGACGCTTTTTTTCTGGCGCATCAAAATCATTTGCGCTGGCATGATATGCGAAAATAAGGCGTTCCAAAAAATAACCATAAAACTTTCATGCCACCTTTGCTCATCATACCCATAATAGCCCATCATCGAGTCTTGCCCTTGGCTAAATATCAGCCTGGCAGGCACGAGTTGGTTGACCGTTTGGGCGTTTCCGTAGAGGGCAGGCTTCAAGAACATACGGGGCTATTTTTCGTCCTCTGCCCCGTCTTCCACAACTCATAACCCATCGTCGTAGATTCCGTCAAGAAAAAACTGAGACACGGGATGCCCCAGCCCTGCCTAGTACCTTATTTTTCTTGATTTGTCGATAGAAGACGACTCAATTTTATCTAAGTCTTTTCAGGCCTTAATCAACTAAGGTTAAGGTCAGATAAGAACACATCATATTTGGGCTGCGATTCATAATGAGCATTAATTAAAGCAGTGTAGGCGATTTGAAGCATGTGATTTGTTAGTTTATATGCCAAATTTTAGACTCTTAATAAAAATATTTATAATTAATTATGTTTTATTGCTATAATATATAATTATTAGTGTTAAGACAAGGAGACAGCACCCATGGCAGAACAGTATAGGGCAACATTGTTGCCTGAGGAAAGAGAATAACTTGAAAAATTGACACAAACAGGCAAACATGCCAGCAGAATCTTCAACCTGGGGAGAGCTTTGTTGCCATGTGACAAATCCCCAGAGGGGCCAGGCGCTGGAACGAAAGCGCGTCGCTTTTGACAGCCGGCCATTCAAGTTCGATGGCGTTTTCGAGGCCAAGCTCATGGCCATGGCCTGTGGGGAGCCGTCTGAGGGCAGAGCCAGGCAGGCGGTCCGCCTCCTGGCTGCGAAAGCCGTCGAGCTTGACATCGCCGACTGGATTTCGCCAACGTCAGTACATCTGATTCTAAAAAACTAATTTAAACCTCACCTAAAGAAATACTGGTAATACCTCCTAAAGTTTCTGGCTCCTTCGTGGGGGCCATGGATGATGTCCTGAAAGTCTATGCAAGGCCCTGCGATGGTGGAATTTGTTCGCCTGGGCCGTTTTGTGCGCGAGCAGCGGATCCACCGTATTGAGGTCCCCTATAAATGGGGTCTGGCCCTGCGGCTCCTGGGATGATTACCTGTACCGCCGGGAGCAGGCCAGCAACTCGCTTTTCCAAGAATGACGGCCAAATATGGCCAAATAAAGCTGGGCTGGGTTGTCCTCTCCAGCCAAATCGGGAAAGACAAGGCACTAGGATAACTCCAAATCGCGTCAACGTGCTTTTGGAGGACATTGGCCGTAACGGCCAGCGAGGCATCGGCAAGCCAGGACCGAGTCCATGTGGCCAGATCCAGCCCCCGACGCCATGGGTCCCTTGCAATCGGAGGGCCCAGGCGGCCCGGTTTACGCCCCCGGCCACCCCATGAATGGCCCGTGGAGTTGCCTGAATGCGTATCATCGTCAAATCACTTAACTTTTTCTTGACAAGCCTGGCCGCTTCCCATAAAATCAACCATCAAAGCTCCGGCTGAATTGCTCGCGGGCCGAAGGTCGGGTTCTCCAAGGCTGGCATTGGCCGGTCCTTGTCCTTTGGCCCCGATCGCCTTGGCCGGACGAGTCAGCCCCTCCTCTCAGGGGCGACGCCGCAGACAGCCAGCGGCCAATCAGTCAAGACTGAAGGCCAGGGAAGGATACCCCTTCCCTGGCGTTTTTTTTTGGAGGGAAGCCATCGCAAGCCCTGGAGCGTCCCCGCCGGGGACACGGGGCGGCGATCGGCCAGGAAAACGCCGCCTCCCCGTCGCCCGGGGACCACCCCTAGCCAAACAGGAGAAAGACATGAAACGCTGGACTTTTTTGCTGCTCCTTTTCCTTCTCCCCGCCCTGTCCATCCCCACCCAGGCCCTGGCCGCCGATCGGCCAAAGGAGGTGCGCCTGGCCTTCCTGGGAGGTCCCCGGCCCTGGATCCTGGGCAAGATAGACGGCACCTTCGACAAGGCCCTGGGCGTCCCGGTCAAATGGGTCGGCTTCCCAAGCGGCCCTCCGGCCCTGGCCGCCCTGGCCGCCGGGGAGGTAGACATCGTCAGGGTGGGCTGCGTCCCCATCACCTCGTCGCTGGTCAAGGACGTCCCCTTCAAGGTCATAGCCCTTTCCGGGGTCATCGACACGAGCGAGCGCCTGGTGGCCAGAAACGACATCAAGGCGATAAAGGACCTGGAAGGCAAGACGGTCGCCACGATCCTTGGCTCCACGGCCCACTACGCACTTCTGGCGGGCTTCAAGGTGTTCGGGGTCGACCCGGGCAAGGTCAAGATAGTGGCCCTGAACCCGGCCGACCAGGTGGCCGCCTGGAAGAGGGGCGACATCCAGGCGGCTTACGTCTGGGGACCCTTCTGGCACGAGATGGCCGAGGACGGCGGCCACGTCATCCTCAGCTCGGGGGACCTCAACGAGCACGGCTACTATCTGTACAACGCCTACGTCGCGACCGATGATTTCGCCGAAAAGTACCCCGATCTGGTCGCCGCCTTCCTGGGCGCCTTCCAGGAGACCGTGGACCGCTACAAGGCCGATCCCGATGGCTCGGCCGCCCTCATCGCCAGGGAGCTGGGCCAGGACACGGAGGGGGCCCGGCAGACGCTGGACGGCCTGAACTACGTGCCCCTGGAGGAGCAGCTGAAGATCGAGTGGCTGGGGGACGGGCAGAACACCGCCGAGTCCGGCATCGCCAAGGGCCTGCTGGACCAGGCCAACTTCCTGGTGGAGCACGGCGACCTCAGGGCCAGGGACATTCCGGCCTCCTTCGCCCCCGACATTGACGTCAGCTTCATCAAGAAGGCCATCGGGAAATGATGCGTCCCGGCCAAGGCCTTGGGCCGGCCAGGACCGCGGCCATAGGCCTCGTCTCGGTGGCCGCCTTCCTCCTGGCCTGGCATCTCTGCGGGCGGCTTGGCCTTTTCAGCCCCCTCATCCTCCCGCCCCCGGAGGAAATCTGGATCTCGGCCCTGGAACTCCTGGAAGGCGGCTACCACAACGTGCCCCTGTGGCGGCACGTCCTGGTCAGCCTGGCCAGGGCCCTGGCCGCCTTCGTCCTGGCCGTGGCCGCCGGCCTGCCCCTGGGGCTGGCCATGGGCCTCTTCCCGGTGCTCTCGTCGGCCCTGGAGCCTTTCGTGCAGTTCCTGAGGCCCCTCCCCAAGATAGCCCTGATCCCCTTGGCCATCCTCTGGCTGGGCATCGGGGAGGTCTCCAAGATTTTCCTGATCTTCCTCTCGACCCTCTTCACCGTGGTCGTCGGCAGCGCCGCCTCGGTCAGGGGCGTGGACCTGTCGAAGATCCGCCTGGGCCAGGCCCTGGGGGCCTCCTCCCTCCAGCTGGTCCTCCACTTCGTCCTGCCCTCGGCCCTGCCGGGGATATTCACCAGCGTCAGGCTGGCCATCGGCGTGGGCTGGACCACCCTCATCGCCGCCGAGATGGTCGCCGCCCAGTCGGGCATGGGCTGGATGGTCATGAACGCCAGCTCCTACATGCGCACGGACCTGGTCATGCTGGGCATCATCCTCCTCGGCCTGGCCGGCTACCTGCTGGATCTGGCCCTGGTCAGGGTGGAGAGGCTGGCCGTGCCGTGGGCCGGGAAGGAGTAGGGCCTTGGACGGCTTCCTCGACGACGGCTCCCTGGCCCAGGCCCGCCGGCCGGGCCAGGACCCGGCCATCTCCTTCGACGGGGTGAGCCACAGGTACCCGGACCGCCGCGACGGCCGCGGGACCGAGGCCATCGCCGACTTCACGGCCGACATCGCCCCCGGCGCGCTGGTCTGCCTCCTCGGCCCCTCCGGCTGCGGCAAGTCGACGCTCCTGAACGTCCTTTCCGGCTTCGAGAAGCCCTCCGGGGGCCGGGTCCTGGTGGACGGGCTGCCGGTCCTGGGCCCGGGCCCCGACCGGGGCGTGGTCTTCCAGGAGCCGAACCTCCTGCCCTGGCGGACGGTCCTGGGCAACATCACCCTGGGCCCCGACCTGGCCGGCAGGCCAAGGGAACAGACCCTCAGGGCCGCCAGGCGCCTCATCGGGCTGACCGGGCTGACGGGCTTCGAGCGGCACGCTCCCTACGAGCTCTCCGGGGGCATGAGGCAAAGGGTCGCCCTGGCCAGGGCCTGGATCTCCGGGCCGCCAATCCTGGCCATGGACGAGCCCTTCGGGGCCCTGGACGCGCAGACCAGGATATCCATGCAGGAGCTGTTGGTCGACATATGGGGGGGAACCGGCTCGACCATCCTCTTCGTGACCCACGACGTGGACGAGGCCCTTTTCCTGGCCGACAGGATCATGATCCTCGGCCCCCGGCCCGGCCGCCTGGCCAAGGACATCTCGTCCCCCCTGCCCAGGCCCAGGATCTACGAGAACCTGGTGGTCGACCCGGTCTACGCCGGGCTCAAGCGCGACATCCTCCTGTCCCTGCGCCAGCCAGACTACTCCATCTGAGCCGGAGGGACCGGCACCTGGCCCTCACGGCCGCCCCGCGCGCCCAAGGGCCGCCAGGGCGGCCCCTACCGTCCCCCAACCGGCCGCATGGCCAACCGGCCCGCCCCGGACGCGGGCCCTGAAAGGACCACGCCGATGAACCTCCACGGATTCCCCCGCCGGGGCTACGTCACCCGCCCGACCCCCATCGAGCCCCTGCCCAGGTTTTCCCGGGCCCTGGGGGCCGGGATCGAGGTCTTCGCGAAGCGCGACGATCTCCTGCCCGGCTGTCTGGGCGGCAACAAGACCCGCAAGCTCGACTTCTGCCTGGGCGAGGCCATAGCCGGGGGCGCGACCGCCGTGATCACCTGCGGGGCCGTCCAATCCAACCACTGCCGCCTGACCCTGGCCTGGGCCATCCACGAGGGCCTCGATTGCCACCTGGTCCTCGAGGAGAGGGTCCCCGGGAGCTATCTGCCCCACGGTTCGGGCAACAACCTGGTCTTCAACCTCCTGGGGGCCAATTCGGTGACCGTGGTCCCCGGCGGCGCCCCCGTCCAGGAGATCATGTCCTCGCTGGCCAGGAAGATCGCCGACGGCGGGGCCAGGCCCTACGTCATCCCCGGCGGGGCGGCCGATCCCCTGGGGGCCCTGGGCTACGCCGCCTGCGCCCAGGAAATCTCCCTCCAGCTCATGGACTCCGACCCAGGCTTCAGGACCATAGTCTGCGCCAGCGGCAGCGGCGGCACCCAGGCTGGCCTCCTGGCCGGGCTCGAGGCCTCCTCCACCCCGCTTTCCGTCGTGGGCATCAACGTCCGCCGGCCAAGCAGGGCCGACCAGGAGAAGCTGATCCTCGGCCTGGCCAACGACGCCCTGGCCCTCCTGGGCCGTCCCCGGGACCTGGATCCGGGCAAGGTGGTCTGCCTGGAACGGTTCCTGGGCCCCGGCTACTCCATTCCTGACCAGGGCACCCTGGAGGCCATCCGCCTCCTGGCCAGGACCGAGGCCATCCTGGCCGACCCGGTCTACACCGGCAAGTCCCTGGCCGGCCTGGTGGGCCTGGCCAGGGAGGGCTTCTTCGAGAAGGACGAGCCGGTCCTGTATCTCCATACCGGCGGCGCCCCGGCCATCTTCGGCTACGCCGGGCTCTTCGGCGAGGTCCCGCCCAGGCTCCACGTCTAGGGCCGCCCAGGCGTGGGCCCTGGGGCCCGCCCCCCCCTCCCGCGCCCTCTGCCCGCGGGTTCGCGGCCCCCGGAGGCCGACCACTCGCCTGTCCTTGCCGTCCGGGATCGGCTCATGCGCCTCATGGATGTCTCCAGCCTCCACCCGCCTCGCGCTCCCCGCCTAGCCCCAGGTTCTAAATTGCCTGTCAAATCAACCAAGGAACTATGCTATACTGGGTCAACTACTTGGGCTGACAGCGTTCCAGGGACGCGGCCGGAAGGCCGCGCGTTCAAATGACCAAGGCGTTCCCAGTCTGCCGGCCCAGAGGGGTGCCTTTGGCGGCTCGGCGTGGCTGGCTCCGTTCCCGCCCGCCCGCCCCTGGGACGACGCGGCCCTCCCTCGTCCCAGGGCCCCTCCGGATTCCGCCTCCAGCGCCTTTGGCGCGCCGGCCCGCCGACAGGCGGGCCACCTGAGCGCAATGAAGCCAAGACTCGCCAACATTCTGGAGATCTCCTTCCTGGCCGTGTTCATCGTCCTGACCACGGGCATAATCCTCACCACCTTCAGGGCCCACCGGTCCATCGAGCAGTACTCGGTCCTCCTGCAGGAGGACATCGCCGCCCGCCTCAAGATGTCCGCCATCCATGCGGCCAGGCTCATGGACGAGTCCGACTTCGCCGCCCTCAGGGGCCCCGAGGACATGGGGACGGAGCTGTGGGCGGCCAAGCGGGCGGCCCTCATGGCCTTCGCCGAGGAATACAACGTCCAGTTCGTCTACTACGTCCGCTACGTGGGCGACCAGCTCCAGTACGTCATCGACAACGACCTGGATCCCGAGACCATGGTCACCCTGGGCCAGGTGACCGAGCCGGACGGCTTTGTCCACCTGGCCTTCGAGGGCCAGGTGGTCGCGACCGAGATGGGCGAGTACGCCGGCATCTGGGACGGCCTCATGTCGGCCTATTGCCCCGTCTTCGGCTCCAGGGGCCAGGTGCTGGCCGTGGCCGGGGTCGACATCACCGACACGGCCATGATCGCCGCCGGGCAGCACACCCGCTCGGTCAACCGCCTGATGGTCATAGAGCTGTGCATGGTCCTCTCGGCCGTGGTCTTCCTCATCATCTTCTACCGCCGCCGGGCCAAGGGCTACCTGGCCGCCTACCAGGCCAAGACCCAGTTCCTGTCCATGATGAGCCATGAGATAAGGACGCCCATGAACGCGATCATCGGCATCTCCGAGATCCTCTCCAGCGACGCCTCCCTCGCCCCCTGCACGCGCGGCTACGTCTCCGACATCAAGACGGCGGCCACGGCCCTGCTCTCGATCATAAACGACATCCTGGATCTCTCGAAGCTGGAGCTGGGCAAGATGCAGCTGAGCCCGGTCGACTTCAGCCTCAGGAAGCTGCTCGACGACATAATGACCATGGCCAGGTTCCTGGCCGGCGACAAGGGCATCGCGGTCAATCTGGAAAACGCCGTCCCCATGCCCATGTACCTCAACGGCGACGACGTGAGGCTCCGCCAGGTCCTCCTGAACATCCTGGGCAACGCCATCAAGTTCACCCAGAGCGGCTCCGTCACGCTCAGGGTCAGCGAGGCCGGCGAGAGGCTGGCCTTCGAGATAGCCGACACCGGCATCGGCATCAGGCCCGAGGACCTCCCCTTCCTGTTCGTGGCCTTCCAGCAGGTCGACACGGCCAAGAACCGCCACATCAAGGGGACGGGCCTGGGCCTTTCGGTCAGCAAGTACCTGGTCGAGCTCATGGACGGCCGGATAGAGGTCGAGAGCGAGTACGGCAAGGGCAGCCTCTTCCGGATCACCGTCCCCAGGATCCCGGGCCGGAAGCCGTCCAAGGCCACGGCGGCCCCGTCCGGCCTGGACTACGGCGGCCTGGTCAGGGCCCTGGTGGTCGACGACAACGAGCTCAACCTGACCGTGGCCTCGGGCCTCCTGCGCATACACGGCATCACGGCCGACAAGGCCATAAGCGGCCCCGAGGCCCTGGAGATGGTGGTCGCGGCCGAGTACCAGCTCATCTTCATGGACCAGATGATGCCCGAGATGGACGGCCTGGAGACCACGGCCAGCATCAGGGCCATGGGCGGCCGGCTGGCCCGGCTCCCGATCATCGCCCTGACGGCCAACGCCATGGCCGGGGCCAGGGAGACCCTGATGGCCGCCGGCATGAACGATTTCTTGACCAAGCCCATCAAGCGCGACGAGCTCTCGGCCATACTGGCCAAATGGGTCCCGGTGGGCCAAAAGCTCCACTAGGGACCCGCGGGAAACTGACCGCCATGGCTTCCCCGGTCCGGCATGCCAGTCCGTGGTTCACGGCGGGAGACGTGAACCATGGATCGCACCACGAAGGACAGAATAAAAACTATGCTTCCTCTTCTTGATGAGAAGACAAGAAGAATCTACCTAGCGAAAGAGTCGGAAGGCCTGGGGCGCGGTGGGCTGAAGGCCGTGCATGAATTGACGGGCGTGTCCAAGACGACGATAATCAAAGCCAAAAAAGAGATGGCGGAAGGCACCTATATCCATGGCCGTATCCGCAAGAGCGGTGCCGGACGAAAGACCACTACTCAAAAATATCCGAAAATCAATGAGGAGATAAAAAAAATAATAGAAGACAGGCCACCGGGCAGCCCTGAAGGGTATATCCTGTGGACGACCGAAAGCCTGCGGGACATCAAAAGAACCTTGAGCGAAAACGGCCTTGACGTCAGCCACTGCACGCTTGGCGATTTGTTGAAAGACATGGGCTATCGCCTCCAGCCCAACCAAAAAACGCCGCAGGCTGGCTGACCATCATGATCGAGGTTGGCTGTTTGGATACTACAGCGTTCATCTTATGACGAGCAATAGTGACATTGCCGTTAAAATGGAATCATACACAAGGAAATATCCGCTATTTTCGCTGTGCGGGCTGAACTGCGGGCTCTGCCCGCGCTACCACACAAAAGGAACCTCCAAATGCCCTGGTTGCGGCGGCGTCGCAACCGCGCCATATAAATTTGTTGCGCACTGCGGCGTGAACTCCTGCGCCAAACGCCACAGTGGGGTTGAATATTGTTACTTGTGTGAGGAATACCCGTGCAAAAAGTATTACGATAGCGAGAAGATTCACGATTCCTTTATCACTAAACAACGGCAGCTTGCGGATTTTCAAAAGGTCAAGGAAATTGGATTAGCCGCTTATCAAGCCGAACTGGATGAGAAAGTTGGTATATTGGAGCGGTTGCTTGCCGACTTCGATGATGGTCGGAGGAAAAGCTTTTTCTGCCTTGCCGTTAATTTACTTGAACTTGCGTACGTTAAGGACGTGATGGCGCAACTGAAAGAAGAGATAAATGTCGATGCCACGTCAAAAGAAAAAGCGGGGCTTGCGGTGAGTCTGTTCCGGAAGAAGGCAGACGAGAGAAAAGTTCAGCTTGAACTGCGAAAGTGAAGGAATCAACTGACATCGTGTCAAGGCGCAACATGAAGAGTCGTGGCCGAACCACGAGTCGGCCCCAATCCACCTGAACGTGAATATTCACTCATCAATGATTGAAAGAATCATTCCGGTCGCCAGCTTAGGTTTAGCCTTGAACGCGGCGCCATCGGGAATGCCGCGGTTATCCCATCTCTCCTTGTACCCGTCCTGGAACCAGATATCCGGCATATATGGTCTATAGTCGATCAGGCCGAACCCCCTCGCGCCGGAAATGCCGGCCATCACTTGGGCCTGGCCGTTATCCCTCTTCCCAGCCGCCCCGATGTGCATTCTCGCCACTCCAGGGGACATGGTGCCTTTCCTCGGGTTGTCGAGGGCATCCACCGTGAGCATCGCGTCACCATGCGACACCAGGCCGGCAAGCTCGCGTCGATGGATCTCGCCCATCGTTTCCAGCGACCACGGCGATCTTTTCATGAAAAACCGCTAGGCCCTGGGCAAATCCCAGGGCCCTCGGCCGTCATGTGTTTTTATTGCGATGGGTTCCATTGGTTTTCTTTCTGGCTCGGACAATAGACCAGAACAAGATTGCTGGAAATGGACAAATTGGCCGTCATGGGTAAAACAAGGCTTGTATATGGACAGATATGATGGGAGCAATCTTCGTATATCGCCGGTATTTTCAGGCCTCAATCCAAATGACTCGCCGATTTCGGGCACGTAGTCCTGGATACTGTCAATCATTTCGGTCTCATCCTCCTATCTGCTTGAACTGGAGGAGGGCATCATGTCTCGTGGCTCTCTGGTTCCCACGTTCTGGACAATAGCAGGGTCCATCGAATTTGTCCGGTTTTATTTTGTCTATATGCACATAAACAAATTGTTCATAGTAAAATGGACGTTGTGGCATGAACATTTGAACGAGAAATGCGGTGAGCTTACTGGCAGCCATCAGCCCATAACCCAAGCCGGTGGCAAAAAGAAGTAACTGACTGGCAATCCCAAGAATCCAGGCCCCGGATACAGCCAGGGGAAGGGAATCCCGCCCGAGGTTTCCGGCCATGGTTTCCGGGGCAAGGAGCCTGGAAAGGCCCTGCCGCATGGGGCATTCGGACAGATCCCAGGAACCGCCCCGGGCCAAGCCTCACGGACAGCCATGGCCCGCGCCCGCTCCCTCCCCCGCCTCGCTGAGACAAGCACCGCAAGAAATCGGGCTGGCGCCCCCGCCCGGCCCCAGCCCGATAGCCGGCCGCCAGGCCGAGATTCCTGGCCAGGCCCCGGCCGGGGGCCGGGCCGTGAACGGGCCAGTCCCCCCCCCTCAGTCCCTGGCCCTCGCGACCGCCCAGATGGCCAGAAGCATGAAGGCGGCCGCCGCCAGGCCCAGATAGAGGTAGGGAGCGGCGCCGGGGTCGAGCCCGAAGGCCCCGGCCCGGGCGGCCCTTGACGCATGGGAGAGGGGCAGGAGGCTCAGGGCGGCCCGGGCCGGGCCGGGCAGGCTCTCCAGCGGGAAGAAGGTCCCGCCCAGGAAGGCCATGGGGGTGATGATGAAGTTGTTCAGCAGGGCCTGGTCGGCATGGCTTCGGACCAGCATGGCCAGGGCCACCGCCAGGGAGGCGAAGGCCAGGGAGTTCAGGGCCAGGGCCCCCCAGAAGGCAAGGCCGTAGGAGAGCCTCACCCCGAACAGGAAGCCCAGGGCAAGGACTATGGCGATCGAGACCAGGGCCCTGGTGACGCCGGCCAGGGCCTCGCCCAGGACGTAGGAGAGCCTGGGGATCGGGGCGGCCTGGAACTCCTCGAAGACGTGGAGGTAGAAGCGGGCCACGTTTATCTCGCCGGCCATGGCGAAGGCCTGGGTCATGCTGCTCATGGCCGCGAGGCCGGGGATCAGGAACTCCAGGTAGCTTCTGCCGTCCACGGCGACCGAGCCGCCGAGGGCCAGGCCAAAGGTCAGGACGTAGAGGAGGGGCGAGACGCTCATGGCCAGGACCTGCCTGGCCAGGCGGCGTCTCAGGATCAGCATCTCCCTGAGGAAGACGGCGGCCAGGGCCCTCATGAGACCCTCCGCCCGGTCAGCGACAGGAAGGCGTCCTCCAGGTTGACCCGCCTGACCGAGCCGGCCCCGCCCTGGGCCTGGATGAAGCCGACGGCCTCCTCCCTCCCGGCGAAGAAGAGGGTCCGATGGCCGTCAGGCGCGAAGACGTCGACCGCCCACTGGCCCAGGGCGTCCATGACCTCACGGGGCCGGCCGGAGGCGACCAGCCGCCCCTCGTTTATGAAGCCCACCCTCCCGGCCAGGAACTCGGCCTCCTCGATGTAGTGCGTGGTCAGGAACACCGTGACCCCGTCCTGGCAGATTCTCTTGACCAGGGCCCAGATCCGGCGCCTGATGGCCGGATCCAGGCCCACGGTCGGCTCGTCCAGGAACAGGAGCCTGGGCCCGTGCATGAGGGCCCTGGCGATCATGAGCCTTCTCTTGAGGCCGCCGGAGAGGGTCTTGACCAGGCTGGCGGACCGGTCGGCCATCTCCACGTACTCCAGGTGCTCGCGGGACCTGCGGGCCCTTTCCCGCCGTCCCAGCCCGTACAGGCGGCCGTGGATGTCCAGGTTCTCCCAGACCGTGAGGTCGCCGTCGAGGTTGTTGTGCTGGGCCACCAGCCCGCACAGGCGCTTGGCGGCCAGGGGGTCGGCGGCGATGTCCACCCCCCCTATGCTGGCCCGGCCGCGGTCCAGCCTGGAGAGCCCGTTGAGGATGCGGATGGTCGTCGTCTTTCCGGCCCCGTTGGGCCCCAGGAAGGCGAAGAGCTCCCCCGGCCCGACCTCCAGGGACAGGCCAGCGAGGGCCCTGCTCGGGCCAAAGCTCTTCTCCAGGTTCTCAAGCCTCAGCATCGCCATCCTCGGGGGTGGGCCTAAAAAAACGCCGCCCCCCTTCCGGCCAGGCCGGAAAGGAAGGACGGGAGACGCTCCCTCAGGAAGCCCGGGATCACGGGACCGCCCGTGACGACCCTGGAAATCAGCCAGCCGGCCACCGCCAGGCAGGCCAGGATGGCCAGCCAGGAGAAGAGCCAGCGGAAAAACCTGAACTTGGGCTTCTTGGGGGCCGTGGCCTCCTTGAGGTCGACCAGGCAATGGGGGCAGTCAAGGGCGGGCAGCCTGACGATCCGGCCACATCTGGGGCACCTGATCGACGCGCCGGCGGTCCTTTGGGGGATCTTGCTTCCCGAGGCCATTGGGGGCTCCTAGGGGGTGGCCGTGTCATGGACCTTTTGCCGTCCAGGGCCTGGGACGGGCGAGAACGCCGGCCCAGGGCCAGGGCGGGTCGGGGCGATCGTCCCCGAGAGGCCCATTCCCCCTCGCGGGGCGGAAACCATGGCCCGCCGGAGGGCAGGCCGCGAAAGCCACGGGGCGGGCCGATGGCCGGCCCACGCCACGCCGAGAAGGCTGGCGATCTTTCCCCTTGGCCTTCCAGGGAATTTACTCCAGGCCTGGCCTGCCAGTCAAGGCCAAACTGGGGCGCCCCGCCCAGGACGGCAGCCTGCCGGCGGCCGCGCGAGAGGACGTCCCGGCCAGCGGCGGCTTCCGGGAGGCTTGGGGACCCCCTGGGCCCGGCCCCGGGCGCCTGGCCCAGGGGCAGCACCAGCGGGGGCCGGAAGGGCCTCCCGCCTTGTTCCTCTGGTAATGACGGGCGGGGTATTAATTTGACTAAGCCGCCGCTGGCCTGGGGGAAATCGGGCAGACTTACCCTATGTTCCAGGAAAGACAGGTTCCCTCGCCGCCAGGCGGGAATTGCCACCAACCGCAGCGCCACCGGCCCCGCAACCCCAGGGGCCCGGCCCAAGGGCCAGAGACCGCCAGCGGGACCTGGCCGTCCCTTGACCGCGATTGCCTGGCCGCCGCCATCCCTGCCACGTACGGCTCGCAAAGGAAATCAAATCGTTTGGACTGATTTGCCCAAACGGCCATGCGCCAGGGCTTAGACAATCCCGCACAAAATCAGTTTAGCAGAGACTCCCCTGACATCAAGACTCACCTTGTCAGTTCATTGGAAATACCGAAATAATATGCGATAATCTATTTATGGCCAGGGCTAACCGTCTGGGAATCAATGCCAAACGTCAGGCGCGGGAAGCAACCATGAAACCACTCTCCCTCATTTCCCAGACTTTCCAGAAGATCATTGAAAATGGCTGCGTGTACGCCGACAAGACGAGG
This sequence comes from Deltaproteobacteria bacterium, assembly GCA_031264145.1. GTDB lineage: Bacteria > Desulfobacterota > Desulfarculia > Adiutricales > Adiutricaceae > JAIRNQ01. Next base: position 18,030 of record JAISEK010000160.1, read on the forward strand.
TACGTCTACGATTTGGCCAAGACACAAGGCGCATATTTCCTCTCCAGGCCCAGGAGGTTCGGCAAATCACTCCTTCTGAGCACCTTCAAGTCGCTTTTTAGCGGTCCGCCCGATCCTGCCGGCCCTCCCCAGGGACTTTTCGCCGACCTGTGGATTGGCCGGGAATCGGATTACGATTTCAGGCAAGTATTCCCAATCATGACCTTTTCAATGGGAACAGCGACCAGGTCCACGGAGGAACTTAGGCTTTATCTCACGACTTGTTTACATGACATAAACATAAAGGAGAACTTAAATCTTACCCTGACCCTGCCTAATATCGACCTGCGCAGAGTCATTGAAAGACTGCACGAAAAATATGACAGGCAAGTGGTTGTCCTTATTGACGAATACGATGCCCCTGTCAGCAACAACATCGACAACGGGGAGCTAGCCATGAAGAATGGCGACATGCTGAGGGATTTTTACGCCGGTTTCAAGGATTCCGATGAGTTCCTGCGTTTCGTCTTCGTGACCGGGGTCACCCGCTATGCCTTCATGGGGCTCTCGGCCGGCCTCAACCAGCTCAACGACATTACCCTTACCCCTAAATATGCAGGAATTTGTGGCTTTACCCAAGAGGAGCTCGATAATTGCTTCAGAGAGCACCTGCCGGTCGCCCTTGAAGCCATGAGAGGCGTGGAACCGGTGCCGGCGGAGGCCACCGTGGCCGATCTGACCGACTGCATCAATGATTGGTACGACGGCTATAGCTGGAACGGGAGGACCAGGGTCCTTAATCCATTTTCCATATCACTACAGCGAACAGAAAACCTAAGCAATTATCATGCCAAAATCGCAACACTTGAGCGTCATTTTCAAAACATGCCAATATTCAATGATGTGTTAGAGAATGATAATTTAATAAT
>JAISEK010000162.1 GCA_031264145.1 Deltaproteobacteria bacterium
TTACTCCAACCTGGCCTATGACGATCACGCGGCCGCCAAGCGCCTTGCCCTGTTCATCGCCCTGGCCAATGACCAAAAGGCCGAGGTGACCCGCCTCATGGAACCAGCCTTTGGACGACGCGCCATCCTGGAGCTGGCGAGAAAAATCACGAAGGCCGTTGATAAAAATAAATATCAAGAGGCCATCTCCATCATGGACGATCTCATAGCAAATAGCGGCCAAGGGGAAAAAATCCGCATAAAGCTGAACGAGAGCTTCTATCGGTCGAACCTGCATTCCTTCCTCCTTGGCGCGGGCCTTAAGGCCACCCCGGAGATCCATTCCAGCCATGGCCGGAGCGATCTGGCCATCGAGCACAAGGGCCTGGCCTACGTCATAGAGATGAAGGTAGTCGGGAAGGCCTCCCAGGCCGGGACCGCGGCCCAGAACGCCATGAGACAGATTGTCGACCTCGGCTACGCCAGTCCCCCCATCCTCATGTCGCTGGTCGTGGCCGAGGACACAAGAAACATAGCCGCCTGCGTCTTCGCCAGGGACGGGCGGCCCGAGAAGATCGAATTCGGTGTCCCATCAAAAAAGCCATCAGACGGACAGTTAAAGAAACAAACAAAGAAAAAAACTGATAAGACCGACAAAAATAAACTCCCCGCTGTTTCTCGGGAAAAAAAGACAACGAGACCCCGACCTTGAGACGCTCCAGGATACCATGTCGAAATTTCACCATCACACCTAGCCTGACAAGAGATCGCAGTTCGTCAAGAGCTATGGTGGAGGCTGCCACAAGCGCGGAGCCACGCAAGGCCTATAACGACTGGATAAAGCCTGTCGATCGGCAGATTGCCTTTCGCCTGGAGTCCTCTGGATTGAGGCCGAATCTTGGATTGGGTCAAAATGGCCAGTCGCTGGTCAGCTGGCTGAGTCCGGCAAATTATTATACCCGCCCAAAAATCCATGATTCATAGCCAGACAGGCCAACAAGCTCATCATTGACTAAAATACGAATTTATTTACAATTATAAATAATATAAAAAAATGTCCATCAAAAAACTTGAGTTTGCCTCAGCCAGGAGGAGATCAAAATATGGAGAACAGTCTGCCTCTTCTGCCACTAGGCATGAATACTTTCGAAGAATTTAGAGATAAGAGGACAGTATATGTGGATAAGACAAGTTACTTACCCACTTTGCGCAAGTATGGCAAGGTCATCTTCCTCTCCCGGCCCAGGCGCTTCGGCAAGTCACTGACCGTCTCGACCCTGGACTCCTTCTACTCGGGAGAAAAGGACCTTTTTAAGGGACTAGCCGCCGAGCAATTCATGGACTCCCCCGACTTCGCTCCTCGGCCTGTCATCCACCTGGACATGAGCGCTCCCAGTGGGGCCGACAACCAAGAATTGCTGACAGAGAAAATCATCGAGGAACTTGGAAGGAACGCCGAGCGGCATGAAGTCCCTCCAAGGGGAACGGATGCGTCAGGTGTCTTTTCCAACCTGATTAGAGACGTCCAAAAGGCCTACTCCCAAAAGGTAGTTCTTTTGATTGACGAGTACGATGCCCCGGTGATAAAGGTCATCCAGGATCCAAGATTGTCCGGGATCGCGGATCTGCTCAGGGACACCCGGTCCGTCATGTCCGATTTTTACGGCAAGATCAAATCCGCGGATAAATATCTGGAATTCGTCTTCATAACCGGGGTCACGAAGTTTTCCCGCATGGGCGTCTTCTCCTCGTTGAACAATATAACCGACATTTCACTTTCACCTGAGTTTGCCGGCATCGTGGGTTTCACGCATGAGGAGCTGGAAAACAATTTCAAGCCTTTTGTCAGGAGGATGGCCGACACGCTGGACCTGAGGGAAAACGTTCTGCTGGATCAAGTCAGGGACTATTATGACGGTTTTTCCTTTGACGGGGAGACCCGGCTCTACAATCCCTTCTCCACCATGAATTTCTTCGGGGACATGGAGTTCAACAATTATTGGATGGAATCCGGATCGAATACCCTCATCAGGGAGATGCTGAGGGACAAGAGACTCACGGTCGACCAGTTCAGGGATTTCCCGGTGGACGCTGATTTCGCCAGTTCCCCCGGGGAAATAGAGGAAACCCCGGCCCACGGGTTCCTTTACCAGGCCGGATATCTGACCCTGCGGAAAAAGACCGACTCGTCCTATGCGCTCGACTATCCAAACTTCGAGGTGCTGTCGTCCATGTCGCGGCTGTTCATAGACAACCTGTTCCCCTCGACGCTCGACGCGGGCCAGGCCTCCATAAGGCTGAGGGAACACGCCGCGAGTGGGAACGTCCCGGCGATGGCGCAAGATTTCAAGCGCCTATATTCCAGGATAGCCTACGACGACCATGCGGCCGCCAAACGCCTCTCCATGTTCATCGCCATCGCCCAGGACCCGGGGGCCGAGGTGACGCGCATTATCGGGCGAGCCATCGGGAGCGGGGCCATCATGGACGAGACCGAGAAGATGGCGAGGGCCGTCAATGAGAATGACCATGGGAAGGCCCTTGCCCTCATGGACTCGCTCCTGAAGAGGAGCGGCCAGGGGAAGGAGATCCGCCTGAAGCTGGACGAGAGCTTCTGTCGGTCGAACCTGCATTCCTTCCTGCTGGGCGCTGGCCTGAAGGCCACCGCAGAGATCCATTCCAGCCATGGCCGGAGCGATCTGGTCATCGAGCACAAGGGCCTGACCTACGTCATCGAGATGAAGGTCGTCGAGAAGGCCGCTTATGCCGAGACCGCGTCCCAGAACGCCTTGCGGCAGATTGTCGATCTCGGCTACGCCGACTCCTACGATGACCCCATTATCTTGTCATTGGCCGTGGCCGAGGACACGAGGAACATCGCCGCCTGCGCCTTCGTCAAGGGGGGACGGGCCGGAAAGATCGAATTCGGCGTTCCCTCGAAAAAACTATTAAACGGGCAGTCACAGGAACAAATTGAGGGAAAATTGGATAAAAATAAACTTTCCGATGCTTCCAGGTTGAAGAAGACGAAGACAAAATGAAAGGCCCCAGACCGCAAAAAATCTCCCAATTTTGCTAGCCCGCTTTCAACCACAAGACCATAATTTGTCTATCACCCTCTTGGCCCAGTGTCCTGTCAAGAGGTTAACTGTATCTCGCAAGTGCTCATTCTGATTTCTCAGCTTGTAATTTGGGCTACATCAAACCATAATTAGCCATTAATGCGATACTAGTTATGCTGACGAATACCCAGTCGGGAAATTATTTTTAAAATATATATACCGTCTATCACGGTATTTCGTAATATCTCATCATGAGGCCTTATCTGGCCCGGGACATATTTGCCAAGCCATGCCCCGATGCCTAAGGCCTATCGCTGACATATCCGGCAATCACTGAGGCCGGCAGCGTGACTCGCTCGGTTGTCCGGGGCATGCGCTTTTTCCAGGGGAGGAAGGTCAACGCGCGCTATGATGGTGGCCGGGACAGGCGCTCCTAGACCACGACCATCGAGCCAAGCCCCACGGCGATTTCGTGGCAGGCGGCCAGATCCAGTCCCCGCCAGCGGGCCAGGATGACCTGGATGACGGCCCGATGGGCCACGACGAGCGTCCCCCCGTCCAGATCGCCGGCGGCCAGGGCCGAGTCCAGGGCCGGGAAGACCCTCCCGGCCAGGTCGGCGTAGCTCTCGCCCCCTGGCGGCCTGGCGTTCAGCCGGTCGAGCCCGCGGGCGGCCCAGGCTTTCGGGTACCTGGCCCTGGCCTCCCTCCCGGTAAGGCCCTCGAAGAGGCCCAGGGCTATCTCCCTGAGGCCATCGACCACCACCGGCCCAAGGCCAATCCGCCCGCAGATTATGTCCGCCGTCTCCCGGGCCCTTGCCAGGGGACTTGTCAGGACCAGGCCTATGGCCCGCGGCTCCAGGAGCCCGGCCAGGGCCTGGGCCTCCAGCCTTCCCTCCGGGCTCAGGGGAAAGTCGGAGCCCCCGATCATGGCTCCCTCAGGGGCCGTGGTCCGGCCATGGCGGACCAGCAGCAGCCGTCCGCCCTCCCCTGCCCTTTCCGCCCGTCTCATGGGCCAGGGGCGACAGGACCTGCCGGCCCCCCGGCGGCCTGGCTGGCCAAATCCTCCAGCTCGTGCCCGCTGGGGGACAGGATGGCCCTCTCGGCGGGCCCCCCGAGGCTTCTCTCGAACCAGGCGTCCAGAAACAGCGCGTCCAGGCGCCTCCTGGCGATGGCCGCCCTGGCCTCCCCGGAGGCCTCCCTGGCCCAGGCCGGGTCAAAGCGGGCCTCGAGGCCGACCAGGCAGGTCCCCTTCACGTACTTGTCGGCCAGATGGACGCACAAGATGGCCTCCAGCTCGCCCACTGGCGCGCCCCACGTCCCGGCCGCGCCGCCGTCCAGGCCTATGGCCGCCCTCGCGGCCGGGCCCAGCTCCGTGTGGTTGCCGGCCACCTCGGCGGCGGACTCCCAGCCCAGGGCCGCGAGGCGCCCGCGCGCCTCCTGGTCGTGCCGGGGACGGCCGTGCATCAGGTCGTGGACCAGACCCCCGACGAAGGCCAGCTCCGCCGCCCCTGACCCGATGGCCAGGGCCAGCCTCAGGGCCGCGACGGCCACGGCCAGGCAGTGGGCCATCTTGCGGGGCGGGCCGGCCAGGGCCAGCAGGGCCAGGGCCTTCCTGGGGCTCGGCTCCGGCCGGAAGCCGGATTGGGCGCGCAGGTCCAGAAAGCGGTCCAAATCCCCGCGGGTGTCGACGTCGCACCCGACCATGGGATCGTCCAGGGAGAGGAAGCGCAGCCTTGAGCCCTGGCCGGCCTGGCCCGCCGCCGGCAGCCTGGCCCCCAGGACGGCCCCGGCCTCCTCCCGGGAACCGGCCAGGCCGGCCAGGGCCCACCGGAGGCCGCCAGGGCCACCGTACGAGGCCAGGGAGCCCAAAAGATCCCGCCCTATGGCCGGGGGATGGCCCAGGCGCCCCCCCTGGGCCGGCAGGACGGCCAGGCCCCGGCCCTCCCGGCCCAATTCCATGAAGCGGGCGGCCACCGAGAGGATTGAGTCGGCCGAGACGAGGCCGGCATCGACCGGGAGGACCAGGACCGACTCCCCCCCGGCGCCGGCGAAGGCCAGCCGGACCGAGGAAAACATGCCCCGCCCGGGATCGGGGTTCACGATGACCCGGCAGCCAAGGTCCCCGGCCAGGCCGATGACCGCCGGCTGCCCGGGGTTGGCGACCACCGTGGGCCGCTCCAGCCCGGCCAGGCCCAGGGCGGCCACGGACCTCGCCAAAAGATCCGCCCCCCGCGGCGGCGGCAGGGCCTTGGGGCCCGGCTGGAAGCGGGTCGAGTCGCCGGCGGCCAGGATGACGGCCCCCAGTTCCGGTCTTTCGAGCATGGGGCCTCTCCCCTCGCCCCACGACGGGAGCGGTCTATCTCGCCCCCAAAGGAGGCCACGTTCGTGCCCAACGTATTTTCCGAGCTTTCCCGCCTGCTCATGGCGGGCTCAGAGGCCGTCCTCACGACCATCGTGACCCCGGCGGGGACGGAAAGGCGTCTGGCCGCCGGGGAGGGCGCCCCGGCGGCCCCCTGGCCCGAGGCCGGCTCGCTCGTGGCGGAGCGGACCCTGGAAAGGACCGTCATCGTCGAGCGCTTCGCCCCCCGGCCCCGCCTCGTCGTCTTCGGGGGCGGGCACATCGCCCTGGCCCTGGTCCCCATGGCCGCCACCATGGACTTCCTGACGACGGTATACGATGACCGGCCCTCGTTTTCCGGCCCGGCCCGCTTCCCGGCGGCCCAGGCGGCCATCTGCGAATCGTTCGGGGCCATCGGCCAAAACCTGGCCCTCGGGCCCGGCGACTTCGTGGTCATAACGACCCGGGGCCACCGGCACGACGAGGACTGCCTGAGGTTCGTCCTGGGCGGCCCAGAGCCCCTCTACGTCGGCATGATCGGCTCCAGGAGGCGGGTGGCCGCCGTGAGGGACCGGCTATTGGCGGAGGGCTTCCCCGAGGCCAGGCTCGCCCGGCTGTGCTCGCCCATCGGCCTGCCCATAGGGGCCGTCACCCCGCCGGAGATAGCCGTCTCCATCCTGGCCCAGATCGTCCAGAAGAGACGGGAGGCCGAGAAGGCCGCCGGCCGTGGCCATCTGGAGACCTTTCCCGACCAGGCCCTCCTGCGCCGGCTGGCCTCCGGCGACGGGGAAGGGCTGGCCCTGGTGACGGTGGTGGCCGCCAAGGGCTCCACGCCCAGGAGGGCCGGGGCCAAGATGGCCGTCTTCTTCGACGGCCGCTCCCTGGGCAGCATCGGCGGCGGCTGCGCGGAGGCCGGGGTCATCGCCCGGGCCCGCCCCGTCATAGGCACCGGGGGACACCTCCTCTATCGGGTCGACCTCTCCGGCTCCGCTGAGGAGGACGGGATGGTCTGCGGTGGCTGGATGGAGGTCCTGGTCGAGGACTGGCCGGGGACCGCCCGCCACTTTTTCGATAGATCTAGATGAGCCAATCCGGGGCCTTAAATCTGTTGACAAATTTTTACTTTAGAAACGCCCTGTTAGACAAAACCAGACTGGCAAAATCTTCTTCCATTGGCCCTGGTTAAATGTTATCATACCTGGCCTGGCGAGGGGGGACGGAGCGGAGTCCTCTCCCCTGGCCGGCGGCCGGCCCGGCACATCGGGCGCTCCCAGGACGACATCCCAAGCCTCCCGGCTTGGCGCAAGGGCCAGGAAAGACAAGCAAAATGACCACCCATAACGACCGCGCCGGCACCCTTTACGGCCTAGGCGTGGGACCGGGGGATCCCCGGCTCATCACCCTAAGGGCCGTGGAGGTCCTGGGCCAGGTGGACGAGGTCTTCACCGCCTCGACCTCGGAGACGGAGGAAAGCCTGGCCGGAAAGATAGCCGCCCCGCACATAAGGCCCCAGGCTGGCGTGAGGAAGCTGGTCTTCCCCATGACCAGCGATGGCCGCAGGCTGGAGGAGGCCTGGCTGAAGAACGCCGTGACCGTGGCCGAGACCCTGGACCGGGGCCTCTCGTGCGCCTTCCTGACCCTGGGCGACTGCCTGACCTACAGCACCTACGCCTACCTCCTGAGCCACCTCCTGGATCTGAGGCCCGGGGCCAGGGTGGAAAGCGTCCCCGGCATAACCTCCTACCAGCTGGCGGCGGCCCGGCTCAACAGGCCCCTGGTCCTGGGCCGGGAGAACCTGGCCATCCTGGGCGGCGCGACCGACAGCGGCTTCGAGGAACTCTGCCGAAACAGCGACAACCTGGTCATAATGAAGCCCTACCGGGGAACATCCGGCGTCATCGACAGGCTAAGGGCCCTGGGCCTGGCCTCCAAGACCGCCTTCTGCGCCAACCTGGCCCTCGAGGGCGAGATGATCGTCGATGGCCTGGAGGAGGGCTTCAAGGAACCACCCGGCTACTTCTCCCTCCTGCTGGTCAACAAGCGCGACGAGCCCAGGGACGGCCAGGGCGCGGAGCGCCAGGACGCCAAGGGCCAGGCCGGCCGGTAGGGCCAAGCTGTCCACTGGCCGACTTCTTCCGACCTCCCCGCCTTTGGCCCTTTCCCCAGTTGCCCGCCCTGGCCCCAGACCTTCCGGGTACCGGGGCCTGGCGGGCCAGCCGCTGCCCCGCCCCCTGGGACATCATGCGCAATCAAGCCAATATCTAAGTATCAATTGATATATATTTTTCATGATTCTTTGACCGCAAAGGCCAAAGCCTAGTCCTGCCAGGGCTGGGGTGGATAGTCCAGGATCGGGGGCAGGAAGAGGCTCTCGAAGTCTACCCGATCCTGGAAGCGCTTGCGGCGGGTCAGGGAGGTATCGACGGTGTAGGCGGCCACCTGGCCTGCCTGGGCGGAGGCCCCCCGGCCAGGGCCATGCCCCTCCGGAATAAGGGAGACCAGGGCGGCCTGGGGCGAGGCCGCGGCCACAGCCACCTGCTCGATGGGCCTCAGGCCGAGCATCAGCTGATCCTCCCTGGAAAAGCCCGCCCCGGGGCAGAGAACCAGATCCACGCCCTCCTTGGCCGCGGCGATGGCCAGTTCCGGGTGCCAGAGGGACTCCTGGTCGGCCAGCATCAGACGGGCCGGCCCGAAGTCGTGGATGGGCCATGGCCCGAAGCCCGTCTTCAGAGGGGCGCCCAAGAGGCGGCTGGCCATGAACTGGCCGCCCTGGCCGGTCCTGGCCCAGACTACGCCAACCTGGGCCCTCTTGGCCAGCTGGCCGAGCCTCTTCGCCGCCGCCTCGGAATAGCTGGACTGGGGCAGCAGGACCAGGCTGTCGGGCCTGAAGTTGTCGATGACCCTTTCCAGGAAGTCGACCGGGTTGGCCCGGCCGGGGGCCAGGGCCTGCACGTCCAGGAAACCGGGGGCCGGGAGACCCAGGAAGGACGTCAGGTTCTTGATTTTGCCCAGGTCCCCGTAGACGCGGCCGTAATGTTCCGGGCGCCTGGCCACCAGGATCTCCCCGCGGCGGTCGGCCAGCCGATCCCCCTCCAGGGGGAGGTCATAGGATCTGACCCTGGCGTCGACCACGCTGGGTGTCCCCTTGCTGATCTGGCCCCAGGGGTCCGAGAGCGAACTCCTGGACCTGGCCAGATCGATCCCCTCCTCAGCGCCCCCCCTGTTGGCGGCCAGAAGCCAGACGCCGTTCTCAAGGGCCCTCAGCCGGAACAGGGACTGGGGAAAGCCGTCGTCGGAGCCTGGCCAGCAGGTCGGCAGCAGGATCAGGGATGCCCCCTTGAGGGCCGTGACCCTGGGCATCAGGGCATGGTAGGAGTCGGAGCACACCAGGAGGCCCACGCCGCCCCAGGGGGTCAGAAAGACGTTGTCCTGGGCCGGGGGCCCAGGGGCGGCCCAGGCCGGCTCGGCGTTGACCTTGCGGTATTGGCCGACCAGCTTCCCGTTGGGGCCCAAGGCGAAGGCGGAATTGTAAAGCATGCCGGTCCGGGCTTCCCTCTCGGCCAGGCCGGCCACGAGGAAGACCTGGCACTCGGAGGCCACCGTGCCCAGGGTCTCCAGGGCCCGCCCGCCTATGGTCTCGGCCATGGCGGCGATGGCCCTGGGGCTTTTGAAGACATAGCCGGAGAGGCACATCTCGGGGGCGCAGACGAGCCTGGCCCCCATGGCGGCCGCGCTCCGGCAGAGCCAGACCAGGAGGTCCAGGTTCTTCCTTGGGTTTCCGTGCTCGACGTCCATGTGGACCGTGGCCACCCGTAAAAACTTATCGGCCATGCCTTGCCTTTTCCTGCCCCGTTCGCCGCGGGTTGGCCCTGGGACGGCCATTGGCGGGGAGACCAAATGGCCGCGACTTGGGCCGGCGCGCTCTCTCCCCAGGCCCCTGGTGGGCCTTCACGGGGATGCCCATGGCCTGGGGATGCCCATGGCCTGGGAATGCCCATGGCCTGGGAATGTCCTGGCAACGCAATTCTAGCACAATCGGCCGCCGGTCCCAAGGCGCCTCGCCAGCGCCACAGGCGCCAAGGCGTCTCCACCGAGCCGGCGGTTTTTGGGCCTTTGGGTCGCAGCCAGGACCTCCCGTGGGCATGGGGACGGCTCGGTGGACGGAGACCGTCAGCCAGCGCCCATATGCCGGCCCTTCAACAGATTGGCGTCACGGGAAATCAAGAAGGATGCGGGAACTCATTAAAAATAATGAGGCACTGTTCCCCAGAGAATAGGTCCGCCAAAAGGAAGAAATTCAAGAAGATTTATGACGTGGCCATGGGTGACTCATTGCTTTCCCAAGCACGAGCAGCAATACTCAAGTGGTCAATCAGAATATAAAATTATTTGACGTCATTAAGTATTTAATTTTCCAAACCAGTGGACCCGATACAGCTTTGTATGCGGCAGGAAACCAACTCCGAAAGTGGCGGCATCGTCTTGGGCTTCTTACCCGGTTCCGGAACCACGGCCCAAGCGGTGACGCAGCTAAACGCTGAAGACAGCGGCAGCAGGCTATTCATCATGGGACAACTCCCGTACTCTACGATGAAACAAGCGGGGCCCCCAAAGCCGGCCATCAAGACATCAGCCAAATCGGCAAGGAACGCATCCGCCGGGCCAGCCGACAAATCCAGGGCGAACTGGCCAAACACGATCACGAGTCGGGCTTCGGGGACCAGAAAGCCACTCCGCTGGACACCGGCCTCAAGGCCTTCAAGCTCGGCACCCCCAACCCCAAACGGTGGGATTCCAGCCCATTCCCGACCGGTGCCTCCTGGAATTCGGGAGCCGCCTGAACGAAATGACGGATGGCGTCACGCCCGACCGCACCGAACTGGACATGATCCATGGGATCATGCTTAAGATGGGCCGGCCCATCACCGGGACAGTCGCCCCCCGTGAGTTCGAAGGCAAAAAAAGCCTATTGCATCCGCGGGGACAACCTCCCGATCATCCGCCTGGCCAAGGACACCACCCAGGGGGCGGTGTAACAGATGGCCGCTCTGGCCCAGGCGAGCCTCATCTTCGGCCAGGAGCGCTTAGCCGACATGACGGCGCTCACCAACGCCAAGCTATCTCAGGAATCTGGAAATGCCGTCCCAGTTCATCCTGTGAGCGGACAATTGAGGTGTTCTTTGAGTGAAAATATTTTAAATGTAATTGATGAATATCAAAAACTGGTTCAGGATCTCAGGCCTTTTGAAGTGCCGATGCTGAACCAGATTCGAGCTTTTTTTCGCATAGGCACGGTCTGGAGCTCCAATGCCATCGAGGGCTTCACCTATACCGAAATGGAAACGAAAATCCTTCTGGAGGACGGCCTGACCGCCGGCGGCAAACCTTTGCGGGACGCCCTGGCCGTCATCGGCCAGGCGGAGGCCTACGACCACATGTTTACTTTGCTACGGCGCCGCAACCTGTCGGAGATTGATGCGCTCAGATTCCACGCCCTTTTGAGCGGCAGCCTGGATAATGAGGCCTATCCGGGTGTTTATCGCCAGACCCCTGTCGTCGTCACCGGCTCCGAGTTTAAATTCCCAGATCCTGGTGAGGTTCCGGGACTGATGGAAAAATTATTTCAGGAAATCGCCGCCGATCGCCACCGCCATCACCCGGTGGCCTTCGCCGCCCATATCCACAAGGAATTGGCCACCATCCACCCCTTCGCCGATGGCAATGGTCGGGTGGCCCGCCTGGCCATGAACACCCTTTTAATCCAGGACGGTTTTTTACCGACCATAATTGCTCCTGTCTTGCGGCACGAGTATTACCAGACCCTGCAAATCGCCCAGAAAAAAAAGGATGAACAGCCGTTCATCGAGTTCATCTACCGTTGCGAGTTGGAAACCCAAAAAGAAATGCTGCGGCATTTGGGACACGGCCGGGAGCCGGAGTAAGCGGAAGCACGCTCGCCTAAATTCCCCCACAGGTTGAGCCAGAAATACGGAAGTGGCCTGATGCAAGTGAAATTCAAAGACCAGACCTCCAGTCCGCCGCCGTGGCCGACCTGCTCACCGGTCAGGAGAAGCAATGCCACCATCGCGCCTTGGGCGGCGAGGCCCGGCAGGCCACGCTGTCCCGGAACGGCCTCGGCAGCGCGCGCCTGACTGGCGACGGGCCCAGGCTGGCCAACCCCAAGGCCGTCCAGAAGCGGCACCACCGCACCTGAGCGAGGCCTGGCCGAAGAGGGTTTTGCCTGGAAAGGAGACCGGCGCGGGCAAGGCCCACGTCTACAGCAAGACCCTGCCGGAACTGGACAGACGCCACGGCTTAACCAAGTCCATCGTCCTGGTGCCGCCGGTGGCCATGGCGAGGGCACCTTGAAGTCCTTCCAGATCACCTGCGGACATTTTTCCCCATATACGGCGACGTGCCCCGGCGCTATCTCATCTACTACGGCGCCCGCCTCCGTGACGTCCGCCAGTTCGCCAAGGCCGCCGACGTCGAGATCATGGTCATCGACGCCGACGCCTTCAAGAAGAGCGAGAACGTCATCGACCAGGCGCAGGGACCCCCAGCCCGCCAATTGACGCTGCCGATTGCCGGGTCATGAATTTGCGTCCAGGCCTGTCCGGCACGTTTTGAAACTATCATCAAAAATGTATAAATGAAAGCATGCCTGTCATCAGCCTTCCTGAATTTCCCGAACAGAACTGCCGTTGGTGGACGCAGTCCCTTGGCCACAACGCGGGAATCCAGCATGGCCGCTTTTTAGAGCGACGGGCGGCAGGCCTTGGTTTGAGCCGAGCGTCATTGGTCGAAAGAGCTGGAAATCGCCCCGTAAAAAGGACACCGCCAATAGACCCTGCGCGGCCCAGGGGCCGCGAACGCAGGGATATTGGCGGGTTTGGGCGGCTAGTTTACCTTGAAGATCTCGTAGAGGATGGTGATGAAGGTCTGGGGGCCGGTCAGGGCGGTGGAGTCGTCGTCGAAGAATGACTGGGCCGTGTAGACAGGATCCTTGCCGCTCACGGTAATCACGTAGTTCTGCTTGGTCACGATGCCCGAGCCGGTGCTGCCCTTGTCGCCGATGCCGCTGGAGCTGCCCACGGTGAAGCCGGTGCCGCCGGCCACGGCCGAGCCGCCAAAGTCGTGGGAAATCATTATGGTGCCGACGATCTTGTCGTTCTTGTCCCTGACGACGATATCCGGGGCATTGGAATCCGGCTTTGAGCCGAGCCCCAGATAGCGCTCCTTGATGGAGGTCCTCTTGAGCGACTTGTCGGCGTTCAGGGAATCAAGGCTGTCGTTGACGGTTATCTTCAGGCCAAGCTTGGAGGCACTGTAGTTCAGGTGGTCCCTGAGCTCGTCGGCCGTGGTGTGGGCCACGACCTGGATGGCCGTGATCCCCAGCGTGGCCAGGGCGTCGGCGTAGTTGTAGGCGACCATGTTCTGGCGGTAGGTGCTGGCCGTGGTCACCTCGACCGTGCTGGTAAAAAGGAGCCCGGCCCCCATTATGGTTATGACGAGCATGATGACCAGGGTGGTGATCAGGATCATGCCCCCTCGTTGGCCGCTTCTGGCCTGGTATTCGTGGCGAATGTCGTTGCTGGTCATTTCACGCTACCTCATGGGCGACGCCCGCGCGCATCTTCTCCGGGCCGGCCCGACGCGGTACGAACCGGGGGCCGGCGCGCCATCAGCTCTCGACGAAGCTTTTCCGGTCCGAAGGAATGATGGTCTGGTAGACGATGGGCCTGGCCCCCGGCCAGTCAATCTCCACCAGGACCTCGTTGGTGAACTGGGAGGGGGATTTCCGATGGAGGGTGACCCTCCGGGTGAAGTAGGCGCTCGCCGCCGTGGCCGTCCCGCCGTGGCGGTCGAAGTAGTCGAGGACGGCCGTGGAGTCGGGGTAGCTGGCCGGGGCAAGGTCACGCAGCTCCTCTATCTTGGCCTCGGCCAGAAAAACGGCCATGGTCTGGCTCTCGGCTATCCGTCCCGCGCGGTAGGAACTTGTCAGAAACGTCAGGGTGGCCATGAAGCCGAAGAGTATGACCACCAGCGAAATCAGGACCTCAATCAAGGTAAAGCCTGATCTGGGCTTTCTCGCGTCAAAGCGGTCTTGGGAGCGCATAAGGACCTCCAGCCATATCATCGGAAGGCATGGCCCGCTAAGGGTCTCCGCCGGCCCTGGGCCGGGCGTCATGAATGAAGGGGGCCAGAGAGCCCTGATGGGTCTGGCCGCCAGCGGCCTGGATCAGGTGGCCTGGACCAGACGCACGTGCCCTGTGCTGTTGATCAGGTTCAGGATCCAGGCGTTGTCGTCGTCCGGCGACAGAAGCCTGTTGGTGAGCCTCATGGAGATCGGGCAATAGGATATGCCCTCCCCTCCGGGGGTAAAGACTATCACGAAGCTGTCCTCGGCGAAGCCGTCCTTGTTGCCCACGCCGTAGGACCTGGGGCCGGTACCGGAAGCGGAGAAGAAGCCCTCAAAGAGTCCGCTGTAGTTGTCGAAGCGGGCCTTCTTCAGAGAGGAGGAACTCTCGTAGGCGATGACGGTGTTCTTGTGGAGCTCGACGCTGGAGCCGCTCAGCTGGGACCAGTTCTTTATGGAACCGTTGGCGTTGAAGGCCGGCACCTGGGCCTCGAGGCGGCAGGGCCTGTCGAAGCCATGGCGGGTGTCATCGGTGCAGTCGATCAGGACCCTTATGGGCCTCTGGTACATCGAGGCTGACATCCTGGCCTTCTGCAAAATCTGCTTGACAGCCTGGGCGTCGGTCCGCAGTTCGCGGCGGGGCACGATGTTCATGTAGGTGGGCAGGGCTATGGCCATAAGCACGCCGATGATGCCCAAAACGACAATCAGCTCTATCGTGCTGAAACCGGCCCAGAACCTGCCAAATGTTTTCTTAACGCTCATGGGCTCACCATCCGACCATCGCAAAATGCGGACTCTGAATGCGCGGACTCTACACCGGGCGGACCGGAAGCCGGGCCCTCCAGTCCCGTCACTTGGACCTGGCGTGGAAGTAGTTTCTCAGCTGGACGGTCGTCTCCAGATACCGCCGGGGATAGGCGTCCGGGCTGGCCAGCACGGTGTGGTTGAGGGCAGCGATGCGGTTGAACGAGTTGCGGTATGGATCCGGCTTGGAGGTGCGGGCGACCATCACCAGGCGCACCGTCCTGAGGAACGTGTCGTCAAGGCTGGCGAAATCGATCCCGTTGGTATACTTGGACAGATTAGAGGGATCGTCCTCGCCGAAGCAGTAGGCCATCTGCAAATCCTCGATCCCCTCGGCCATGATGTCGCCGGAGGAGTCTATGGTGTCCATGATCAGGAAGGTCTCGTTGGTGGCCGGGCTCTCGTCTATCCTGTAGGTGTGGAGGGTGACCGACTTGACGTTGAATACCTCAGAGCCGGCAGGCAGCTCGCCGACGCCGTTGGGAAACCCGCCGGCTGGCAGATGCTTTATGGAAATCGTCTCCAGGTCGGTGGCGTCCGACTCGGCCTCGACCAGCACCGCGTCACCGGTTGGCGGGACTATGGCCAGATAGTCGTTGGGCTTCAGCAACTCATGGGGATCCAGTCCGGTCGGGACCGACAGCGAGGGCTTCAGGCGCAGGGACGTGTCGCCGGAGTGGAAGTCCTGGTCAAGGGCCCCCAGCGGGGAGGCGAAGTCCGGGGCCAGCGAGCAGATGGTGATCGAGTCCGGGGATTGATCCCCATCGACCGCGAAGACGGGAAGCACGCCCGGGGTGGTCGGGCCGCCGGGCACGGCGGGGTACCTGAACCAGGTCGTGGCCGCGCCGGAATCGTCCTTATTGTAGATCTGCAACAGCTGGTTCTGCTTCTTGAGGCCAATCATGGAAAAACCGTTCCCGGCAATGCGCATGTCCCTGGAAATGGAGGCCAGCCCGCCCCTGAGGTTCAGGAGCTGCTCCATGACGACGTCCTGACGCATCAGGGATCTACTGGAGTTCGTGTAAACAAGAAATACCATCGACAGCAAAAGAGAGCCAATGAAGATGACCGTTATCAACTCTATAAGGCTCATGCCCCTCAGAAAGGGTCTCGCGGGGGCCGGCGTCTCAAAGGTAATCATGCTCATTTTTCGTTTCCCACAAGATGCTCCTGCCAGGAGACAAGGCATTATTGTCCATGATGGCCAGGGCCGCCGGGACTTTCGCTGGCCCAGCGTTCTTGCAAAATTAATATGCATTAACCGTGCCAACCGCAAAAAAGAACTTCGGGCCCGATGGCTACTCGACGGCGATGGACTCGACGGCGATGGACTCGACGGCGGGGGACGCGACGGGCGACGTTGGCCTGTGGATCAGGACGTTCAGCCGGGCCAGGCGGTCCTGCCCGTCAAGGTAAAGGTCGGCGTAGCGCCCGCTCCAGGAGACCCGGACGCTGGCCGGCAAGCCGTCGCGGTCGAAGCAGGTCCCGTTAAGGACCAGGCCCGAGGCCGGGTCCCTGCTCCACAGGCTGACCGCGCTTATGGTCTGGCAGCTGTCCGGGGCCAGCTGGGAGACGGCGTACTTGTAGACGCGGCTCTCCAGCCCGGTATAGGCCACCCTGCGGTCAATGTACCTGGACGCAGTGGAGCTCTCCTGCAGGGTCCTGAGGTCGTTGGCCAGATCGTCGATCCCGTAGGCTCCTGGCGCGGCCGGCTCGGAGGCCTGCTGAAGATCGGCCATGGAGTTGGCCGAGCGCCAGGAGGATCTGAGGATGAGGGCCTCGGCCACGAAGATCAAGAGAAGGGCCATGAACAGGCCCAGCCCCCAATAACGTCTGACCACGGGGGTTATGGGATCCAGGACGGTCACTTCCAATTCGCCGATTTGCTCTTGGCTGCCTAGGCGGTACATATACGGCTTTTTCCCCTTCGCTGTCCCCGGGGCGGCCACGTCGCCGGACTGGACAAGCGAGGCGGCCTGGGGTTCGTTGAAAGACAGATCGTCGAGTTTGATGATAAATCGCTCGGCACAGGATGGGCAGGTCACCCAGGCACCCTGCTTGGGAATCTTGGCCAAGGGGACCCGGTAGCGGCCCAGGCACTTGGGGCAGACCACCGGCCGGGAGGGTCCCCTGCCCTTGGCGCCCTGGCCGTCGGCCAGGCCAGGTGCCCTTGCCCCTGGGTCTTGGGCAGCATTGGTAGACGAACTATGGGCATCGGCCAGAATAGCCGCCCCCAGGGGCAGGCCAGGGCGGGGCTGGCCAACAACCTCGTTCGGCCCCCCCTGGGCCTCGGGGGAGCCGAACTGTGTTTTCTTGACCGAGATGGATCCGTCCTGGCCCCTGTAGAGGACCAGCTGCTCGTCGCAGGCGGAGCAGACGGCCCCGGTCTCGCCCAGGGGAAAAAGGGACGGGTCTATGGAGCAGATCTCCCCACAGGATGGACAAGCCAGGCTGACTATTCGCCTTCCCATCGGGTCGATGTCGTCCAGGCCGGGACAATTGTTGGCTGGGCCGGGCCCGCTCCCGCCCGGGGGCGGGAACGAGCCCGGATTGTCACTCCTCATTAACCACACCGATGGTGCTGTAGTCGAGCACCTCGACCCAGGAAAGGATGCCCCCGCCATGGCCGCCGCTCTCGCCTAGCTTGAAGACGGTCACGGTGCCATCGTCGTTGTTGGTCTCGAACTGGGAGGACATGGACTCGTTGGTCCCGGTCACGACGAAGACCGTGGCCGCCGACATGCCCGAGACGGAGGACACGTGGCCGCTAACGGCGTTCTGGCCGTTGGAGTTCTTGGGGGCATAGGAGGCCTGGAGGTCGTTCTGGGAGGCGAATTCCTCCTGGCCGAACTCCGGCTTCGGCAGCCCTGTGAAGGTGTCCAGGATCATGGCGAAGCTTATGCCCATGCTGCCGCAGCTGACCGACTGGGGCAGGAAGGTGCTCAGTGACATGACCGACCCGAGGTTGCCGAAAGGCGCCACGGCTATCTGGTGGACGATCATCTCGGTGCTCAGGCCCTTCCACCAATCGGTGCCGTCGTAGAGGGCGTCCTTGGGGGAGTTGACCTCGTTGCTGTCGACATAGGTCTCCGAGTTGGTCTTAAGCGCCCTCTTGTAGCCGCCGACGCTGGGCGAGCCGATCATCCTGACCAGATCCACGTAGCCGTTGTATTGCTGGCCATCACGCTCGAAGGGGCCGTAGTCGCCGTTGGACTTGGCGGAGCTGATAGAGCTGTCAGGATACACCACGATGTTGGAGACGTCAACCAGCGTGCTGTCAGAGACCGGGCTGTTCGGGAAGGCCAGGAGGCCCTCGGCCGTGACCGGCTCCTTGATGCCGTAGAGATAGTTGACGTGGTTGAGCCGGCATTCCTTGGTGTCCCCGGGTCCCTCGCACAGGTGGCTGTCCTCGCCCGACCAGTAGCGGCCGGTGCCGAAGATAATCCACAGACGGCCGTTGGCGTCATACGTGGTGTTGACCGCCCCCGTGATGGGCCTGTCGGCGATGTAGAATGGCTTGAGGTTGCTTGCCCAGGCCGAGGGCGATATGGCCTCGCCGTCGTTCCTGGTCAGGTTCAGGCGCCAGATCGATCCCTTGTCCAGATAGCCGGAGTTGCCATACTTGGAGGAGAAGGCCGAGCACATGTCCTTGGGGTTGGAGGCGTTGAGGAAGGCGCTTATGTCGGAGGAGTTGTTCAGGCACAACAGCTCGGTGTCGGGCGCCGACTGGGTCACGCTGAAGTAGGCCAGCGAGTTGCTCCAGCTGACTTTGCCGGAGTTGTCCGTCTTCACGCTCGAGGGGAAGGCGTTCAGGACCTGGAACTGGCTTATGAAGGACTTCGGGAGCCCAGTGTCCACGAGCGTCAGGTTGGCGTTGTTGAAGCCGGGGCCGTTCACCGCGTCGAAGGCGAAGACCTTGGCCGACTGGTTGCTGTGGCCCTGGTAGGCCAGGCGGCCCTTGTCGGGATAGGGCACGGTGACGCCGGTGACCGGGTCGTAGTTGTCGTAGGTCGGGCCGCTCCCGACCAGGACGTACCATTTGTCGCCACTGGCCGTGTTCCTCACCACCGTGGGGCGGGAGACG
Source organism: Deltaproteobacteria bacterium (assembly GCA_031264145.1). Classification (GTDB taxonomy): domain Bacteria; phylum Desulfobacterota; class Desulfarculia; order Adiutricales; family Adiutricaceae; genus JAIRNQ01. Next base: position 18,411 of record JAISEK010000162.1, read on the forward strand.
ACCAGGCCCATCTGGGGATGGGAGAACCGCCACATGAGCCTCGGTTCCTGGTCGGGGTCCGTCACGTCAAGGGCGAAGACCTCCGAATAGGAGTAGGACGCCGGGTTGGACTTGACCTGGATGGCCCGCCCGCCGAAACGCAGGCTGGCGATGATGAGGGTCCGCCACTCGTCGCCGTCCTTGACCTCGACCACGGTCGGGGTCAGATCCAGGTAGTAGGAGTGGGCGTAGTCCATCTGGGCCATCCACTGCAGGTGGGGCAGGAGCGACTGGGGGATGAAGGCCCACATCTCGCGGCCCATGGCGCCGGCGACGTCATCGCGGTAGCCGTTGTAGCCATCCCTGAGCGAAATCGGGAAGCCCATGTTGATGGCGTGGAGCATGCCGTCGTTGGCCCCGACGAAGGCCAGGTTACGGCGCTTGGAGTAGAGGGCCTTGTAATCGGAGTACGACGGATCCCCGAAGAGATAGTCATAGTTGGAGAACGGGGCCCCGGCTATGATCGGCTGGGAGTTGATGATGTCGCCGAGGCGGCAGGTGATGTTCTGCGAGCCCTGGCCAAGGTCGAACCAGGGCGACTTGGTCTTGCGGGACCTGAAGCCGGTCTGGTCCAGGCCAAGGACGTAGTTTATGAGGTTCTGGGCCTCGGCCTGGCTGGACTTCAGCAGATATGGGTAGAGGACGTTGGCCTTGCCGGGCAAGAACAGGTCGTTCTGGCCAAGCCGCCTGGGCATTCCGCCGCTGACCCCGTCCTGGTGGAAGTAGACCCGGCGCTGGTTGTTCGTGAGAGCCTTGAAGGAGGCCGGGGAGGAAACCAGGCCGTCGGAAAGGTCGGAAAGGTTGCGGCTAAGGTTCCAGACGGTCCTTATGTCCTGCAGGGACACGTACTTGACCCGCGAGGAGGACTTGTCCAGAAGGTTGTTGCCGTTTTGGTCCGGGAAGACCATGGCCACGGTCTTGATGTCCGACTTGTCCCTGACGTTGGCGCACTTGAGGGCCTCCGAGCTGGGCAGGCGGTTGCAGTCCACGAACTGGACCACCCAGTCGCCCCTGGAGGAGTCGTTCCGGGCCGAGCCAGAGTCGTCGGGAAAGCCGCAGTCCAGATCCAGCTTGCCGTTCCGGTTGGTGTCCTCGCGCATGTTGCCCCACAGGTCGATGAAGAGGGCGTAGGCCCCGCCCAGCCACTTGATCTCCGGGGTGTCGGGGCTTGAGGTCGGCGTGTGGACGGCCTGGAAGTAGGTGCGGACGGTGACCCCGCCGCCCAGGACCGAGTTGACCGAGGCCGAGGTGGCCGTGCCCACGTTCATCGAGCTCATGATCCTCTCGAAGGCCTCGGCCAGCTTCTCCTTGAGCTCGGAGAGGTTGTTGGCGTAGAAGTAGTTGTCGGGGATGCCGTCACCGCTGGGGGCCGGCAGGATGTCGTACTCGTTCTTCTCGGGGATGCCGTTGTGGTTCTCGTCGTTGAAGCCGCCGTACTTGGCCGCCAGCCACAGGGGATCGGGCAGGTATTTCGGTGGGTCCACGGTCGTCTGCGGGAACCTGAAGAGCCTGGTGCTGGTCAGGGGCAGCCTGGCGCTGCCGCAGAGGGGCGTGACTATCTTGTGGGTCCCAGCGGCCGAGTTGAGGGTGAAACCGGGCATCTTGGCATCGCCGGTGACCCCATTCTTGAACAACCTGGGATCTTTCTCGGCCGCCATGAAGTTAAGGGGACCGTCAATCTTGGCCATCCCGGCCCTGTAGCAGGTGGGTGGGGTGTTGAGCGGGTGGGCGATGGAGATCAGGCCCTTTTCCTTGCCGGCAGAGGAAACAGCCGTCAGGCCCTCGTTGACGATGCTCACGGCGCTGCCGCCCATGTAGTTGTGCTCGTTCTGGATCTCGATATAGGTGCCCTCGGCGTTGCCCAAGGCCCTGGAGGGATTATCGGCCTTGGACTCGGCGTAGTTCTGGCCGCCGTGCATGTAGTAGCCGATGTTGATCGGGTAGGCCCGGTCGGAATTGTCTATCTCCTCATTAAGGGAATAGACGAACACGGCCACGCCGACGGCATGGTCTATCTCGGCGGGGTAGGCGACCTTCTTGTAGACGTGGCCCGGCTCGCCGATGTAGCCGTAGACATCCATGACCTCCTCGTAGCCCAGGTCGGTGAAAGGCCTGTCGACGAAGAGGCTGGTGGCGTCATCGTAGACATAGTCAATCTTGTCGTCCTCGTCATCGAACCAGGTGCCGCCAGGATAATAATGCATTATGGTTTCACGGGCGGTGCAGCCGTTGGCGTTCCATTGGTTATCCTTGCCACAGTAGGTGGGGTAGATGGCCCTGGCGAAGGACTGCATCAGGGCCGGATCAAATGCCCAATGAGTCGTCAAAATGCCGGTGGGCCTGATGAACGTGGCCGGCATCTGGCTCCAGCGAAACGGCATGTAGGCCGCAACATCGTAGAATCTGGGCCGCTCGCCGGAAAAGATGTAGTTGGGGCGGCCGGCGTGATCCCAGTTCTTGTAGACCCATTCCCGCTGACGCTTGAAGGGAGCCGCCGCATAGCGGCCGCTGGGATAGTCTGCCAGAATCCTCTTGACCACCGCCCGCTCGGCGGCGCTGCCACAGCCGTTGACCATGTCCCTGTATTTTGTATTACACCTGGTTGACCCGACTTTAGAGGTGCTGGGGACATAGCCATACTTGGTCTTCAGTTTTTCCATGTTGAAATAGGCGTAGACGATGTCCCTCTCCTCCTCCCTGGTGGGATAGCCCGCCTTGTCGCCGTGTTTTGACTCATAGCGGAAGGACTCTTTCAAGGCCGCATGCGCATCACCGACGCATTCGCCAGGATAGCATTCCCGAATCAGATCGAAATAATAGCGGACCGGGGCGTCAATCTGGTAGTCCTCACCCTCACCCTCCAGCCGTCCGGTAAAGCCGGCAAAGATGGCCCCGCTGTAGACCCGGCCCTGATCGTCGGCCCGCCACTGGATTACGCTGGTATTAACCGGCCCCAGGTACTGGATGCCGGAGGGTAAGTTGCCGTTCTTGCAGAACCTCGCATCGCCGTCATCCGCACCGCAGGGGTGGGTGATGCTCATGGCCACCGGGCTGATGGAGATGACCCTGCCGCCCTTGGCCTCGAGATTTATCTTGGGAAAGATCGTGGGCAGGGCCACGGCGAAGGTCTGAACCTTGTTGCTGCTGCCATCGAAGTCGTGTGTGTTGCCATAATAGGCCGCCGCAGCCACGGCATAGGTGCCGTAGGTCTGGGGCGACGAGGGGCACAGGCCGCGCACGTCAGCCAGGTTGTCCAGTCTGCGGGGAATGCAGAGGTTCGTGTCCAGGGGGGAAACGGGCTGGGTGGAGCCCAAGGCATCGGTCTGGGCCCCGGGGGCCCCGGTGTTGGTGTTGGCCAAGTAGAAATACTTACCGGCGTAGCCCTCAAGACTGGTCATTGTCCCCAATAAATCGGACATGTTGAAGGATTTTGACAGATTGGCCGAATTGACGAAACGGTGTTCCTCAATAAAGTTTAAGCTCAACTGTGGGGTCGAGCCCAGGCCCTGGCTCAGGCCGTGGGGAGTCCCCGGCAGGAGATCACCGTCATGGCTCGTGTTGGCGGAGCTGAGAAGCAGAATGACCGGCTTGAGACAGTCACCTCCGTGGGCGAACAGCGGGGATTGCCAGGCCGGGTAGGAGGAGGAGCCCAGCCTCGGCAGGTCCACTAGTTCCTTGGACTGCATCCCTGTGGGCCAGGAACTGTAAGATGAGGCCGTGTTTCTGGCGAAATATAGCAGGCCGGCGTACAGCATCTCGCCGACGGGGTTGCCGAAGTTACTCTGGAGAGGGTCGGCCCAGCCTATGCGCTGATTCTTGTATACGGTATCAATGGCATCCCGCTTCTCAGTCAAGGGAGTGAGGCGGGGCTTGGTGGACTGGACGATGGAGTCGAACATCTTGTAGATATTGTTGCTGGCATCGCCCTTGTAGGTGCCATCGGGGTTTACCTGGTTCTTGATGGTCGTTACGTTATGCCGCAGCCAGCCGGCGTCCCAGCGGTTGAAATTGTTGAAAGCCCCGGTGAAAAGGCCGAAAAGGGCCTGATCGAGGGCCGAATACTTCTGCAAGAGACCAGTCGGCTTGTAGTTGGCTCCGTACCTTTGGCAGTAGTCGCCCTTCTCCAACAAGTCAGCGGCAGGGATATTAGCTTTCTTTGGCCTCACCCAAGTGGTTGTTGGCCTGGTCAAGTCGATGTGGCCATAAAACTCATCGATTTCCTCACGGGTCAAGGGTCGGCAAGCCTCGACCACCACTTCCAGGTCATCGGTCTTAGTTCTGTCGGCAAAAGAATTAAGTATATAATGCAACGGCGTATACTGGTTTCTGTATTTGGGCACGTAGTAGGCGTTAAAGGAACGGAACCCTTCATGGTTGGTGACGTCTTCCTTCTGGCGCATGAACCAGATGCTGTCATACACGTTCAGACGATTCTGGGAACGACCGAAACTATGGAGACGCCTATATCTGAGTCCAGACCAACGATCATTGGAAACTGGAGTATAGTTGGAGGTGTCATAGTATGGGGAACCCTCGTTATAATCCAGCCAGAAATATTTGGTGAAGGTGTCATGGGTCCAGACACCGGCATTCTCGGGAATCCACTCGACCGTCAGGTAAGTGCTGGTGGCCGTGTCCACGACGCGCTTACCACCATAGAGTACCTGGCGGACGACGTCGATGCGGGAACTAGTCATCCAGTTGAGCCAGTTGCCGCTCCACATCCTGACCTTACTGGCAAGCTTCAAGGTTTTCATGTTCTTGCCGGGCTGATCGACGCTTTCGGTGCCTGATGTCCTGTCTTTGCCGGGACAAAGACCGGTCTTGGACCTGGGAGCCCTGAATCCTGGACGGGCATGATAGGCATCCTTGTAGCCCGTCTTAATCTCATCGGCCAAACGGTATTCATCGGGGTTGGAACCGGTGGAGTCAATCTTGTCAGGGACACTCGGGCCAAGCCTCACGAAATGACCCCTTAGGGTGGGGTAGTCGCCTGTTAGGGTATAATTTTTGGAATTGGATATTTCCTTATCGGTAGGGTCGGCTTTGTCGAGCTTGACTACATAGGTGTAGCAGGAATAGGGATCGAAAATCCCGGTATACTCCACGGCCGGGTTGAAGCCCACGTCCGTGCGGCCGTCGCCGTCATTGTCGGCCGGGGCCGTGTAGGCCGGGGCGAACATGTCCATGTCCTTGCTGACCATCATCAGGATGGCCGGTTTGGTGGAACCGACCATCAAGGGCGGTTGGCTGTAATAGTCGGCGGCCTCAGGGGCGGCGGACTGGGCCGGGGTTACGATATTCAGCAGCGACCAGGCTATGGTCAGGGCGAATGCGGTCAACCTATACATGAGCACACCCATTTTTATTTGTTGGAACATACGGTTCACATGGATAATAATGTAAACCAAACCTTGAAACTATTTTTGTAAGGCCATTTCCATAAACTAAACAAATTACTTTATAGACAATAAACATATGTTAAAATATTGATAGGATACATAAAATATGCAATTTTATGTATTATACAAACCAAAATAGCCAAAGAAAAACTTAAATACCATAACGAATATTTAATAGAAATTATTTTAAAAAAATATAGATTAGAGTCAGTGAACTACAGTTTCTGTAAATAGCCACCAAGGCCCAAAACTTTAAGCAAAATTTATGCCAATCTATAAACGACTGGCGCAGACAATCCTGGCCGGCCAAGGCGATCGTCCATGAGAAAAGCACCTGAAATTAAACCGATTCGTCTTTTCCCCGGCCAAACCGACGTGCCTCTGCCAGCACCGCCAAAAGCAAGGCGGAAATCCGGGCCCAGGCCAACGGGAAGATATTTTATTTCTTTTCAGATAAAAAAGTAGTTTTTAATAGTTATAAATGCATAAATAATTATTTAATAATAGTTAATTCTATAAAAAAATTTATAATAATTTATATATCAAAAATTAAAGTTAAAAACAATTTATTAACACTTATAATATATATAGAGATAGAATTTATCGATAAAACCATTATGCAGATAAAAAGATTTTAAGAAGAGAAAGGCGATTCATGATTACCTTGCCCCCAGCCCGGCGAGAAAATAGGCACCATCGGCAATTTTGGTTAACGCATTTCCACTGCCAGCCACGGCCAAAACCATCTCCCTGGATTGAGCAAGCCACGTGCCTTTTTCCCAAAAAAAATAATAATAACCCAATCATACTGCATCCATGGCAAAAACTGGCCTGACCCCAGCGACTTCTGTCCAGGCCAGGGCCTCCACGGGCCGTGGCCCGGACTGGCGGTGCCAAGCCGGCTTGCCCGCCTAGGCCCAGTTTCATGAGCATATATATCACTACAGCGAACAGAAAACCTAAGCAATTATCATGCCAAAATCGCAACACTTGAGCGTCATTTTCAAAACATGCCAATATTCAATGATGTGTTAGAGAATGATAATTTAATAAT
>JAISEK010000098.1 GCA_031264145.1 Deltaproteobacteria bacterium
CGGCGGCCGGGCTGGCCCAGAAGGCGAGTCAGACGCTTCGGACGCCCGTCCCGTGCCCATGCCACCGGGGCTGGCGGGCGCCTGCCGCCCAGGGGGCCACCGTTTTGCGAATGAGGTTGACTTTGCCAAAATCACAAGAGTAGAATCTTCGGAGCACAAGCCCGCCTGGCCTCGGCCCCGCCTGCCCCTGGGAAGGATTTCGGGTGGGCCGGGCAGATCCGGGGAACTGGCCGACCGTGGAGATCGCGCGCGACCGGGGTCCATAGATCCTGGGCCCAAATGGCCCCCAGAGCCCAGACCCAAGGCCGGGGCTCCCTGGCAGGAAGATTATGAATCCCAACCCGCTACTCAACATCGCCCCTCTCCTGGAGGAAGGCCGGGAAGCCGACCTGGCGAGCATCCTCTCGGGCCTGCACCCGGCCGACGTCGCCGAGGCCTTGAGCCCCCTGGACATGGAGGACACCATCAAGGTGATGTCCCTGCTGGATATCCAGCAGGCGGCCGACGTCCTGGTCGAGCTCAGCGAGTCGGCCAGGGACCACGTGGCCCAGGGGCTGCCCAGGGACCAGCTGGCGGAGCTGGTGGCCGAGATGGATTCCGACGACGCGGCGGACATCGTCGGGGACCTCGACGGCCAGACGGCCGAGGAGGTCCTGTCGGCCATAGACTCCGAGGACTCCGAGGACGTCAGGCGCCTGCTGATGTACGACGAGGAGACCGCCGGCGGCCTGATGCAGGTCGAGCTGGTCTCGGCCCAGGACACCCAGTCCGTGAGCCAGGTCATAGAGAGGATCCGTGAGCTGAGCAAGAAGGTCGCGGACTTCGGCCACGTGTTCGTGGTCGACCGCAACGGCGGCCTCCGGGGCGTCGTCAGCCTCAAGGACCTGGTCCTGGCCGCCCCGGGGACCTCCATGGCCGACCTGGTCCAGAACCCGGGCCTGGTGGTGAGGGTCGACGAGGACCAGGAGGCCGTGGCCCAGAAGTTCCAGAAATACGACGTCCGGGCCGCCCCGGTGGTCGACAGCCAGAACCGCCTCCTGGGCCGGATAACCGTCGACGACATCATCGACGTCCTCCACGAGGAGACCGACAAGGACTTCTACCGCCTGGCCGGATCGTCCGAGGAGGAGATATACACCAGCGGGACAGTCAGGACCGCGGCCCTGAGGCTCCCCTGGCTCCTCTTCAACCTCTGCGGCGGGTTCATCACCTCCATGATCCTCACGCACTTCGAGGCCTCGCTCCTGAAGACCGTGGCCCTGGTGACCTTCGTCCCCATGGTCATGAGCCTCTCCGGGGCCGTGGGCTCCCAGTCGGCCACCATCACGGTCCGCGGCCTGGCCATGGGCCGCATCGCCACCGGCCAGGTGCTCCGGAGCCTCTACAAGGAGCAGAAGGTCACCGGCTTCATGGCCCTGGCCTTCGGCCTCACCATCACCCTGGTCTCAGGCACCATCCACGGGACCCTCAGGCTGGGCCTGGCCGTCGGCCTGTCCATATCGGTGGCCATCCTCGTCTCGGCCTTCCTCGGGGCGGTCACGCCGGTCTTCTTTCGGGCCGTCCACATCGACCCGGCCCTGGCCTCGGGGCCGGTGGTCACCTCGACCAACGACGTGGTCAGCCTCCTGATCTACACCATCATCGGGACCTCGGTGGCCTGAGGCCCAAAACCGGAGTAACCAGCGCCCGCGAAAATGCCGCCCCGCCCCACAGATCCCGCCCACCGGCCTGGCCCGGCCAGGCCCGAGGCCCAGAGTTGAGGCCCAGGGCCAGAGACGAGGCCCGGGCCTGGGAGAGCCCGCCAGGGGGCCCCAGGCCCGGCCGTTCCAGGCTGGGCCCCGGCTCGGCCAACCTCAGGATCCTCTCCGAGATACTCGGCCTGGCCATCGGCCAGCGGGGCGAGGAGCTGATATTCACCGACACCGATCCCGCGAAGCTCGGCCTGGCCCGCCGGGCCATGGCCGCCCTGGCGGCCATGCCCTCCCAGGCGGAGACCCCCAGCCAGTGGGAGGTCGAGTGCCTGGCCAACCTCCTGGCCGCCTCCCCGGACGTGGACCCGGCCAGCTTCTTCGGGGGCTACGCCCCCCAGCTGGGGCCAGAGCGCCTGGTGGTCGCCAGGACCATGGCCCAGAGGGCCTATCTGGAGGCCATGAGCGCTAACGACCTGGTCTTCGGCCTGGGCCCGGCCGGCACGGGCAAGACCTTCCTGGCGGTGGCCATGGCCGTGGAGGCCCTGGTCAAGGGCCGTGTTTCCCGCCTGATCCTCACCAGGCCGGCCGTCGAGGCCGGGGAGCGGCTGGGCTTTCTGCCCGGGGATCTGGCCGAGAAGATCGATCCCTACCTCCGGCCGCTCTACGACGCCCTCTCGGACCTCATACCTACCGAGAAGCTCGTGCGCTTGCATGAGCGTCGCCTCATCGAGGTGGCCCCCCTGGCCTTCATGCGGGGCCGGACGCTCTCGGGGGCCTTCGTCATCCTCGACGAGGCCCAGAACACGACCGGGGAGCAGATGAAGATGTTCCTTACCCGCCTGGGGCCCGGCTCGCAGGCCGTGGTCACGGGCGATCCCGACCAGAGCGACCTCCCTGGCGGGCGGCCGCTGGGCCTGGCCGAGGCCATTGAGATCCTGCCCGGCATCGAGGGCATCGCCTTCTGCCGCTTCACTGGCCAGGACGTGGTCAGGCACCGCCTGGTGCGCCACATCCTGGAGGCCTACGGCCGGAAGGCGGCCCTGGGGGGCCAAAAAGGCGAGGTTTGGCCATGACCGACAAGAAAACCCTGTCCCCCGCCCGGTCCCGCAAGCGCCCGGCCTGGCGGGATAGGCTTGGCCAGATGGCGGCCGGCATGAGGCCCAGCCGGGGGCAGGCCAGCTTCTTCGTGGCCCTGGTCCTCATCGCCATCCTGACCGTGGCCCTGTCCCGGCCCACGCCCGACAACTTCGTGGTCGGCCAGAAGGCCAACCACACCTACATGTGCGACAAGGACCAGAAGGTCCCGCTGAAGGGCACGGACATCGCCAGGGAGAGGGCCAGGGACGCGGTCGCCCCCATCTTCGCCCTCGACTACGGGGTCGGAGCCAGGGCCATCGAGGACTTGCGCGGGTTTTTCGCCTCTGGCCGGCTCCTGGCCGCCTCCGGTCAGGTGCTGCCGGGATACGGCGCCTTCGGGGAGGAATTCTGCCGGGCCTTCGAGCTGGGGGAAGACTGCCGGACCGTGCTGGACCTGGTCTGGCGCCGGGGCTTCGACCACGGGCTGGAGGACCAGACGGCCGCTCTGGCCATGGAGATCATGGGCCAGGGAATCATGTCCGAGGAGGACCACCGGGGCCCGCTGGCCGGCCGGGACATCGAGATAAGCCGGGCCCTGACTGGCGCTTCCGGGGTAAGCTTCTCCTCCGTCCTGACGCTCCCCAGGGCCAGGGAGCTGGTCGGGTCCAGGACCGGCCGGCTGGGCCTGGACGGCCAGACCGCGCCCCTGGCCGACGTCCTGGCCAGGGCCCTCTTGCGCCCCAACCTCAGTCTCGACGATAAGGCCTGGGAAGACAGGAAGATGGAGGCCGAGGCGAAGGTCGAGTCGATCTACTCGCTGGCGGCCGGGGAGATCATCGTCAGGGAGGGGGAAATAGTCTCGCCCCTGGCCGGCCAGCTCCTGGAGGGCATCCTCAAGGAGGGGGGCAGGGAGGCCGGCCTGTCCATTCGCCCCTACCTGGGCCTCCTGGTGCTCCTCTTGGTCTTTCTGGCTGTCAACCAGGCCCTGATCCACCTGGACGCCAAGGGGCCGGGGGTCGCCCCCCGCGAGATGATCCTCATCTCCTTCCTTCTCCTGTGGTTCATAATCCTGTCCTGGTGGTCGGGGCACCTGACCAGGGGCCTCTTCCACGGCATGAAGAACTTCGACGTCCGGACCACGTTCCTGGCCATGCCCTTCCCGGCGGCGGCCATGCTGGGGGCCATCTTCCTCGGGCTCCGGCGGACGGTGTACATATGCTTCCTGGGGGCCTTCCTGGGGGCGATCGCCACGCCCCAGGTCTCGACGCTCTCGGCCTTCATCTACACCTGCAACGGCTGCATGGTCTCGATTTGGGGCCTCAGGCGCATCAGCGAGCGCTCCAGGTTCATCCCCTCGGCCTTCCTGGCCGCCCTGGTAAACTGCCTGACCATGATGGCCCTGACGTTGGCCGACGGCGACCTCCTGAGCCGCCAGTTCCTCTTCAACCTCTACGCCGCCGCCATCTCCGGGCTCTTGTCCGGCATTCTGGCCAGCGGCTTCGTCACCTTCTTCGAGGTGGCCCTGGGCCTCACGACCAACCTGAAGCTCATGGAGCTGGGGAACCTCAACCGGCCCCTCCTGAGGGAGCTGATGCTGGCCGCCCCGGGGACCTACCACCACTCGGTCATCGTCGGCAACATGGTCGAGGCGGCGGCGGAGGCCATAGGGGCCAACCCCCACCTGGCCAGGGTCGGGGCCTACTACCACGACATCGGGAAGATCAGCAAGCCCCTCTACTTCATCGAGAACCAGACCGGCGAGAACAAGCACGAGACCCTCACGCCGACCATGTCGGCCCTGGTCCTCGTGGGCCACGTCAAGGAAGGCGCCGAGCTGGCCAGCAAGGAGAAGCTGCCCGAGGCCGTCATAGACATAGTCGAGCAGCACCACGGGACGAGCCTGATGACCTACTTCTTCCACAAGGCCAAGGAAAACCGCGGCCCCAACTCCGGCCCGATAAACGAGGGGGACTTCCGCTACCCCGGCCCCAAGCCGGCCAGCAAGGAGGCCGGCCTGGTCATGCTGGCCGACGTCTGCGAGGCGGCCACCAGGTCCCTGACCGAGCCCACGCCATCCAAGATCCAGGAGCTGGTCAAGAACCTCATCAACCGGGTCTTCGACGACGGCCAGCTGGAGTCATCGGAGCTGGTCCTCAAGGACGTGACGGAGACCATGAGGATATTCAACAACATCCTCGTGGGCATATACCACCACAGGATAGCCTACCCCGGGATCAACAAGGACGCCCAGAACGAGCAGGCAGCCAAAAGCAAGGTCATCTACGGCCAGATGTACGACGAGGCCGGAAAGCCCCTGACCCATTAGGCCACCGAGTCTACGAATCGGCGGGCGACGCCCCCAGCGGCCCTTGGCCTCGCCGGAGGCGGGCCAGGGGCCTTTTGCCGGCCATGGGCGGGCCAGGGGCCGCTCCCCCGGGCTTTCCGGCAGGCCGCGCCGGCCGCTGGCGTGGACCCAGCGAGGTCGGCCGGGTGACTCTGCCGGCGTCGGGCCTCCTGGGCGAGTTCCAGGGGATGCCCGCCTGGATCGCGGCATCCCTGCCGGCGGCTCCCGCGCGGCGCGGGCTGCCGGCGGCCAGAAGACGAAAGGGACGGGAACGGCCGAATGACCATCGCCATAGTCGAGGAATGCCCGGGCCCCAGCCCGCACAAGATCAGGAGACGCCTGGGCCGTCTCCTGAGGGAGCTGGGCTACGCCGGCCATGGCCTTTCCGTCTGCCTGACGGACGACGAGGGCATCAGGCGGCTGAACAGGGACTTCCGGGACAGGGACGCGAGCACCAACGTCCTGGCCTTCCCCGACACGCCCCTGGCCCTGGGGCAGCCGAGATATCTGGGCGATCTGGTCCTGTCGCTCCCGACCGTGGAGCGCGAGGCCGCCGAGCAGGGCCAGGAGACCGGCTATCTGCTGTACTTCTACCTGACCCATGGCCTCCTCCACCTCCTTGGCTTCGACCACGAGAAGGGCCCCGCGGAGGAACGGGAGCAGGAGGAGGAGACCTTGAGGCTCATGGCCCTCATCAGGCACGATCCCTGAGTCCCTCCGCCATTCTGGGCGGGGGAGGCGGGTCCGGGGGCTCCCCCGGCCGCCGGCCAGGTCCAGGTCCAGGCCCGCGGCCGGGGCGCCGGCAACGCGACGCGGCAAGGCAAGACCGGCCTTGGCCCCAACGAGGCCTATCTTCCGCCCCGGGCCGCCATACTTCCCCGCCGGCCAGGTCCAGGCCCGCGGCCGGGGCGCCGGCAACGAGACGCGGCAAGGCAAGACCGGCCTTGGCCCCAACGAGGCCTATCTTCCGCCCTGGGCCGCCATACTTCCCCGCCGGCCACGCCCGGCGCCAAGGAGTGCCCATGAAGAACGTCATCGCCTTGATCATGGCCGGCGGCAAGGGCGAGCGCTTGATGCCCCTGACCAAGTCCCGCTCCAAGCCGGCCATCCCCTTCGGGGGCATATACCTGCTGGCCGACCTCTCCCTCTCCAACTGCATCAACTCCGAGGTCTACAAGATCCTGGTCCTCCCCCAGTACAAGGCCCAGACGCTCATCCAGCACCTGGAGTCCGGCTGGAACATCTTCAGCCAGCCCCTGGGGCACTTCCTCAGAATCGTCCCGCCGCAGATGATGGCCGGCGACAAGTGGTACCAGGGCACGGCCGACTCCATCCGCCAGAACCTGGAGATGATCGAGGCCGAGTCGCCCTCCCACCTCCTCATCCTGTCGGCCGACCACGTCTACAAGATGAACTACGCCGGCTTCAAGCGCTACCACGAGGCCAACCAGGCCGACGTGACCATAGCCGTCATCGAGACCGCCAGGAGCCAGGCCAAGGAATACGGGGTCCTGCAGGTTGACGGAGACTTCAGGGTCACTGGCTTCCAGGAAAAGCCCAAAATCCCGGCCACCATCCCCGGCCACCCGGACCAGTGCCTGGCCTCCATGGGCATCTACGTCTTCACGGCCCAGGTCCTGGTGGATCTCCTGAGGAAGGACGACCGCCCTGACTTCGGGAAGGACATCCTGCCCAGCATCCTCAAGACCCACAAGGTCATGGCCTACCCCTACCGCCGGGAGAACCGCATAGAGGAGGTGGTCTTCTTCACCGACGAGGGCGGCAGCCGGGCCGAGCGCCCTGTGGAGGTGGCCCCTGATTCCGGCTACTGGCGGGACGTGGGCAACCTCGACTCCTACTGGAACTCCAACATGGATCTCTGCGGGCTGTCCCCCTATTTCAACCTCTACGGGGTCCGCTGGCCCATGCGCACCTCCCAGCGCCAGTTTCCACCGGTCAAGACCCTCTCGGTGACCGAGCCGGACGGCAGCCTCCTCCACGGGAGGGCCCGGGACTCCCTGGTCTCCCACGGCTGCGTCATCGGCGGCGGCCTGGTCAGGAACAGCGTCTTGTCCTACAACGTCTCCGTCCACAGGGGCGCCGAGATCGACGAGTCGGTCATCATGGAGAACGTGGACATCGGCCGCTTCTGCAAGATCAAGAAGGCCATCATCTCCGACAACGCGAGGATCCCGGCCAAGACCACCATAGGCTTCAGCCCGAAGGACGACCGCCGCCGCTTCTCGGTCACCCCCAGGGGCATCGTCGTGGTCACCAAGGAGGACTTCGGCGAGGCCTGACCGCCGGGTCCGGCGGCCAGGGCATATCAGCCTGGTTTTTTTGGGTATTTTTGGGCATCCCCCCCTTGACATCGTGGCCCGTGGCCCGTTATAATAATGGATAGCAGATGTTTAATTTAGTTTAAAAATATTGAATTACATTTTTTAGGCACACAAGTCTATTTTACAATTCTTTTTATGCATCATTTTTTATCTTCATGGTCAATGACAACTCACATATGATGCCATACATTAAGCTTCAGATTCTATGCCCCTATGCCGAAGGCTGACCTTCAATTCCCCCGATCCAGACAGACGAGGTCCCAATTGTCCATTTTGCCAAAAACAGCCGCGTTTCTCGCATTCATCCTGGCCCTCCTCGCCGGCCCGTTCCTCTGGGCGCCCACGGGGGAGGCCCAGGATGAACCGTCCCAGGAGGCGGCCCCGGGGCCCGCCGGGGACCAGGGCCAAGCGACGCCGGGGGAGGAGCCCCTGGCCCCTGGGGCCGACGGCCCGCCCGAGGGCGACGAGTGGATTGAGTTCTGCGGCTCGGCCGGTCCCGACGAGATACGGAAGGCCATAGCGGACGGCGCCGACGCCAACCATGTCGCCCCTGGCGGGCTGACCCCGCTCCTGTCCGCGGCGGCCTTCAATCCCGACGTGGCGGCGGTGGAGGCCCTTCTGGACGCCGGGGCCAACATCGAGGCCGTCGAGGGCCGCTTCGGCCTCAACGCCCTGATGCTGGCCGCCTCCCACAACCCCCTGCCGGCCATGGTCGACCTGCTGGTTGCCAAGGGCATCCCCGTCGACCGGCAGAACTTCCAGGGCGGCACGGCCCTCATCCAGGCCGCCTCCAGCAACCCCAACCCGGCCGTCTCCGAGGCCCTCGTCCGGGCCGGGGCCGACCTGGAGACCAGGGACTCCCTCGGGGCCACCCCCCTGATGCATGCGGCCGGCTACGGGAACGCCATGGTCATCCGCAGGCTGCTGGAGCTCAAGGCCGACCCCCTCAAGGCCGACGAGGCCGGCGACACCGCCCTGGCCTGGGCTGCCCGCAGCAACGTGGACTCCGGGGCCGTCTTCGAGCTCCTCAGGGCCGGGGCCGACCCGAAGACCAGGAACCTGAGGGGCTTCAGCCCCCTGTACCATGCGGCCGTCAACCCCAACTCCGACGTGCTGGCCATTCTCCTGGAGGCCTCCGGCGGCGACCTGTCCCTCCTCAGGTCGCCCGAGAGCTCGGCCCTTTTCGCCGCCACCTACTTCAACCCCAACGTCAACGTGGCCAGGCGCCTCATCGCCCTGGGCGCCGACGTCAACGAGCCCCACACCGACGGCATGACCATCCTCATGGCCTCCATCGTCAACCCCGAGCCGGCCATGACCAAGCTCATCCTGGCCCAGAGGGCCGATCCCAACGCCACGGACTCCTTCGGGCGCACGCCCCTGATGCTGGCGGCGGCCCTGGCCAGAGACCCCATGGTCGTCAGGCTCCTCCTGGGGGCCGGGGCCGACCCCGCCCTCAAGGACAAAGAGGGCAAGACGGCCGTGGACTATGCCGAGGGCAACGACACCAAGGCCGTGTCCCAGCTGTTCGACAGGTTCAGGGACGACGACGCGACGGAGGAGGAGGAGGCGGAGGCGGAGGCTCCCCAGCCAGGGGCCGAGTGAGCCTCCGGCGGCCCCGGGAAACCGCCTTGGGCCAGGCAAGGACGCCAGTTCGCAAGGAATTGGCCAACCATGGCCGCAGATTGCCGACTTTTTGGGTCTTGGACCAAGGATGACTCGATGGACCAGAACGATTCCCCAAGGGCGCGACTTCTCCCCTGCCTCGTCCTGGCCGGCCTCATGGGCCTGGCCAGCCTCCTTATGGCCCGGCCCGGACCGGCCCTGGCCCGGTTCGCCGGGGATCTGGCCTTCTGCGGGGAGAGGGTGCCGCTTTCCAGGACCGAGGTCCACGAGAGCATCGACCAGGAGCTGCTGCTCCTCTCCGAGGCCAAGAGCAGGGTATGGCTGACCCTCAGGCGCTCCGAGCGCTTCCTGCCCGTGATAGACCAGGCCCTCCGGCAGAGCAAGGTCCCCCTTGACTTCCGCTACCTGCCCATGGCCCTGACCAACCTGGCCCCTGACTTCCGCTCCGGCGGCCGCCAGGGCCTCTGGCGCCTTTCCGAGCCCGAGGCCGTCTCCATGGGCCTCTTGGTCAACAAGGACGTCGACGAGCGGCTGGACCCGGTGGCCTCCTCGCTGGCCTCGGCCGAGAGGATCGCCGCCCTGGGGAAGTCGGCTGGCGGCTGGACCATGGCCCTGGCCTCCTTCCTGGACCCCTCCGCCGTCTCGGCGGCGGTGGCCCAGGCGGGGCAGGAGGGCGGGGACTTCTTCTCCCTGTACGTGCCAGAGCCCCTGGACAAGGCCGTGAGCCTGGTCCTGGCCGGCAAAATCCTCTACTCGGCGCCCGAGGACTACGGCTACCGCCTGACCCAGGCCTGGCCGGTCCTGGCCAACGGCCGGCGGCGGATCGAGGCCGCCCAGGACATGAGGGCCCTGGCCGGATCGCTCAAGGTGGACTACAGGACCTTCAGGGACATGAACCCCCACATCCTGGGCGACTCGGCCCCGGCCGGGTCCTATCTCAACGTTCCCTAGGCGGCGGGATCCTTGCCCGTCCTCCTCGCCCTCATCCTAGCAGCTGGCGTGGCCCTGGCCGTGGTCTACAACCGCCTGGTGGTCCTCAGGAACCGCGTCGGCAACGCCCTGGCCCAGATCGACGTCCAGCTGAGGCGCCGCCATGACCTGGTGCCCGGCCTGGTGGAGTCGGCCAGGGCCTTCCTGGTCCACGAGCGGTCCGTCCTCGACGAGGTAGCCCGCCTCAGGGCCGCGGCCGCGCCATCCCTGGACCGCCAGGGGCCAGGCCAGCCCGCGGCCGGCCTGGTCGAGGGCGATCTGGCCCTCTCCGGGGCCGTGGGGCGCCTAGTCGCGGTGGCGGAGTCCTATCCCGGGCTAAGGGCCGACGGGACCATGGCCCGCCTCATGGAGGACCTGACCAGCGTGGAGAACAGGGTCGGCTTCGCCCGCCAGGCCTACAACGACGCGGCCATGAGATACAACCTGGCCAGGGAATCCTTCCCGGCCCTTCTCTTCGCCTCCCTCTTGGGCTTCGGGGAGGCCAGGCTCTGGTGGGCGGCCCCTGGGGACCGTGCCGGCCAGCGCCGGGGGGGACAAAAACTATGACTGCAGCCCTGCTCGTGGCCTTGCCCATCCTGGCCATCCTGGCCGGACTCGGGGGCCTGGCCGGCCTGATATACAACCGCCTGGTCAAGGCCTCCAACGCCCACAAGATGGCCTTGGCCCAGATCGACGTGCAGCTGAAGCGCCGCTACGACCTCATCCCCAACCTGGTGGAGGCCGCCCGGGCCTACCTGGCCCACGAGCGCCTGACCCTGGAGGACGTGACCAGGGCCCGGAACCTGGCCGCCGGGGCCAGGGAGGAGGCCAGGGACGGGGCCGCCGGGGCCCTGGATCGCCTGGCCGCTGCCGACGGTGCCCTCAACGGCCTCCTGGGCCGCCTGATGATGGTCTCGGAAAGCTACCCCGAGCTCAAGGCCGACCGCGCCATAGCCGACCTGGTCAGGGAACTCAACAACACCGAAAACGCGATCAGCGGGGCCAGGGCCACCTACAACGCGGCGGTCAGGGACTACAACCAGGCCATCGAGCTCTTCCCCAACGTCATTATGTCGGGCCTTATGGGCTTCAGGAAGGCCCCCAGCTGGGCCCTGGCCGACCAGGGGGAGGCCGCCCCGGTCCGCTTCTCGCTGGGGGGCTAGGCCCGGTCCGAGGTATTTCGCCATGACCAGAGGATCTTCCGACTTTTTCGGTCAGCAGGACAAAAACCGCCGCTGGAGCATCTTCTTCGCCGCGTTCTTCGCCCTGAACTATCTCGTGCTCTTCTCGGCCGTGTTTTTTGCCGTCCGGATAATCGCGATCTCGCAGAGCCGCTTCGGCCGGCCCACGCCCCACTACCTCAACCTGGCCGGCCTGGTCGTGGCCCTGACGATCGCCGCGTTCCTTTTCGCCATCTCCGTCCTCAAGTTCCTGTCAATCAGGTCCAACGGCAGCACCTACGTGCCCTCCCTCCTCAAGGCCGTGCCCCTGGGGGACGAGGGAATCTCCAAGGGCCCGGGCGGCCGGGCTCAGGAGCTGATAGTGCGCAACGTGGTCGGGGAGCTGGCCGTGGCCGCGTCCATCGAGGAGCCGGACGTCTACATCCTGCCCGGCGAGCAATCCATCAACGCCATGGCCTCGGGCCTTGATCCCGACGACTCCTCCATCGTCATCACGGGAGGGGCCCTGGACCGTCTGGACCGCGACGAGCTCCTGGCCCTCATGGCCCACGAGTTCAGCCACATCGCCAACAGCGACACCAGGCACTTCACCCTCATGGCCGGCTGGCTCCATGGGTTCTTCTGGCTTTCCTCGGAAAGCTACAAGCTGATGCTGCTCCCCGGCATGACTGTCCTGGGCCTCTTCCTCTCGTCCATCGGCTTTTTCGGCTCGATCTTCGGCAAGATCTCCCAGGCCGCCTTCTCCCGCCGGCGGGAGAGCCTGGCCGACTCCCAGGCCAGCCAGCTCACCCGGAATCCAGGGGCCCTGGCCAGGGTCTTGCGCAAGATCGGTGGCCTCCCCCCCCCGCGCCGCCGCCGCTCCCCGCTGTTCCTCCCAGAGCTGAGCCACTTCTTCCTGGCCGAGCCCAGACACAGGAAGAGGGGGCTCCTTTTCGGCCTTCTTGATTCCCACCCGCCCCTGCCCCAGCGCATCTGGGATCTCGATCCCCTTTGGGACGGCTATTACTGGGACTTCGAGGAAAACCCGGTCCACTTCCTCGACGATCCCGCCCCCTTGAGCCTATGGCCGTCCCAGGCCACGACCGCCAAATCCAGATCCGTCATGCTGCCAATGCTTTGAGGCGGCCGGAGGCCGCCAATCCCCTAGGAGCCGTCCGTGACCGAAGCCAACAAGAACGTCTACCTGATGGACGCCAGCGCCTTCATCCACCGATCCTTCCACGCCCTGCCCAACATGTCCACCAGGGCCGGCCAGCCGACCGGGGCGGCCTTCGGCTTCACGAACACCCTCCTAAGGCTCCTCAGGGACAGCCGCCCGGCCTACCTGGGGGTGGTCTTCGACAGCCGGGGCCCGACCAGGCGCCACGAGCTATACCCGGCCTACAAGGCCAACCGCCCGGCCATGGACCCTAACCTGGCCGCCCAGCAGGCCCCTATAAGGGAAATCGTCGGGGCCCTTGGCCTGCGCGGCCTCGAGGAGCCGGGCTTCGAGGCCGACGACATCATAGCCTCCATGTGCCGACTGGCCGTCTCCGAAGAACGCAAGGTCGTCATCGTCTCCGGAGACAAGGACTTCTACCAGCTCCTCTCGCCCATGGTCTCCATGTACGACCCTGACCCCAAGAAGAGCTCGGCCATGACCCTTGAGGGCTTCAGGGACCGCTTCCACATAGAGCCGGCGGCCTTCCTGGACGTCCAGGCGCTTATGGGCGACACGAGCGACAACATCCCCGGGGTCCCCAATGTCGGCCAGGTGACGGCCCTAAAGCTCATCGGCTCGTTCGGGAGCCTCGATGAGGTCTACCGGAACCTGGGCAAGATTACCCAACCCAAGCTCAGGGCCAACCTGGCCGCGAACGAGGAGTCGGCCCGCCTCTCCCTCCAGCTGGCCAGGCTGGGGAAGGGCCTGCCCCCGATGGCGGCCATCGAGGACCTGCGCCCCCAGGGCCCGGACATGGAGGGACTCCAGAGGGTCCTTTCCGGCCTCGAGTTTCACAAGTTCCTCTCCGAGATCCGCTCCCATGGGATCCCTTGGCTGGAGGGGGCCCAGTCTGGGCCCACCCTGGGCACCGGCGCCGCCAGGCCCATGGTGACCAGGCTCTTCGGCCCAGGCTCGGCCCGCTACCTGGAGGAACATCCAGGGGAGGGGCACTCCGGCCCCGAGACCGTGCTGGTCGATGGCCCGGAGGGCTGGGACCGGCTCCTGGTGGCCATGGGCGAGGCGCGAGAGGGCCGGAGGCCCATCGGCCTGGCCCCCGAGACCTCGGCCGAGAGCGGGATCCTGGCCGGGCTGGCCCTCTCGACCCACCCAACGCTGGGGTTCTACGTCCCCCTGGGCCACCAGGGCCACGAGAACCAGGATCCGGCGGAGGCCGCCCTGAGGCTCTCCCCGTTCATCGCCGGCGGCCAGCCCGTCAAGGTGGTCCACGACGTCAAGGCCTTCCTCCGCCAGGCCCCAGGGATGGCCCTGGAGCCGCCACCCCAGGCCGACGGCGGACAGGAGCCCTTCGAGGACCCCATGCTGGCCGCCTACCTCCTGAACCCCGACGACCGGAACGATCTGGCCTCCCTGGCCATAAGGCACCTGGGCCGGGAGCCGATCAGCCTGGCCCAGCTCCTGCCCGGGACCAAGAAGCCGGCCCTGGCCGCGAGCCCTCCCGCCTTGGTCGCCAAGTACACTGCCTGCAAGGCCGCCGCTGGCCTGGAGCTGTGGCCGGTCCTGGCAGGGAAGCTCTCCGAGGAAAAGGCCCTGGAGATCCTCTACCGGGAGCTGGAGCTCCCGCTGGCCGGGCTCCTGGCCAGGATAGAGGCGACCGGGGTCCTGGTCGACCCGGTGGCCCTGGGGGAGCTGTCGGCCGAGCTGGGAAAGACCATGGGCGAGCGGGCCGAGGCCATATTCGCCAAGGCCGGCAAGCATTTCAACCTGGCCTCGCCCAAGCAGCTCTCCGACGTCCTCTTCCTGGATCTGAAGCTCCCCACCGGCAAGAAGACCGCCGCCAAGACCAGCTTCTCCACCGACAACGAGGTCCTCACGGAACTGGCCCTCCTCTACCCCATCGCCTCGGAAATACTGGCCTGGCGCGAGGTGTCAAAGCTCAAAAACACCTACGCCGACAAGCTGCCCCTGGCCATAAACCAGGCCACCGGTCGCATCCACACGTCCTTCAACCAGGCCCTGACGGCGACCGGGCGGCTCTCCTCGTCCGAGCCCAACCTCCAGAACATCCCGGCCAAGTCGGAGGAAGGCCGCAGGATAAGGGCGGCCTTCATGGCCAAGCCAGGATGGCGGCTCCTGTCGGCCGACTACTCCCAAATCGAGCTGAGGGTCATCGCCCACTTCTCCGGGGACAAGGCCCTCATCCAGGCCTTCGAGGACGATGAGGACATCCACGCCCAGACGGCCTCCGAGATATTCGGCACCCAGCCCGGCAAGGTGCCCCCCGACCTCCGGCGCCAGGCCAAGACCATCAACTTCGGCATCATCTACGGCCAAGGCCCCTTCGGCCTGGCCAAGCAGCTGGGCGTGCCCCAGTCCGTGGCCAAGGACTTCATAGACCGCTACTTCAGGCGGTTCCCCGGCGTGAAGGCCTACATGGATAGGACCCTCGCGGCGGCCGTCAAGGCCGGCTTCGTGTCCACCTGGTACGGCCGCCGCCGCTACCTGCCCGGCCTGTCCTCGGCGGGCGCCGGCAGGCGGGAGTCCGAGCGCATGGCCATCAACACCCCAATCCAGGGCACGGCCGCCGACATCATCAAGATGGCCATGCTCAAGGTAGACCGCCGCCTGAGGAGGGAGGGCCTTGAGTCCCGCATCATCATCCAGGTCCACGACGAGCTGGTCCTGGAGGTGCCCGAGGCCGAGCTGGCGGCGGCCAGCGCCCTGGTGGCCGAGGAGATGGCCGCGGTTGGCCGCCAGCCCATCCTTTCCGGGGCCGAGCCCCTTAAGGTGGCCCTGAAGGTGGACGTGGCCGACGGCCTGGCCTGGGTCCACGCCTGAGGCCGGCCACATGGGCAAGCCAAGGACCCGGCGGGCTGGGCCGCGCCCCCCGCTCGACATGGCCCGCGTCAAGGGCTCGGACACCAAGATCGAGACCAGGCTCAGGAAGCTTCTCTGGCGGGAGGGCATCCGCTACAGGAAGAACTACCGGCTGCTCCCAGGGACGCCCGACATCGCCATCACGAGCCACAAGATAGCCGTCTTCTGCGACGGGGAGTTTTGGCACGGCAAGGACTGGGAGACCCGCAGGCTCTCCATCCGCAGGAACCTGGACTTCTGGACGGCCAAGATAGAGAGGAACATGAGCCGGGACAGGGAGACCGAGAGGCTCCTGAGGGGCCTCGGCTGGCAGGTCCTGCGCTTCTGGGGCACCGACATCCAGAAGAACATTTCCACATGCATCGATGAGGTGAAGGAAGCCATATTCAAGGCGAAGACAGCCAAACTGTCGGCCTGGGAGCCCTCACCTGACGACGATGGCTGCCATGGCCGGCCGCCAGACGGCTCCCAGAAGGCACCCGGCAGTGGCTAGTACCTTGTTTTCCTTGGAATGTCGGACAAAGTCGGCTCATTTTTCTCAGTGTCAAATCCGGCCGAATCTGATTAGTCCAAGGTATCCACACCCCAATGTCAACAACTTAAGCCAATCTTGGCACCCAGTCTCAGTATCCAGTACAAAATAAATAATGCGTGCTGCTCCTTAGTTAGCGGGCCATGGACGAGTGCCATTTTCTCATCTGAGGGCTGGACGCCTTAATTTGTTGACATTGGGCTGGAACCCGGACATCTAACGATGGCGTCCAAATATCCACTCCTTCATGGCCACTCCGGACATTCGCAGAAAAGGCGCGGGCGTCCTCTGCGATAAACCCAACGTCAAATTGAGACAAAGATCGTGTCTGCGACGTGGAATCAGACTCCCTTGTTTCATCTTTTCAACGGCGATCGCATCGACGATCATTGCCTGATCATTTCCGAAAAACATGCAGCCCTTGCTGCTAAGGAAGCCAGTAAATGATAGAACGCCTGAAACTCGCCAATGTCGGCCCTGCCCAGGAAATGGAGCTTGAATTTGCTCCAAGGCTAAATGTCTTCACCGGCGACAATGGCTTGGGCAAAAGCTTTATCTTGGACATAGCATGGTGGTCATTAACCAGAACTTGGCCAGCGGAAATCGGCCATAAATTGACGACGGGCTTAAAGGCTTTCCCCTACTCAGACCGCAAAAACGAAGCTGCCATTGAAGCCCTATTGTTGGATGATTCCCAAAAGAAATTTGGCTTTGCGTCCAAGTATAATCACCACATTCAAGGATGGGATAGCAAATGGGAGCCCCAAAGCTGGAAAATTAAAAACCCTGGCGATCCGAAACGCCCTGGACTTGCCATATATGTCATGTCAGACGGCAGTTTCGCGGTCCAGGACTATCACCGCAACCCCATATACTGGCCCTGGCAGATTCCAAAAAAAGCCGAGGAACAGGGACCTTTTGCTGCAATGAAGGATTTGGCGACCATGACCAGTGCCACGGCCTTTGTTTTTAACGCCCATGAAGTGTGGAATGGGTTAGACGCTGGGGATATTTCAGGCGAGAGGTGGATTTTATGCAACGGGCTTATTAGAGATTGGGCTGGCTGGCAGAAGGAACGAGGCGAGCCATTCGAGTATTTAAAGTCAGTTTTAAAAGAACTGTCCCCGCCTAATCACCCACCGATCGTTCCGGGAAAACTGACCAGAGTCAGCCTGGGCGATGTACGGGACATGCCGACGGTTAAAATGCCATATGGCCAAGAAATCGCCCTTGTTCACGCTTCCTCTGGTCTCAAGCACATACTGGCTCTGGCGTATCTTCTAGTCTGGACCTGGCATGAACACAAGATTGCGGCAGAACTGCGTGGAGAGGAAACAGCATCGTCCATCACTTTCTTGATTGATGAAATAGAGTCACATATGCACCCCAGCTGGCAGAGAAAAATAGTCGGATCCATGCTCAAAGTTGCGAAGATCCTCAACGAGGATATCGATGTTCAAATTATAGCCACCACCCATGCCCCTCTGGTCATGGCCTCTATTGAGCCACTGTTTGATGATAGACAGGATGCCTGGTTTGACCTTGATTTGGAAGATAGCGAAGTCGTTCTTAGCCGTCGGGAATTTGAAAAGCAAGGGGACGCCAATAACTGGCTTACCAGTGAAGCCTTTGATTTATCCAGCCCTGTTTCTGAGGAAGCGCAGATAGTCATAAAAGAGGCGAGGATGCTTCTCGACAAGAAAGATACAGCGACTGCCGATGAAGTGTGGGCTGTACACAAAAAATTGGCAAAAACCTTACCGTATGATAGTGACTTTTTATCAACCTGGCGTTATTTCTGGAAAAAACAAGGATATATGCAGTGATTCCTGTAATATTAAAACCAGAGCCACCTGATTTCGATCAAAAGGTGCGTCAACCTGGGTATATATGGCTGGCCGGTAAAGGAATCGATTCAAACGGTGCGCCTCCAAAGGGCACAAAGCTTAAAGATTTGTGGCGAAAATCATATGGCCAACTGTACGATGCGTATGGAGGAGTTTGCGCATATTTAGCCATCTATTTTGAACATTGTATCGGCGCTGGATCAACGGATCACTTTATACCGAAATCCATCCACGCCGGCAAGGCATATGAATGGGGCAACTATCGCTTATCGTGCCGCGACGCTAATGCCCTGAAGAATAAATATGATGTTCTGGACCCGATCGGGTTGAGGCCAGATACTTTTGTCTTGAATTTAGTAGACGGCGAGATATCTCCTAGTCCGGCTTTAAATACTGCGGAGAAAAGCGCTGCTGAAAAAACCATAGCCCAGCTGAAATTAGACAGCCCTCGGCATCGATGCATGCGGGCGAGACACTTTGCAAGATACTTGCGCAATAAGGATGATCAATTCTTGCGAGAGGAATCGCCTTTCGTCTGGTATGAGGCAAATAGGCAGCGACTATTATAAACTTAAATTAATATTAAAGCAAATATAATATTAAGTTTTAAATTATGAGTTTTATATTTATATTAACTATATAATCAACATTATAAGTAATTAAATTTTGTAATAAATATTTTTATGATAATATTGTTGCTATTTTATACTAAATATATGTCTAAATTTTTTTAAATTGGTTAAAAAGGAATAATTTAAGCCTATTACGCAGCTAATTGATTAATTATATACAGATATAAAGACCTTAAAAAGTCACAATTGCAGATAAACATGAGAGAATATCAAGTTAAATTGTCTCATCACGGCCCACAATTAACAAGTTGACTATGTGCTAGGACTAATCAGATTAGGCCGGATCTGAAGCTAAGAAAATTGAGCCGACTTTGTCCGACATTCCAAGGAAAACAAGGCACTAGAGGCAAGCCAACCAAGACCAGATCAGCCCCCATGGCAATCGTCCACTGAATCTTCGCAAAAAAACCACATATTTCCCCCTTCCCTATCCTGCCCAAATCACTATAATGCCCTTAGGCCCGCCCAAGGCCACATGGACGCCCCCGTGCGGGGCCGCGCCATGGGCGCTGACCCCTGGACCGCGGCGGGCCGGCCGAGAAGGCCGTCCAGGCATTACCGAGGTACACACATTGCGCGACAAGCACCATAGCGGCCGGCCCGAGCTTGACCAGGGCCTCATAGCCGAGCTCGAGGAGCGGGCCGTCGGCCTGGACCTGGGTGAACTGTCCGACGGCTCCGAGATTGAGCCGTCCCTGGGCCCCCAGCCCCAGCCCGACGGCCCTGGCCTCGGCGGCCCGGACGTGGAGGAGGAGGACCTGGGACTGGGCCTGGACGAGGGCCCCGGAAGGCCAGGGGCATCAGCCAAAAGGGCTGGGCGCCTCAAAAAGACCGGGGACGGCGGCAAGGCCGGGGGGAACGCCGCTCGGCTGCCCCTGACCCCAAGGCCCAAGACGGGCCGGAGCCTGTTTTTCCGGATCGCCATGGGCCTGTTCTGGGCCTTTCTGGGCCTGGCCATAGCGGGCCTAGCGGCCATTTTCATGTGCTACGCCTACTTCTCCCAGGGCCTGCCCAGCGTCGACGGCCTCAGGAGGGGCTACCAGCCAAAGACGGTCACCTTCTTCTACAGCCTCGATGGCCAGGTCATAGGGGAATACAGCCACGAGCGACGCATCATCAGGCCGCTGTCTGCCATGCCCGAGCACCTCAGGCAGGCCTACCTGGCCACTGAGGACGCCAACTTCTACCACCACGGCGGCATAAACCCGGTGGCCATCGTCAGGGCGGCCTACAACACCTTCTTCGAGGACCGCCTCCAGGGCGCCTCGACCATAACCCAGCAGCTGGTGCGCTCGATCCTTCTTTCCAACGAGCGCCGGCTCGAGCGCAAGATAAAGGAGATTATCCTGGCCTTCCGCCTGGAGTCGGTCCTGGGCAAGGACAGGATCCTTGAGCTTTACCTGAACCAGATATACCTGGGGCAGGGGGCCTATGGGGTCGAGGCGGCCGCCCAGACCTACTTTGACAAACACGTCGAGCAGCTGACCGTGGCCGAGTCGGCCATGCTGGCCGGGATCACCCAGTCGCCCCAGGGCAAGAACCCCATAACCAGGCCCGACGAGGCCAGACGACGCCAGCTGTACTCCCTGAGCCGCATGAGGGAGGTGGGCTATCTGACTCCAGGGGAGGTCCAGGAGGCCGCGGACGAGATCCTGAACATCGTGGGCGAAAGGCAAAACCCCAACACCACGGTGGCCCCGTACTTCACCGAGCACGTCCGGAGAATCCTGGCCGAGAGGCTGGGAGAGGAGAGCCTGTACAACGACGGCTGGCGGGTCTTCACGACTTTGGACGTCAAGGCCCAGGAGGCGGCCGACGCAGCCGTGGCCAGGGGCCTTTGGGAGTACGCCAGGCGCAGGGGCTTCAGGGGCCCGGTCCTCAAGCTCGGCGGCCAGGCCGAGGTGGCCGACTTCAGAGCATCCGTGGACCGCCGGCTGCCATCGGGCACACTGCTCCCTGACCGCCTCTACCAGGCCGTCATACTGGAACTCCTGGAGAACCAAGCCCTGAGGGTGGCGGTCGGCAACTTCGAGGGGACGATCGACAAAAAAGGTCTTGAGTGGATACTCCCTAAAGGGTCCCTGGCCAAGCAGCTGGCCCCAGGCGACGTGGTCTGGGTCAGGCTGGCCCCACCTGGCGGGGAACCAGCCCAGCCTAGCGACAGGCAGGCGGCCCTGGCCAGCATCGCCAGCGGGCAAGGCGGACAGGATCGCCGGTTTTTCCTGGAGCAGAGGACCGACGTCCAGGCCGCCCTGCTGTCGATGGATCTGGCCGACGGCGGCGTCAGGGCCATGGTCGGGGGACGGGACTTCGGCGAAAGCCAGTTCAACCGGGCCACCCAGAGCCAGCGGCAGCCGGGCTCATCATTCAAGCCCATCGTCTACACTGCGGCCATGGACAACGGTTTTACCCCTGGATCGGTCATGATCGACGGCCCGGTGGTCATCGACGACCCAGGCTCCCAGCGGCGCTGGAAACCCCTAAACTCCGACCAGAAGTTCTTGGGGCCTATGACCCTGTACAATGCCCTGGTGGCCTCCCGCAACCTGGTCTCGGTCAAGGTGCTGGAGCGCATCGGCTTCGAGGCCCTGGACAAAACCGCCCGCGACATGGGCATCACCACCAGTCTCCCCCACAGCCCGCCTGTGGCCCTGGGTGCCCACGGGGTGACGATGCCGGAGATGATCACGGCCTACTCCTCCTTCCCCAACCTGGGCCTCCGAGTGGATCCTCGGTACATCACCAGGATCGAGGACCGCGACGGCAACGTGGTGGCCTCCTTCGAGCCCTCCTTCCACCAGGCCATCAGCCCTGGCACGGCCTGCGTCCTGACGTCGATGCTCAGGGGTGTCGTCGCCCAGGGCACGGGCACCTCGGTCAAGCCACTGGCGAGGCCCGTGGGCGGCAAGACAGGGACCACCAACGACGCCTCGGACGCCTGGTTCGTGGGCTTCACCCCAGAGCTGGTCACCGCCGTCTGGATGGGGACAGACGAACTCAAGCCCCGTGCCGTGGGCGAGGTCGGCGGCCGGGCCTCCGGGCCTATTTTTCTGTACTACATGCGGGAAGCGCTCAAGGACGTCCCGCTGGCGGACTTCAAGGTGCCCCCAGACGCGGTCATGACCCCCGGCGGCGCCTTCGGCATCTGCTACAAGGAGGGCACCGTCGGCACCGGCATCTCCGAGACCGCCGTCTCGGCCACTCCTGAGGAGGAATTCCTCAAGCAGGACCTGGAGGAGGAATATACAGAGATGGCGACAGAGGACTACGCCGCCCCGGCCCCCGAAGGATTAGCCGCTCCGCCAGCCGACCACCAGTGACAGTCGCCTGGACAGCCAGGCGATGGGTTTCAGGATCCACGCCCTCCGTCTCCACTTAAAGCTTTCCTGTGTTCTGGCTTTGCGCATATTACGCCAAGCTAGAAATATTTATAAACGCCAGCTGGAATCCAGGCTGCTCAAGGGCATTTTTGTAGCAATATACGGCAAAATAACCAGCGGCAATGCGGTTCTTTACAGATAACAGTCTAGATTTATTAAAAGTTTCCCAATTCGCCGGACTATAGAAAACAGCTGAAGCCATTTAATTCGCTACCCCTAATGGTCGCTGCTAGCATTCAGCATGGGAATATTTGCGATTTTAGACCATAAATGCCGTTGTTTTGGGCGTTTCGCTACTTAGATTATGTATCCGTTTACCGGGAGGTAGGCAAGGGCAGCCAGGACAGCCTTATTCCTCTGATGATACTTATTACCTCTTTCTCTCATTCCCCCCCTATGTATATATATCGCTCCTCTCCACGTACCCACCCCCTGAACGGATACTTATACCCAATGCCTAAAAGATCTGCCATGTCCTGTCCTGTCGCAAGTGCTCAAGGCCCATCGCTGGCATATTTGGCAAATCATTCAGGTCTTCAGTATACTCGATTCCCTGCCGAGGCGGAGGCACTCTCTCTGACAGCAAGGAGACTGATTACGCCGCCGGTTCTGAATCAGCCATGGTCATGTTGGCCACCCTTGCCTCAGGCATGGATTTCATCATCCACGCCTGTGGCATATTGGATTCCTTCAACATCATCGGTTATGAGAAATTTATGCTGGACGAACAGATAATAATGGCTGCACAGCACATGCTGGCAGACCTCAAGCTTGACGACCACGCCTTCGGTCTAGAGGCCATTATGAGCGTCGAGCATGGCGGCCAATATCTGGTGACAGCCCATACTGTCAAGAATATGCGTAAGGCACTCTTTGTTCCTGGCCTGTCCCTTCACGGTGGTTACGGGGTATGGGTCAAAGCAGGCCGCAAGACTTTAACAGAACTGGCTAGAGAAGCCGTTAAAAAACGTCTGGAAACGTATACACAGCCGCCTCTTGAGCCAGAGTCCTCAGCACTTGTTGAAAAATATTTACTCCGCTGAACTATATATACTCTTTTTTTAATAATAATTATATAATAATTGACATCTTAAAATAAATTTATTACATCTAAAAAATATATTAGATATATAATAATCTTTATTTTCATTCAATACGATCATGAAAATGACAGACTATACATGTAATATGGAGTAAAAAAGTTTATATCAGCTTCTTTTGATATATAACAATCGTGTAGACGATATTATACACAAAATAGATATTTTAGTACATTCAACACACGAAAGCCGTGCCACATAATAAATTCATATTGATAAAAGTTATAATCTATAACAGTTAATAATAGACGATAGCATTATCAAATCAAGTTTTTAGCTTTATTAAATACTTGTTAAGTTATATCAATATTTTGAAGACATAAAAGAATACAAAAATAATCAATATCTGTTTATGTACTATTTTAAGCAATAATAATAGATAATAATTAATTTATAAAAGCATAATAACATATATTATAGTATTAAATTATTGGTATTGGTGCGCCAAGAGGTAATTAACCGCTTGACACGATACTAGCGGTTCTATCTATGTCTCGGCGATGACGTCCCCCATGCCCTTTATGTCGTAACCACGCATGAACTGGAACTGGGCCTGGAACTCCCTGCGGCGAAGTATGTCCATAATCTCCATGACCACTGGGGAATCCATGTCCTCGCTCTTGATGACCATGTCGTAGCGCTCGTTCTGGAGCGCCAGGAAATCGACCCCATCGACCTGGCTGGCCGCCTTGAGATCACCAACCCCGAAATCGGCCTCCCCGCGCCCAACTGCCCCGGCCACCGAGAGATGGGAGAGCTCCTCCCTCTGGTAGCCGACGATGTCCCTGCCCCGAAGACCCATCAGCCGCAAATGCTCGTCCAAGAGGACCCTCGAACCGGCCCCCTTCTCCCTGTTGACCATGGCCAGATCGGGCCTCTTGAGGTCTCCCCAGGACTTGAGGCCCTTGGGGTTTCCGGAGGCCACGTAGAAGCCCTGGACCCGCCCGGCCAGATGGATGACGGTGGCAGGGATGCCCGGCAAGAGCCTTCGGACGAAGGGCACGTTATACTTGCCGCTGTCGCCGTCCCAGAGGTGGGCGGTGGCCGCCTGGACTTCCCCATGATAGAGGGCCACCAGGCCCCGGTAGCTGCCCACGTATGAGCGCAGGGCCTGGGGACCAGGCTTCCCGCTACGGCCAAGAAAACCGGTCAGGACGTCAAGGAGGGCATCCTGTCCGCAAATGATGAAACCCTGACCTCCAGCCTTGCCGCCTTTTTCCTGGCGCTCCTCCTGGCTGTGGCCCTTCCGGGAGTCGTTGATGTACCTCTCGACGTCGGAACGGGAAAAACGCATCTTGCGCCCGACCTTGTAATGGTTGAGCTCACCCCTCTTGACCAGCTCGTAAACGGTGTTCTTGGCAACGCGCAGCAAATCGGCCACGTCCTTGGCCGTAAGGGTCGTCCGCTCGTCCATACTGTGCCTCCGCCTGGTCTTCCAGCCAATAGGGCCACTCTTTCCGACCACATGAATATATCACCATCGGGGGGGCAGGGCCAGGCAAAAACGAACACAGGCCCTCTCCCCCGGCGGAAACCGGGAGACTTCCCCAATCCACTTTGGTTTTCGCCCCCTCTTCCGGCCCTGGCCCGGTCCGGCACGGACGGCCGTCAACGCCTAGGTGCCAGACAGGGAGCGGGCCCCTGCCCCTGCTCTGGTGACCGCCCCGGCAGACCGTCCAGGAAAAGCAGTTATTGCCCGCAGCCCCATTTTGGCAAGGGCAGGGACTCCAGACTGCCCGCATGTCGGTTCCGATATCCAACACGGCTGTTCGTGCCTGCGTTGGACAGCTCCAGTTCAGTTCCAATACCTTGACATCGCTAGCCAAAACGCATTAGAATCAATCCAACTTGTTTATTGTCGGCTAGTTTAGTCCGGCCAGGCCACCCCCTGACCCAAGCAGCCTTTCCAGGCCATGACGAAGGGAAACGGAAAGCGACTAAACCGGACAGCCATCAGGCAGCCGACACCCCAAAATGGCCCCCCAGACGGGCTGGGGCCAAATCTCCCCCAGGGCCTGTGCCTTGGGGGCCGCTGGTGGGAACCACATGAAAAAAATAACCCTGCTCCTGGCCCTCGTGGCCATCCTAGTCCCCTCGCTCGCTCTGGCCGATGAGTTCCAGGTGGCCGTGGCCAGCAACTTCCAGGCCCCGGCCGAGCTCATCGCCGCCCAATTCGAGGCTGACACCGGCCACAAGGCCATCCTGTCCTTCGGGGCCACCGGGGCCTTTTACGCCCAGATCCAGAACGGCAGCCCGGTGGCCGTCTTCCTGGCGGCAGACGCCAAGACACCCAAGAAGCTGGAGGACGAGGGCCTGGCAAAGGCCGGGAGCATCTTCACCTACGCGCAGGGGGCCCTGGTCCTCTGGTCGGCCACAGAGGGCTACGTGGACGACCAGGGCCAGATCCTCAAGACCGGTGACTACAAGCACCTGGCCGTGGCCGATCCGGCCAGGGCGCCTTACGGGGAAGCGGCCTACGAACTCCTGAGGGCCTGGGATCTCCTGGCGGGCCTGGAAAAGGATCAGCGTCTGGTCACAGGCGAGAACATCTCCCAGACCGTCCAGTTCGTTGAGACCGGCAACGCCGAGCTGGGCCTGGTGGCCCTGTCCCAGGTCTGGAAGGACGGCCAGTTCAAGGGAGGCTCGGGCTGGAAGGTCAGCCCGGATCTGTACTCGCCAATCCTCCAGGACGTGGTCATCCTCAAGGCGGCCGAGAACGACACCGCCGCCCAGGCCTTCGCCGACTACCTCAAGGGCGACAAGGCCAGGGAAATCATCCTGTCATTCGGCTACACGCTTGATTAGCGTCCCGCCCGGCCCCCCCACCGGCGGGGCCGGGCACTTCACCTGGATGCGCCCCTTGTCCCTGTCCCTTACCCCGGCCGAGCTGTCCACCATAAAGCTGTCATTGAAGCTGGCCACCTGCACGATGGCCATAAGCCTCCTTTTGGGCTCGCCCATCGCCTGGTGGATCAGCCGGCGCGACACCCTCCCCAGGCGCCTGGTGGCAGCCGTGGCCACCATGCCCCTGGTAATCCCCCCGACCGTCCTGGGCTTCTACCTCCTCTTTTTCATGGGGCCTTTCGGGCCCATAGGCAAGATCTTCAAAGCCCTCAACCTCCAGCTTCTGCCATTCACCTTCAGTGGCCTGGTCGTGGCCTCAGTCATCTGCTCCATGCCCTTCGTCATCCAGCCGCTCTCGAACGCCTTCGTGGCCCTGGGCGAGCGTCCACTTGAGGCGGCCTCGACATTGGGCGCCGGCACCCTGGACGCCTTCCTCTCCGTCATAGCACCACAGGCCAAGCCGGCCTTCCTCACGGCAGCCATCATGAGCTTTGCCCACGCCATCGGCGAATTCGGGGTGGTCCTAATGATCGGGGGCAACATCCCCAACGTGACCAGGGTCCTGTCGATGCAGATTTACGTCTACGTCGAGAACATGGACTACGATAGGGCCCACATCCTGGCCGGCGGCCTGGTGGTCTTCGCCGTCCTCTCAATGCTGGCCATGCAGATCCTGAACCCACGCCAAACTGACAAGACGGGCGAACGGGCCCACAGATAGGCGCCCTCCCTTTCCCAAAGACATCACCAGGCCGAAGCCCCCTCCCTATTCCCCCACAATGTCCCCCGGTACAAGGCCAATATCGATCCTCCCAATAATAGCCGTATACAGTTAATTTAGCTATAAATAATACTATAATAAAAATATTATTATTTATACATATATTTAAAACTTAACACTTGAATATAACAGACAATATATATTATTGACTGTCAAGCAGGCAGTATGGCAGACAAAGAAAACCTGGGCCACACATCTCCGGATCTTGGGCCGGACCAGGGACGGATCTGGTGGCGCAAGGCTGGTACGAGCGGTCGCCCAAGTATAAGGGAGGAAGGATGACAGGCCAGGGGATTACATGGCAGGCCGGCCGGTGGATGGCCCAGGGGCTAGAAAAAGGGGCCATCCACCGGGAAAAGGCTCACTTGACGTTGGAGAGCTTGAGCTTTGTAACGAAAGAACGCAGAATGTCCGCCATGCTGACGCCGTTCTTGGCGGCATAGATCTTCAGCTTGGTGTGCTCGGCCCGGCTAATGTCAAAATTTACCCTGATCAGGGGAACGTTGTCCGGGGTTCCGGCCCTTTTGGGGCCAGGCTTATTGGCCCGGGGTGTTTTGGATTTGGATACAGTAGCGGTTTTTGGCATTTTTACCTCTTTTCTTTCATATAGTCACCTGAGACAGGCACTAGGCCACATATGGCCGGGGTGGATTTCCTTGACCCAAAAACGGATCAGGAGCAAAAAGCACTTACAAAGGAGCTAACCAAGACCTTAGAGACTGGGGCTGGCCTATTGTCGGGAGGTTTTTTCCAACCTTTCCTTAATTTGAGACCAGCAAGCTTCTATATATAATACTCAGAGTGACATTAAATAGCAACCATAAAATGTTTGAATTTTTTTTCAATTAGCCCTGATAAGAGACTGGCTTCGGCTTCCATTAGCAAAAGGCCAGGAAAAAAGCGGAATAAAAGTATTTTTGATTTGCCTATATTAAAGCCTGGTCAACTGTCAGTGCCTAGTTAGTGAAAATTTTTTCTCTTAATATCAGCCGGGTTACAAGGGATAAAGCTTGGAGGATATATCGGGAATCCCTTTTTGAAGTCTCGCTTGGGAAACCGCCAGAAAGATTTTTAAGATCATACTGGCATGAAAAAGCAAAATAATTTCTTATAGGGGATAATAGCAAAAATTTCTCTTGACTTGAAAAAAATTTGATGCATAATATGGATAACACGCTAAGGAGCCAACCTCCTTAGGACTCAGGAGAGAAAATTATTCTGCTGGGCCACGACACGTTAGTTTTCTGCCACAATTCGACTAAACATTCGGGGTGGATTACATTTCAGCCAAATCTGTCGAAACATAGCTTACAGGTTTGGCTGATGATCAATGGTATTCAAACCCAAGTTTGCCAATGTTGGGCATAAGAAAGCTTATACAGGGCCTCTTCGGAAAACAAGGCGCTTTGGCCGTAAAAAACTCCACTCCTTTCATTCTGGACGTTTTTTTTAATAAAAAACGAAGAAAAACCAAATTTGCTGTTTTCGGGACAGCCAGGACAGATGGCCGCATCAATGTCAGACTAAATGGCCGCGCAAGTGACCGACTTGTACCGACCTTTCCCTGCGGGCCTCACAATCCCGGACTGTTTCCTGCTTTTCAATCCCTAGCCCGGCCTTAAGCCGGATTTAATCCCAGCCGTTTTGAACGGCCAACTACAAAGCCTCAAAGTGGCTTAGGCTTTACCGATGAGGCAGAGAGAGGATCAACATGTCATCCATCAATTCCATCCAGGCTCTTAAGAAGTATCGCGAGGACCACCTCATCAGCAAGTCCGAGCTGGCGCGCAAGGCTGGCCTCTCCCCCCAAACCATCGAGCGCGTCGAGAACGGCGGCCCCTGCCGCATGGACACCCTGCGCAAGATCGTCGTTGCCCTGGGGATCCAGTTTGAGGACCTCAACATCAGCCTCAACGACTAGCAGGTCCGAGGTTGCAACAAGGGGTCAGGCTGGCCCGGTCATACCGGGCTGGTTGGCCCCATTATTTTTAGCCGTCCGAGCCGACACTCGGCGGCCCCGGGCGCCCGCCTTCGCTCCTAAGCCTTGGCTTGCGACCTCGAGGCGACTACAAATCCCCTCAGAAAATGTTGCGGCCGACCAGCCGCAGCTAGTCCCGGTCCTGGCTATGGGTTTTTGACGGAAAACATCGTCGGCTGCCCCTGCCTTAAGGCAGGATACCGCAAGGGTCCGGGTTGGCCTTGGGGAGCGTACCACGCCGGCTACTATGTCATCAGGTCAAATACCAACGGCAGGATGCCCCCTCAGCCCTGCCCTCTTGAAGCCACGATCATAGGGGATGAGCAACAACCTGTCCGTGGCGCGGCACCGTATGGCGCATCGAGGAAACCAATCAGAGCCGTTATGGTTCTTTTCACCCGGCCCGCTTCCACCAAGAGAAGGGGCAATTCCTCCTCTGGCTCAAGCCCGAGGTTTCCTGGCTAGAAGATGATGAAAAAAATATCAAAACGTTCATTTTTGATACTCATTCCTCTAGTGATCGGCTTATGGCTCTGGTTTTCTGCGGAAAGCCAGACCCAGAACAAGCCGGCCTCCTCTCAAAACAGCTCCACCGCCTCAGGGCAGCTCAGCGCCCAGGCCAGCCCAGCCCCAGAGACCGCCCAGACTGCCGCCAGCGTGGCCCCGGCGGAGGGGCAGTCCAGCAACACCATCACCGTCGAGCAGTTGCTGGCCGCCCTGGAGGCCCAGGCCAAGGAGAATGACCCAAGGGCCATGCTGGCGCTTGGGAACCTCTACGAGCGGGGCATCAACAATAACCCCAAGCGCAACCTGGGCACGGCGCTTGGCTGGTACCAGAAGGCGGCCGCCCTGGAAGAGCCCGTGGCCTACTTCAACGTCGGCACCTGCTACGAGGTCGGACTTGGCACCGCCCCTGACCAAAAGAAGGCCCTCGACAACTTCGTAAAGGCCGCCGACAAGGGCCTGGCCCAGGCAGAGCTTAAACTGGCCAGCCTGTATCTCAACGGCCAGGATGTCCCCCTGTCCATCCCCATGGGCATGGACTACCTGACCAGGGCGGCCGACCAGGGCTTCGTCCAGGCCCTCATGGAGTTGGGGGCGATTGAGTACTACGGCCTCTTTGAGCAGCCGCGGGACCTGACCAAGGCCAGGGACAACTTCACCAAGGCGGCCAATGCGGGCGAGCCGGTGGCCATGAAGAACCTGGCGGCCATGAACATAGCCGGCGAGGGCATGGAGGCGAACAAAGCCCAGGGCCTGACCTGGTACATTCTGGCCCAACAGTTCGGCTTCAACCCCCCTGACCTGCAGACGACCATCGACGAGGTCAAGGGTGGCCTCAAGGCCAACGAGATAAGCCAGGCCGAGAAGAACGCCCAGGACTGGGCGGACAAATTCAAAGCCAGGGTGGAGGCGGAACAGGCCATAAACAAAGCCCAGGCCGAAGCGGCCTCGACAGTCGGGAACGCTTCCCAGTCAGCCGAATAAGGCCTCTTTCTGAGCCGGCCCCTCAGAGGCCGGCTTTTTTTTTATTCTCTCAGAACAGGCCAACCTGCTGGAGCTTGGAAACGAAGCGACTCATCAGGGCCCTAAGGTTGCTGGCCAGCTCGGTCGATGGCTTTTCCCTGGATAGTTTTTCATAATCGTCCAGCTCTGGAGCGATGGCCATCTTTACCCTTTTCCGGAGCAGGGCAAGCTCGTGTTTGGCGTCCG
Source organism: Deltaproteobacteria bacterium (assembly GCA_031264145.1). Classification (GTDB taxonomy): domain Bacteria; phylum Desulfobacterota; class Desulfarculia; order Adiutricales; family Adiutricaceae; genus JAIRNQ01. Next base: position 30,074 of record JAISEK010000098.1, read on the forward strand.
AACCCAGCTTGTCGTTTAGCTTTCTCACTTCCTCTTGGTACTGCTCGACTGCCTCGGACAGCTTCTGCTCCAGTAGGCCATTCTTGCTGACGGACTCCGAGAGGAGCGAGGACAGCCTCCTGACCTCCTTCTCCTGGGTCAAGGTGGAGTTGCGCTCGGCTACCAACTTGCGCTCAAGATCGTCGACCCTGTTGTTTACGCTGGACAGGTTGCCGCTCATGGACTCATAGTCCTTGGTCAGGCGGTCATTTTCCGACACGTAGAAATTGCAGTCGTTTTCCTTCTTCATGAGCCTGTTTTCAAGATCCTCGTTATCCCGGTGGAGTTTCTTGGACTGCTTCTCATAGTTCATGATCTTTTGGTTTGCCGTGCCCAGAAGGCTCTCCAGTTCCTCGACCTGGCTGGAGAGATTTATCAAATCCTTGGTCAGGCGCTCCTTTTCCTGCTCCAGGTCCTCACAGGCCTTGGAGGATACCCGCAGGTTAGCCTCAATCTGTCTTTGGCTCAGGACGGATTTTTTTATCAACTCGTTGTAGGCCACTTCGAGATTGCGCAGGTAATCAGTCAGGATGCGCATTGACTCCAATGGGTCGAACCCGGCCGGCAACAGGTCACTGGCTTGGCGATCTATGCTTTCGTCCTTCATGGGATGCTTTCGTCCTTCATGGAAAAAATGAAATCGTCCCTTGGCTGTCCGACAGGACACGGCCGGAGGGACTCCATCCTTATCCGGCATGGGCAAACTTTGAGCCAGCCAGGATAAGCGCGGGGCGGCCTTGTCAGGACCAGGCTGACCCGGCGAGTCCAAAAGCGTATCCACCCACTTTATGGACAACTTAAAACATTAACCAGCAAAAACAGAATGTTAAAACATTTGTGGACTTACTTAAAGGTCTGACAGATCCAGGACAGGTCCGCCACGGCCTGCCAGTGACGTCTGGCCGAATTGGCACTGACTGGTCGAGAGACCCAAGCCAGAGACCGCCATTTGGTGGCCTACAGTCCTGACAGCCAGGGGGCAACCAATCCTGGTCAGCCATTATACACTCATAACGTTCTATTTAACAAGGGTATATTTAATTAAATCCGCTTATCGGACCCTTTTTTTTCTTCCTTCAAAGGCATTTTATCATAACTATCCAAAAAAATTAATAATTTTTTTTAGTCCCGGTGCGGATACTTCTTTTTTTATCCAAGCCAAGGTTCCATACTCCTTTTTTTCAAAAACTCTCTTACGGGGACTGACGTCTCCACGCTTTGGCGGCCCAGGCGTACACCCAAAGCTTCCTGAAGAAACACTCTTGGTCAAAGGATGTGTTTAGGGCAAGGAAAAAGACAACTCAAAGCCGTGTGCAGCCACTGGCTCCATTTTCTACTCCAAAGGCCAATTCATCAAATAGCAATCATTTTTAATTAAACTTATTTTTTTAGTGTCTAATTTTTTGAACTTAAACATCATGACTCCTAAACATTTACATTGTATTAATTATACTATTATTATAAATAACTATTACCCTAATGCCTAAATTTATATTGATTTGATCTGGGCCCAAAATTACCAGGGCCAGGCGGCAAGGCTTGACATTTCCCTGCTTCGACCTTACTTTTCCAAGTAGGCCCAGGAGGGCCGTGGTCCTGCCGGCCCGCCGGGGATACCTTCTGCTCGTGAGCTGCTCATAGGCAAGCCGTTTGAGCTCCAAAATATGGAGTTCCAGTGTTGACAGGTTTAAGCCCTAACGAAATGTCTAGCTGCGATGCTCGCACTATGACACCTCCGAGTGTCGCCTCAGCTCGTAGTTCAGGCAGATTTGGTGTTAAGTTTGTCCCCTAGGTGATGCCAACGTTGGGACCATTATAAAGGTATATTGAGCAGCTAATTTAAGAATAATTATTCAAAACAGTATCGACCTGTATATATTTTTTGCCTATAAATTATAAATTTTGTATCTCATATTGATAGAATAAATTTATTATTATAGTTATAATATACCATATTTATCTTAAAATACAGTATTGACTTCCAGGGTTTGACATCTTTCGAACCTAAATTCCCCACAGCCATGGCTCTGGGTTTTTCAGGAAATCCCAATGAGGTTTGACAAATTCACCATAAAAAGCCAGGAGGCCGTCGCCGACACCGAGTCCCTGGCCATACGCAAAGGCCACCAGGAGATTGCCCCCCTGCATCTGGCCTTCTCTCTCATGCAGCAGCCCGATGGCCTGACCAGGCCAATCCTGGCCAAGGCCGGCCTGCCCGTGGCCCTACTTCTGGAGGATTTTGAGTCCGAGCTGGACAAGCTACCCAAGATATCAGGGACCGGGGTCACCGTCTACCATGGCCCGGACCTCAAGAAGGTCCTGGAACTGGCCCAGGGCGAGGCCGAGAAGATGCGCGACGAGTACGTCTCGACCGAGCATCTCCTCCTGGGGCTCCTGGATCTCCGGGACAACGCCGCCGCCAGGGTATTGTCCGGTCGGGGGCTAACGAGGGACGTGGTCTTCAGGACCTTGAAGGATCTTCGCGGCCAGCAGCGGGTCACCGACCAGAACCCAGAGGAAAAGTACCAGGCCCTGCAAAAGTTCACCCGCGACCTGACCGACGAGGCCAGGCGGCAGAAACTGGACCCAGTCATAGGCCGCGACGACGAGATCCGCCGGGTCATGCAGGTCCTCTCGAGGAGGACCAAGAACAACCCGGTCCTAATCGGAGACCCAGGGGTGGGCAAGACGGCCATAGTAGAGGGTCTGGCCAGAAGGATCGTCTCCGGAGACGTCCCCGAGTCCCTGAAGAACAAGAGGATCCTCTCGCTCGACATCGGGGCCATGGTGGCCGGGGCAAAATTCCGGGGAGAGTTCGAGGAGAGGCTGAAGTCCGTCATCAAGGAGGTTGAGGCCTCGGCCGGCGAGATCATCCTGTTCATAGACGAACTGCACCTCCTGGTCGGGGCTGGAAAGAGCGAGGGCAGCCTGGACGCCGGGAACATGCTCAAGCCACCCCTGGCCAGGGGCGAGCTAAAGTGTGTGGGGGCGACCACCATCGGCGAATACCGTAGGAACATCGAGAAGGATCCGGCCCTGGAGCGGCGCTTCGCCCCTGTCCTGATTGCCGAGCCATCGGTGGAAGACAGTATCAGCATACTCAGGGGCCTCAGGGAGCGCTACGAGGTCCACCACAAGGTCGGGATCACCGACGGGGCCCTGGTAGCAGCGGTGACCCTTTCCCACCGATACATCACCGACCGCTTCCTGCCCGACAAGGCAATCGATCTGATCGACGAGGCGGCCAGCCGCCTTAGGCTGGAAATCGACAGCCTGCCTGCCGATCTGGACGAGACCAGGCGCAGGGTCATGACCCTATCAGTCGAGAGGGAGGCCCTCAGGAAGGAGCACGACCAAGGGGCAAGGGATCGGCTGACCAAGCTGGAGAAGGAATTGGGGGAGGCCACTGTCAAGGAACAGGAGCTGACCAGGCGCTGGGAGTCCGACAAGGAGGTCGTCCATAAGATGGGGGCCCTGAAGGAGGAAATCGAGACCGCCAGGGCCGAGATCGAGAAAGCCCAGCGGGATGGTGACCTGGGCCTGGCCGCCGAACTCCAGTATGGTCGCCTGCCTGGCCTGGAATCCGAGCTCGACCGCCTTTCCAAGGACGCATCTCACCGGTTAATCAAGGAGGAGGTTGGGCCAGACGACATAGCCCATACCGTCTCAAAGTGGACCGGCATCCCCGTTGGCCGCCTTCTGGAGGGAGAGCGGGAGAAACTGGTCCGCATGGAGGAAAGGTTGGCCAGGAGGGTCATCGGCCAGGACGAGGCCCTGTCAGTTGTCTCCAGGGCGGTCCGCCGAGCCCGCTCAGGGATCGGCGATCCCAACAGACCCATCGGCTCCTTTATATTCATGGGGCCAACAGGTGTCGGCAAGACCGAGCTGGCCAGGGCCCTGGCCGAGTTCCTGTTCGACAGCGAGACGGCCATGGTCCGCCTGGACATGAGCGAGTACATGGAAAAGCACTCGGTGGCCAGGCTGATCGGTGCCCCCCCTGGCTACGTCGGCTATGAGGAGGGCGGCTACCTTACGGAAGCCGTCCGACGCAGGCCGTACAGCGTGGTGCTCTTCGACGAGATCGAGAAGGCCCACCCGGAGGTCTTCAACGCCCTCCTACAGATTCTGGACGACGGGCGCCTGACAGACGGCCAGGGCCGGACAGTGGACTTCAAGAACACCGTCGCCATCATGACCTCCAACATCGGCTCCCAATACATCGTCGAGGATGACCCGGACGAGAAGTCGCGCCAGGCCAAGGCCATGGAAGCCCTAAGGTCCCATTTCAGGCCGGAGTTCCTCAACAGGATTGACGACATCGTCATATTCGGTTCGCTCTCCTTGGAGTCACTGGAGAGGATCGTGAGGCTACAGGTGGCTCTTCTCGCAGGCAGGCTGGCAGAGAGGAAACTTACCCTGATGTTGACCCAAGAGGCAATTTCGTTCCTGGTCAAGGCAGGCTACGACCCGGTCTATGGGGCCCGTCCGCTCAAGAGGGCCATCCAGACGGAACTCATGGACCCCTTGTCCCTTAAGATGCTCAGCGGCGACATCCTTGACGGCCAGGCCCTGACCGTGGATCTGGCTCCCGACGGGGCCTCGTTGGCAATCGCCGCCGGCGAGGTCCCCGCCAAGGCCCTGGTCAAGGCTCGGGCCACCGACGACGGCTGGTAAGACTCGCCCTTCCGGCAAGGCAAAGGCCTGACCGGCCCCAAAAACACGCCATGACGCCCGGCCATATTGGGCAACCCCTTTGGCCGGGCCTTTCTGGAGGCGGCTATTGAGTGCCCTTGGACCACTGCAAGAAGCCGACTGCCTCAGTCAGGCCGATCTCATAGCCGCCATATCCACGGCCATCGGGCCGGGAGCGGTAGGCATTGTGAGGCTCTCAGGCCAGGGAGCCGCCTGGGCCCTGGAAAAAGCCTTCGTCTCTCAGACCAGCCCCGTTTCCAGGCCAAGGTCCATGGTCTTTGGAAAACTGGTCCACCCGGCGACGGGGGCGATCCTCGACCACGTTCTGGCCGCCTTCTTCCCTTCCCCCTGCTCCTTCACAGGCGAGGACACAGCCGAAATCTTCTGCCATGGTGGCCACACCGTGCCGCGCCTGATCCTGGAGGCCTTTCTGGCCACCGGGGCCAGACTGGCCAATCCTGGGGAGTTCACCCAGAGGGCATTCCTGAACGGCCGCCTTGGCCTGGACCAGGCCGAAGCCGTGGCCGAGCTGGTGGCCGCCCAGAGCGAGGCAGAGGCCGCGCTGGCAACCAGCCACCTGGAGGGTGCCCTCTCGCACCGCATTAGGCCGGCAATGGAGGGGCTTCTGGGCCTCAAGGCAGAGCTGGCAGCCATCCTGGACTTCGAGGAGGACTGGGACGAGGCGAAAAGTTCTAGCCTTCTGGCGAAACTGGATGATCTTATGGCCGAATTGACGGTCCTTCGCAACATCCGAGCATGCTCCCGGGTATTCCGCGACGGCCTGAGACTGGTCCTCGCCGGACGCCCCAACGCTGGTAAATCCAGCCTCTTCAACGCCCTCGTGGGCCGTGACCGGGCTCTGGTCAGCCCCAGGCCTGGCACCACCAGGGACTTCTTGGAGGCGGCAATTAGTTGGGAAGGCCTGAGGGTGGAACTGGTCGACACGGCGGGACTGGGCGATTGCCCAGAGGACGAGCTTGAGGCTCGGGGCCAGGAATTTGCAAGGCAGGAACTGGAAGAGGCCGACGTAGTCATTTGGCTGCACCCGGCCAACGCCCCAGGGGCAGGCCCGCCACCGGGCCTACCGGCAGCCAAGGTCCTGGAGGCCACGAGCAAGGCCGACCTGGCTGACGGCCGGTCCTCCCCGGAAAGACCATCCTTTTCGGCCTTGACCGGTCAAGGCCTTGACAATCTGAAGACACTGGTCCTGGAAATGGCCGGGATAGTTCCCGGCCGGCAGCCGGAGGCTGTCCCCAACCTAAGGCAGCAAAAGGCTCTTGAGGAATGCCTGAAATGTCTCTCCCTGGCCCGCCAGGCCCTCTTGGGATGCCAGCCCCCGGACATAATCTCCCTGGAGATTGGGGACGCCTTGGATAGCCTTGGCCAAATAACAGGCCAAATCCTGTCCGAGGACCTCCTGGCCGAGGTCTTCGATCGCTTCTGCGTGGGCAAGTAGAAACGCCTTTCCTGGCCAAACCCCGCCTGGCCCCCGGAGACGCAGCCACTCGTGCCGGCCAGATAGCTCAGGCTCCAGGGCAAAACGTCAAATCCAACCATGAAAGTAAAATAAAAAACAAATTTCACTAATATATTTTATTAATAAAATTTATAAGTTAAAACTTATTAATGCAAGTCTTAAAGTAATACATATTAATAATATAAATAATCTATTATATATAATTTATATAATTTTTTTGTTCTATATTATTAAAAATATTAATATATATACAAATTATGCGTTAAAATTTAATTTAAATTTTTGACGAATTCTATTAATATATTATTTATAATATATTCAATATTAATAATTATATTATTTATTAAAGCATCATAATTCTTGCATAAATACCAGCTTTATGATACGTAAAAAGACTAAAAAAATATTTTGGCTTAATAAAAGTAGACGCTTTTGCCCTGGGCTAGGCTCATTTTTTTCTTGACTGCAAAGCAGTAAAATACTAAAATTTCTTTTGGACCTAAATCACCTGGGCCAAAACAAGTCAGGATCAGGGCAGGCTCACCGTAGTCAGCCATTATTTCCGTCCATGAGCCGAGGTAGCTCAGTCGGTAGAGCAGAGGACTGAAAATCCTCGTGTCGGCGGTCCGATTCCGTCCCTCGGCACCATTCGCCTTTTTATAGCCTCTCATGGCTTGTCATGGCTTTTAAGCCACCCACGAAACCCCTTGCAAATCAAGGGGTTTCGTTTTTCATGGGTGTCATGGTTTTCATGGCCGCTATACAAGCGCAAAATTTTAGGGTAACATCTGGGGTAACAGACAAGCGGAGGGCCCCAAAATGAAGGTCGTGTTACCCCTGACAGAGCTTAAGATACGGAATCTAAAGCCAAAAGATAAAAAATATAAAATTTTTAACGGCGGCTCGTCCGGGCTTTATCTTGAGACCTTGCCAAGTGGGACGAAAAGCTGGAGAATCCAACACGGCGCCAAAAAAAAACGAATGCCGGCATTCCCTGGGGCATTGGCCGGATATAAGTCTTGGCGATGCCAGGAAGATGGCCGCTGATTTCAGGAAAGAGCTTAGGAATGGCAAGGCGCGCGAGACGCGCGAGACGCGCGAGACGCGCGAGACGAAGGAAGACGGCACCATAGCCCATCTTTGCCAGGAGTGGAAGGCCAAGTTCTATCCATCGCTGGCCAGGAGGTCGTGGTCCAGCTCCATTAACAAAATTTGACGCCTGAGACTTTGCTAGGTATAATGATCTAACTTTATACCTAGGAGGTCTATTATGGACGATATAAATTTGAATGACTTTTATTGCAGAAATAATGGCTGCAAATTTTACAATATACGCCGTTCTGGCAACATATCTATCCGTGCCAGATACGTAAAAAATCATGACAGCGTTCTTCTGTACTGTCGATGTTGTAACAAAACATTCCCGACTACTCACGGGACCGCTTATTTTCGCTCCAGAACGCCCATAAATGTCATTAATCTTATCGTACAGCTATCCGCTGATGGATTTGGGTTAAATGCTACTTGTAGGGCAACATGTGTCTCTAAAACTACTGCGATTAGATATATAAAAAATGCCGCCAATC
>JAISEK010000130.1 GCA_031264145.1 Deltaproteobacteria bacterium
GAAAATGGCGGCAAGGGACAGAACGGCATACATTCCAAGACCGACAATAACCTGAATATTGACAGCCTGGGGCTGTGGTAGGTCAAAGACCATGATCAATCCACTGATTAAATCCCTTCCCTTGATCGCCTCGGCTCTTGGACAAAGATATGGGGTCAGGGTCTTCATTGGGGGAGACAAGGCCATGTCGGATGGCAACGATATCTATCTTCCATCCTTACCCATAAATTCCTCAACTGAATTGCTCAACCTGACGAGAGGCTATCTGGACCATGAGGCGGCCCATATCCGGGAGACCGATTTTCGGACGTTGAGATCGGCCAGACTTACGCCCGTTGAGTTTCATGTCTGCAATATCATCGAAGACCACAGGGTGGAACGTCTTCTTGGCGAGCGATATCCTGGTTGTCGTCAAAACTTCGAGTGGCTTGTCAGGAGGTTTTTCGATGAGGATCCCATACAGGACAAGTCTCTGGATCTCATGATCCTGGACTGGATTCTCCTGACCGTGCGTGGCTGGTCCGTGCCCGAGATTGGGGCCAGGGCCGTAAGTCTGGCCAGGGTCATGGAGGAAAAGTGCCCTGGCCTTCCTGGAAGTCTTCAGCCCGTGCTTGACGGCATCAAAGCCAGCTGTCCCGACACTGGGGCATCCATTGGACACGCCCGTGATTTGGTCAGGACGTTACAAGTCTTTAAGGAGCAAAATGACAAGCGGGATGACCTTGAACGAAACGGCTTGGATCAAGACAGGAGCCAGGTCTCCCCTGAAAAGGGACATGGCTTTTCTGGAATCAAAAATCTGGATCCAGTCCCTGACATCGGGCAAAAGAGTTCCTGTTCAAACGACGGCGAACGGGGCATGGATGATTGTCTGCCTGGATCCAAGACCAAAGACACAAAAACCGCCGACAAATTGGAAATAGCCTCGTCGGCCATTGAAAAACTGCTTGGCAAAAGAACCGACGAACTGCCCAAGTCTTTCGATGGTCTTTTGGAATCCAGCCTGAGTGACACTGCCAACGGGCCAGGACATAAGGTCACGGTGGCCATTCCTAGTTGTCTGCCCTTGGGTGAGTTGGGCCAAGATGACATCGCCGCAGCCAAAAAGACGACCCTGCTTCTCAAGGGAAGACTCCAGAGCCTGTTGCAGGGGTTGACGATAAAACCCGCCAGCCCTGGCCTGCGTGGCCGTCTGGAACCCTGTCTTCTGCATAGGGTCTGCCTGGGTTCCTCGCCCAAGGTTTTCAGGAGAAAAGGGACACGGACGGGTCTGGACGTGGCCGTCCATCTGCTGTTGGACGCTTCCGCCTCAATGAGTCGTCTGATCAATTTGGCTTGCCAGACGGTCTATTCGATATGCGAGGCACTGGCTAATGTCTCTGGAATCAATGTGGCGGCCACGGCGTTTCCAGGGATTCCATGTCAAAAATCTTCCAGACAAGATGGCCATAAGTGGTTGACCGTGGCTCCAATGCTGGGTCACGGTCAACGGATTCACCGTAATTTTCAGGCCAGGGCTTCAGGCAATACTCCCTTGGCCGAGGCCCTATGGTGGGTCATGCAGGAAATGGTTCCGCTAAACGAACTAAGAAAAATGATTCTCCTGGTGACCGATGGGGAGCCTGATTCGCCATATGAGGCCAAGAAAGCGATCAAGTTCGCTCAGGATGCGGGAATCGAGCTGTACGGCCTGGGTTTGGGGAGCGACTCGGTCAAGGGACTGATGCCTGGGAGAAATATCGTCATCAATAATCTCATGGAAATGCCCCGGAAGTTGTTTGGGCTTCTGGGTCAGGCTTTGAACTACAAGCAGTAAGGGAGGTAACCTGGAATGAGGCCGATTTGTATGGTTTGCATGACAAGGGAGTATGTGGAGCTGACGTCATATGGGAGCGACATGGGGACCGTGATCGGGGGAGTGGCCGGATCTGGAATCCTGACGTCCAAGGGAGCCGCCGTTGGTGCGGCCATCGGGTCAGTCGTTCCAGTCGTCGGTACAGCCGCAGGTGGTATCCTGGGAGGCATAACAGGTGCCATCACGGGCATGGTGGCTGGGGCCAAGGTTGGAGAAACGGTCGATAAGCACGTTATAAGGCTCTATCGATGTAGGAAGTGCGGGCGAGCGATCAAGGTTTGATGTCTTGTGATTTTACTTATTAATAGTGTCCATTCTCCCTATAGCGGGAGAATGGACCGGATTTCTTTAGTCTTTTTTTCATTTCCACTCATCTCATATTTCATGTCTAGCATAAATGACAATCTTCTGAAATCATGACCAGGATTGATGATCACGTTGCCACTGAATTTGCGTTTGGGATACGATTTTGTTAACCCATGTATGACAATATCAAAAATAAATGCTGTAAAATCTAGCAGTTAAAAAAATTGAAGCACTTTTTACGCACTACAATTTTCCTGAAAAGCGACTAATACGTCTTTCAATGAGTTTTTTCTTTTTAATAACGTTGTTTATTTAAATATTCATCTATTTTTTTAATTTAGATTAAAATTATTCGGATTTTCTATTCTGAGTAGCTAACTATTTTAATCTTCTGGCTTCATAATAACAATAAAGACGTGATCTAATCCATCTTAAGTTATTTATTTGTAAATTAAAACTATAAAATTGCTATTAATTTAAATAGAGCGTCATTTTTAAAGTTAAAATTATTTTTATTAATATTTAATAACTAAGTATAATTATTATCATTAAGCCACTTGACATTATCCGCCGTGGCTACGCCTTTGTCGATGACCACCTGGCCCGCTTTTGTAGCCTGAAGCTTGGCCAACATGGCTTCCAAAGTGGATGGTTCCGATATATTTCCAGGAAAGATTTCAGAGCGCATGACAAAGCCCGCGGGAATCTAGTGCGATGGCCAGAGTCATTAGAGGGCAATCAGAACGTTTCTCTTTTGAGTGGCCTCGGTTGGCCTTTCCCGCCAACCAGCTCGAACATGCTTCGCATTACTTTGTTCACATACAAATCAGAAATGATAAGCCTTATGAATATGCTGCAATTGAAAATAATTATAAAATCCACGTTACTGGTAGCTTTCAGACGATGAGAGTCAGTTTATTATTTTTGGGCTTATGCTTAGTAGGATAACAACTGGTTTTTTTACAAATTGTTTGTTATCTATGCCCGTGAAAAAAATATTGACAAAATCATTGAGATTATGATAAGATTTCAGATGGGCAAACTTATGGGTACAGTTGAGGTCGACTTTATGACCGAAATAAACTCTGAGTCCCCGACTACCTGCAATACAAAAGAAGTTCTTTCTCTTGTTCGGTGCGGGGCCACCAAGCTTTATTGTTGGTTAAAAGAAGGCAAGTTCCCAAAGCCTATGCGCTTTGGGCGACAGAATCGTTGGTTTAAATCAGATATTATTAATTTCATTAATAATGGTTTTAAACTGACACCCGACCTTTAAAAAAAGTCAGGGAAATCACAAAAAAGGAGATTATGATATGCTTTAGCGAAAAAACCTTTCATACAATTTAAGATAGAAAGCAAATAATTTGATCTATTGAATGTCATATTAGTTTTCTTATTTAGAGAAATTTGCATTACTATTATAAAGAATTATTGATCATAAATCCCTTCGGCGGGGGCCGTCCGGCTTCGATAAATAAAAGAAACTTATCCACTATCTTAGTGAAACTTTTTTTATTTGTCGTCGTAAAATCATAACTCTGATTACAAAAATAAATTTAGTTTGTGTGTATATATATTAAATTTAAACGTTAAAATTTTTTGGAAAATAAAATTGCCCATAAGTTAGCTTAATTTTAACGTTTGATTAAGCTTATTAAAAAAAACAGGCACTTCTACAGGGATAAACCGTAAGATAGAAGTGCCTGTTGTTTTTTTATAAATCGTTCCTAGATATTAAGTTTTAGAGCGGTCATAAATTGTGACCGCTTTTTTATTTACATCATAGCCATATTTAAAAAATTTTAACTCTTTTTATATGTTTAATAATATAATACTTAATTTCTATTGGTAAAATTTATCGCAATGTATCCAAGTAATCAGCCCATTCCTGCATCATTATCCTGCGATTTGACAGATAATCAGCATAGTTATAAGATGCTCTGACGCCATGATCGCTATGGGCCAACTGCCTCTCGATCCAGTCCCGATTGTACTCCTTCTCATTTAGTATGGTCGAGGCTATGGATCTGAAGCCGTGGACGGTCATTTCCTCTTTGGAAAACCCCAGTCTTCTTAAGCCAGCAAGGAGGGTCATATCTGAAATAGGCCTATCATTGGTCCTCATGCTTGGAAAGAGATACCGACCTGTGCCGGAATAACAGCGCAACTCGTTCATGATATTGATTACTTGAGTGGCCAGAGGGACTATGTGGATCTGCTTCATCTTCATTTTGTCGGCAGGTATACGCCATTCCGCCTTGTCAAAATCAAATTCAGCCCACTCGGCATGTCGTAGCTCTCCTGGCCTTACGAAGACATAGGGAGCTATCTGTAGAGCCAACTTTACTATAGGGTTACCGCTATACCCATCGATAGCTCTTAAAAGACCGCCTATGGCATTAGGGTCAGTGAGGCTGGCCATGTGGTCATGCGTAGCAGGTTTTAGGGCACCTTTCAGATCTGTTGAGATGTCGTGGGTCATCCGCCCTGTGGCTATGGCGTAACGGAAAACCTGGCCGCAATATTGTAGACACCTATGAGCGGTGACAATTGATCCTCTTGATTCAATTTTACGTAAAACTTCCAATAATTCCAGAGCTGTTATTTCTGAAATTTGCCTAATAGAAAGAAATGGCAGTAAGTCTTTCTCAATTCTGCCCCATATCCTTTTGGAGTACTCTGGAACTAGAGTAGTTTTTTTGTTCTCAAACCATTCCCTCGCAATGACTTCAAATGAATTATCGTTTTGAGATCTTTCAGCGTTTTTCTCAGCCTTTTTTTGGACACAGGGATTAACCCCGGCTTCAAGGTTTTTTTTCGCCTCAGCCAGCTTTTCCCTGGCTTCCTTCAGTGAGGCCAGAGGGTATTTTCCCAAGGTCAGGGTATAAAAATGCCCTTCAAACTTATAGTTGAACCTCCAGGACTTTAGGCCAGTTGGCGTGGCGAAAAGGTACATGCCCCCGCCATCAGGGTATTTCGTGCTCTTGGCCGGAGGTTTGAGATTTCGCAGAAAAAGGTCGGTCAGCGCCATGAGGGTATCGACTCCTCCAGAAGGTAAGATACCCTCAAATATACCCTCAATAATCTTGGGTGTCAACGGAAAAAGGCGGTATTAGACGGTCAACCATTGGACAAAGAAAAGGCCGAAAGCCTTTAATTTAAAGGGCTTTCGGCCTATATCGTACTTGCCGGGATTGTCGGCTGGTAGTCCCAAGGGGAATCGAACCCCTGTTTTCGCCGTGAGAGGGCGGTGTCCTAGACCGCTAGACGATGGGACCGCAAAGGCACATTCACCTTTGGAGAGAAGATATGTATCATAGCTGCGTTTCCAGGTCAACCTTTTTTTGTCCCAGGGGAAAAGGCTCGCGTGCGGGCGTCTGGTATTTGCCACGATTGCGCCTAAAGTGGTAATATGTCTGTAGTCAACGGCCCCGGTACGCACAGGCCAGAAGCCAGCCTCCCCCTGTTCTTTGGGCCTGGCCGGCCCAGGCTAGCGCACTTAGGGTCTTTTTCAATGCCAGAGGTTCGGATTTATGCCCATTTATGAGTTCAAGTGCCTTGACTGCGGCCATGACTTCGAGGAGCTCGTCCTGAGCCGCTCTGAGACCGTTACCTGCCCAGGCTGCGGCGAGGCCAACTGCGAGAAACACCTCTCAAGCTTCCGTTGCGGCCCATCTGGGGGCTCCATGGACCTGGCCTCCGGTTCCCCATCTTCCTCGTCGTCCTGCGGTTCCTGCTCCTCGTCGTCATGTGCCGGCTGTGGCGTCCACTGAGGGCCGCCCGCCGTTGAGGGTCGGGGCCCGGGGGAGTTCCCTGTCGAGGGTCCAGACCATGGCCGTGGTGAAGAGGCTCAATGAGCTCAATCCAGGGGAGGTATTTGAGTTCCTTGCCATCAGGACCAGCGGCGACGACCCCTCCTCTCGGCCCTATGGCCCCCAGGGCGTCAAGGGTCTGTTCGTCAAGGAAATCGAGTCAGCCCTCCTGGGCGGCCAGATCGACCTGGCCGTCCACAGCGCGAAGGATCTGGCCTCGGAGCTGCCAGATGGCCTCGTCCTGGGCCCGGCCATGGAGCGGGCCGAGCCCTGGGACGCGCTCGTCTGCGCCCAGGGCCTGGGCCTGGCCACCCTCCCCATGGGGGCCAGGGTGGGGACGTCCAGCCTGAGGCGTGGGTCCTTCCTCAAGGCCTTCCGCGAGGATCTGGAGATCATGCCGCTTAGGGGCAACGTGGAGACTAGACTCGCGAAGGTCGGCCGGGACTTTGAGGCCATACTGCTGGCCAAGGCCGGCCTGGTACGCCTGGCCCCTGGGCACGGCCATGCGGTCGAGGATCTGCCACCCGAAGTCATGCCACCCTCTCCCGGCCAGGGCCAGCTGGCCCTGGAGTTCCGCGAGGGCGACCATCGGGTGTCGGCCCTGCTCCAGGGACTGGACCACGAGGCCTCTGGCCTGGCCTTGGCCGCCGAGAGAGCCTTCATGCGGCGGCTGGGCCTGGGCTGCACGGCCCCCGTGGGTGCCCTGTGCCAAGACGGCCCGGGGGGCCGGCTGGTCATGCGGGCGGCCCTGGCCGCGGAGGGTAGGGGGATCATTCTCGCTGGGGGCGAAAGCGCCTACCGCGACCTGGCCGCAGCCGCCGCCCTGGGCCGCCTGGTGGCGGAAAAGATCCTGGAGGGGACCCCGAGATGAGCGACGCGACCGCCAAGAGGCCCGGCCAGGTCTACCTGGTCGGGGCCGGCCCAGGCGACCCCGGGCTTCTGACCCTAAGGGGGGCCCAGGTCCTGGCCAGGGCCCATGTGGTCGTCCACGACCATCTGGCCGCCCCCGAACTGCTGGGCCTGGCGCCAAGCGAGTCGAGGAAGATATACGCCGGCAAGGTCGGCTCGCGCCACGCCTTGAGGCAGCACGAGATAAACGCGCTCCTGGTCTCGGAGGCCCTGTCCGGCCGCACGGTGGTGAGGCTCAAGGGCGGGGACCCGTACATATTTGGCCGGGGCGGCGAGGAGGCCCTGGAGCTGGAAAAGGCAGGCATCCCCTTCGAGGTCGTGCCCGGGGTGACCTCGGCCATAGCCGCGGCCTCTGCGGCCGGCATCCCCCTGACCCACAGGGACCTGGCCTCCCAGGTGGGCATCATAACGGGCCACGAGAGACCGGGCAAGGAGGCCTCTGCCCATGACTTCGGGGCCCTGGCCCGGCTGGGGACCCTGGCAGCGGTCATGGGTGTGGAAAACCTTTCCGGCCTCTGCCGCTCGCTGGTGGAGGCAGGAAAGGACCCAGGGACACCGGCCGCCCTCATCCAGTGGGGCGCCACCGGCCGCCAGAGGGTGGCCGCCGCGACCCTTGGCTCCCTCCCGGGGGAGGCGGCCAGGGCCGGCCTGGGTGCCCCGGCCCTCCTGGTGGTCGGGAAGGTCGTTGGGCTCAGGGACAGGCTGTGCTGGTTCGAGAAGAGGCCACTTTTCGGGAAGACTGTACTGGTCACCAGGACCAGGGAGCAGTCGGGCCGGCTGGCCGCCTCCCTTAGGGAACTGGGGGCCAATGTCCTGGAGAGGCCGGCCATCGAGATCAAGCCCATCTCGCCTAACCCGGCCCTGGACGCAGCCCTTGGGGCCCTGTCCGGCTATCGGTACCTCATTCTCTCCTCACCCAACGGGGCCTCCATCTTCATGAAGGCCCTGTTTGGCCGCGGACTGGACGCCAGGGCCCTACACGGCCTCCTGATAGCCGTCATCGGCCCTGGCACCGCCGGGGCCCTGGCTGACTTCGGCCTGGCGGCCGACATCATGCCCAGTCGTTTCGTGGCCGAGGGCCTGGTGGAGGCATTCTCGGGGCTGCCGGCCGGCCGGGCTCTCCTGGCCAGGGCCAGCGAGGCCAGGGACATCCTGGTGGAGGGCCTCCGCGGGCTCGGTTTCGCCCTGGACGTGGTCCCCCTGTACGAGACGGCCACGGCCGACTGGGCAGGGCTCGACCCCAGCGGTGGGGAGGGGGGGGGCCTGGGCGACGGCGACTTTCTGGGAGGGGTTGACCTGGCCACCTTGACCAGTGCCAGCACGGCCAGGGGCCTGGCCGAGCACGTCCCTGCGGACAGGCGGGCCTCTCTCCCGGTGGTCTCCATCGGCCCCGTCACCTCCATGGCGGCCATCGCTCTGGGCTTCAAGGTGGCCCGTGAGGCCAGGATCTCGACCATAGAGGGCCTGATAGAGGCGGCCAGGGATTTCCTCGCGCCGGTCCACCCCTGAACCCAGGCCGGCCCAAAAACGATAACCCCAGGGAGACGCCGCCCCAAGGACCATGAACGATCGCGACCGATACACGCGCCTGGAACTCAGGGGTCTGCTGAACGAGACCCAGTTCCAGGCGGCCACCCACCTGGACGGGCCCCTCCTGATAGTGGCCGGGGCCGGAAGCGGCAAGACCCGCACCCTGGTCCACAGGGTGGCCTGGCTGGTCGACCAGGGCATAGTCCCCTCATCCATACTGCTGCTTACCTTCGCCCGCAAGGCCGCCTCCGAGATGCTCTCGCGCTGCGCCTCCCTCGTCGGCGACAGGGCCGGCATGGTCAACGGCGGCACCTTTCACTCCCTGGCCAACTCCATCCTGCGGAGGTACGCCCCGAAGCTTGGCTTCTCCAGCCAGTTCGGCATCATGGACCAGGACGACTCAGAGACCCTCATAGGCCGCCTCAGGGGCGAGGACCCGGCCCACAAGGGCCATGCCGCCTTCCCCAAACGGAACACCATCCAGAACATCTTCAGCCAGGCCGTCAACAAGGACACCGACGTCGGACGGCTCATGCAGTCGTCGTTCCCCCACCTCCTGGAGTTCGAGACGGCCCTTCTCCGAATCCTCGCCGCCTACCGCCGGCACAAGCAGGAAAACGACCTGATGGATTTCGACGACCTTCTGGTCAACCTGGAGAGGCTCCTGGCAGGCGACGAGGGCGTCCGCCGGGAGATAGCCTCCCGCTACAGCCACATCCTGGTCGACGAGTACCAGGACACCAACCCCATCCAGGCCAGACTGACCGCCCTCCTGGGCCGGGACCACCTTAACGTGACCGCCGTGGGCGACGAGGCCCAGTCCATCTACGGCTTCAGGGGAGCCAACTTCCGCAACATCATGGATTTCCCGGATATCTTCCAGGGGACCAAGATCCTTACGCTGGAAGACAACTATCGGAGCCACCCCCAGATCCTGGCCGTGGCCAACCACCTGCTGTCCCAGGCCAGGGAACGTTTCGAGAAGACACTCCGGGCCAACCGCCCGGACGGCCCCCCGGTCAAAATCCTGCTCCTGGACGACACCAGGGACGAGGCCGTGACCGTGGCGGGCTCCATAGAGGCCGACCTAAGGGCCGGCCTGGCCCCCAGGGACATTGCCGTCCTCTTTAGGGCCGGATCCCACTCCTTCGAGCTGGAAAGCCAGCTGACCAAACGGCGCCTGGCGTACAGCAAGTACGGTGGCCGCAAGTTCCTGGAGATGGCCCACACCAAGGACTATCTCTGCTACCTGAGGCTCGCGGTCAACCCCAGGGACGGCCAGAGCCTGAGGAGGGTCCTGGGCCACGTGGATGGCCTGGGCCCGAAGGGCCAGGAGAAGGCGGCGCTCTGGGCCCTGGGGCAGGAAGAATACCTCTCCTCCCTGGACCAGGCCCCGGCCTACAAGGACAAGGCACGGAAAAGCCTCTCCTCACTGAGGGATCTGTTGGCCTCAATCTGCCTCGGCCCCCTGGAACCGGCGCTGGTGGCCAAGGAGGTCTTCGACTTCTACTCCGGGATTCTCCCGCGGCTCTTCCCCGACGACTACCCATCCCGTCTCCAGGACCTCATGGAGATAAGGAACATGGCCGCCGAGGCCCCGGACCTGGTCTCCTTTTTGGCCGACACGACCCTGGACCCGCCCAATACCCTCGTCGTGGGCCAGGGCGACGTGAAGGACAGAAACGATCTCACCCTGTCCACCATCCACTCGGCAAAGGGCCTGGAGTGGCCCAAGGTATACGTCATCTCGGCCGTCGAGGGCCGCTTCCCCTCCGCCTACGTCAAAAGCTCCCAGGACATAGAGGAGGAATTGAGGCTCATGTACGTGGCCGTGACCAGGGCCTGCGACCAGCTGGTGGTCACCATGCCCCTAAAGGATAACTGGGGAGGGTCCCCCTGCCCCAGCCGGTTCCTGGCCAGACTGGGCCCAGGCCTGGCCGAGGTCTTCCAAAACGGGCGGCCTACCGGGACTGACAGCCTGTCCCCCTACCACGGAAGCCTGGATTTTGAACTCCTCGACGAGGTAATGAACTCCGCCCACGACCTTCCCAAGAGGGCCATCGGCGTCCAGGAGGCGAAAATACCCCCGCCGCGCCGGGCCCCGGGGAAGGCCCGGGGCAAGGGGGCCGCCCCCACAAGGGGGGAGGAATGCCAGCGTCCCGCGCTGGGGCAGCGGGTCAGCCACCCCGTGTTCGGGCCGGGGTCGGTTGTGGCCATGGAGGGGCCCAGGGCCACCATAGACTTCGACCAGTTCGGGAAGAAGACGATCTTGGTCCAGTTCGCCAAGCTGGTCCCCCTTAGCCCTTGAGCCCTGACGGAGTGGCCGGCATTTGGCAGGGGGCGGAAAGATGCGGGCTGGCCACGGCTCCGATCCTCCTCCCCGAGCCCAGGCTGTCCCCGGAGCGGCCCTGGGGACTTGCCCCGCCTCCAAGGCGCCGACGGGTGCCGTCCCAGGTTTCAAGGGATCGCCCTCCCCCTTTCCCTACCCGCCCCCGCATATGGCCATGATCTTGGTGCCCTTGGCGTCGCTCCCGCTGAACCTCAAGGCTGAAATTTAGTACTTGACACCACTATATCTGGTGGTACAATATTGGCCCAACCATAACATATGCTTTTTTAAGCAAGCATTTGGTTTTTCTTGCCCACACTTGTTTACATTTTGAGGCCATTTGGCTAGAATTTAGGCCCAGGACTTAACCGGACCCCACCGACTTGCCGCTCCCGCCCGCAGGTGGCGGCCCAGGGGCTTCCCCCCTTTTCCCGTCCGCCAAGCCAAACTGACCGGAATAAAGGCCCCTTGGCCGACAAAGACGCTCATGGAAGCAACAAAAAACCCAGGCGACTACCATGGGATCATAGCCAGGCTCTTCGAGCTCCAGAAATTCGGCATGAAGTTCGGCCTGGAATCGATGGAGCGCATCCTGGACAACCTGGATCGGCCCCACGACGGCCTGAGGCTCGTCCACGTGGCCGGGACCAACGGCAAGGGCTCCACGGCGGCCATGCTGGCCGCCGGCCTCAAGCTAGCCGGCTTCAAGGTGGGCCTATATACCTCGCCCCACCTGATAACCTTCAGGGAGCGCATCCAGCTGGACGGGGACTACATCCCCGAGCTGGACGTGGCCTCCCTGGCGGCCCAGGTCTGGCCGGCCACCGACCCCGCCTCGCCCCCGACCTTCTTCGAGTTCGTGACGGCCATGGCCTTTCTGTTCTTCAAGCGGGAAAAGGCCGACCTGGCGGTCATCGAGACGGGCCTGGGCGGGAGGCTGGACTCCACCAACGTCATCAGGCCCCTGGTCTCCGGCATCACCAACGTGAGCCTAGAGCACACCGACCACCTGGGCAAGACCATCGAGGCCATAGCCTTCGAGAAGGCCGGCGTCATAAAGCCGGGCACGCCCTTCGTCGGCGGCCGCCTGGACGGGCCGGCCCTGGACACGATATCATCCAGGATCGCCGAGTGCGGCTGCCCGACGAGCTACCTCCTGGGCCGGGACTACGAGGTCCGGCCGGTCGGCCCCGCCGGCCACCCGGCCATCGACTACCACGGCCCAAAGTGGAGGCTCGAGGGACTCCCGCTGGCTCTGGCCGGCCCCTTCCAGGCCGACAACGCCGCCATGGCCCTGGCTCTGGCTGAGACCCTGGCCGGTCTGGGCTACGACATAGGCCCGGAGGCCGCCGCCGGGGGGCTCTCGGCCGTCAGGTGGCCGGGCCGGGCCGAGACCTTCGCCCCCGGGGCCTGGCCCCCAGGCCATTCGTCGGCGGCCCCCCTCATACTGGACGGGGCCCACAACCCGGCCGGGGCCCTGGCCCTGGCCTCCCTCATCAGGGCAACCCCCCGCCGGAGGCTCCACCTGATAGTCGGGGTCATGGCCGACAAGGACATCGGCGGGGTCCTTGGCCCCATCATAGGCGAGGCAGACCGTCTTTACCTGACCAGGCCCGCCTACCACAGGGCGGCCAGCCCTGAACTTCTCCTTTCCAGGATCATCGGTGCCCTGGGCCCCCCGGGCTGCCCCCACAGCCTCCACCCGTCCATCCCGGAGGCCCTGGAGGCGGCCGCAGCCTCGGCCGGCCCGGAGGATCTGGTTGTCCTGAGCGGCTCCCTCTTCACCGTGGGCGAGACCAGGGCCTACCTGACCGGGGCCGGCGACGTGGAGTCCAATTGAGCGCCTGGCCCAGGCATAGCAGTCCTGGCCTGGCTTCGGCCTGGCCCCTGGCCCTCCTGGCACTCCTGGCCCTCCTGGCCCTGCCCTTCCCCAGGGAGGCCAGGGCCCAGGCCCCCACCCTCACCCAGGCCCTTGACCCGCCGGAAAACGCCTTTACCCCCGAGATGATTGTCGAGTACGCGGACGAGATCGCCCCCTGGCCAGAGGACCAGCCCGTCCCTGGCCCCTTCCCGGAGGAGGCCTTTGCCCCCGAGCCCCAGGCCGGGCCCCATGGCCAGCCATTGTACGGCTCGGGGCCGGAACCCATCTTCCAGCTGGAGCAGGGCGAAAGGGTCAGGATGACCGTGACCCAGGCCGACCCGGAGGTGGTCATACAGGCCGACGAGATGCGTCTCGATGAGGGCACCGGCAGGCTAGAGTTCATGGGCAACGTGGTCAAGACCAGGGGCCTTGAGGAAATTTCCGGCCAGAGGGCCCTCTGGCACGACCCAAGCCAGACGGCCGAGATCAGCGGGGAGGTCCGGATGAGGACGCCCGACTTCATGGCCACGGCGGCCAGGGCGGCAGTCAACATGGATCTCAGGCTGGCCAAGCTTTACGACGGCAAGGCCTTCTTTCCCCAGGGCCACTACTATGTGGAGGGGGACGTCATTGAGCGGCAGGGGGAGGAGACGATATACGTCAACGAGGCCGTCTTCACCACCTGCGACGGCCCCGAGCCTTCCTGGAGGCTAAAGGCCTCAAACCTTCTCATAAACCGCGGGGGACTGGCCACGGCCACTGGGGTAAGCTTCAGCAACAAGTGGTTCCCCATGTTCTACGCCCCCTACTTCGCCGTGCCCATCAAGGGCGACCGGCAGACCGGCTTCCTTGTCCCCAGCATCAGCCACTCCAAGCGGGACGGCTTCTTCCTGGCCACGCCCTTTTTCTGGGAACTGGCCGAGGACTACGATCTGACCGTCACCCCCGTCTGGCGCTCAAACCGCGGCCTGGCCATGACCCTGGAGGGCCGCTACAACCTCAACGCCGGCCAGGGCATCTGGATCCTCACCTACCTAAAGGACAAGGAGGACAACGTCTACTCCTACCGCTCGGCGGGGACCATGGACCGCAACGTCAAGGACCTCTTCTGGCTTCGGGCCCAGAACTCCTGGAACGTGGCCGACTGGAACCTGAACCTGGATCTTGATCTGGTCTCCGACCCCATGTTTCTTTACGCCTTCAGGAGCGACATCGACGGCTTCCTCATCTCCCAGAAGCTCTTTTCCAGCCACTTCGGACGGACCGTCAACGAGGAGCTGGACCCGTCGAGGCTCTCGACCTTCTTCGCCCAGAGGGCGGGGGCCGACACGTACATCAGGGGCTCGCTGACCTACAACGACAACCTCTACCGACGGAACAACATCGACACCATCCAGAACCTGCCGAAGATCCAGTACAACATCGTCAGCCGCCCCCTGGGCTTCGGGCCGTCCATGCCAGGCAGCCTTGGCGGGCCCCGGCTGAGCCTTGACGTCCAGTACGACTACTTCACCCGGCGCAGCGACAGGTTCAGCTACGTCTCGGAGACCGGCCACCGCCTGTCCCTCTCACCGTCGCTTTTCTGGAACTTCGACATCGGCTCGGTCATGAACCTCAAGGTCGACGGCGGGGCCAAGAGCACGGCCTACTTCCCCAGGGGCCTTAAGCCAACCGAGCTGGGGCATGCCCTCCACGACGACTTCGAGACCGATCTCTCCGGGAACCTAAACCTGGAGCTGACCACCTCCCTGAGCCGCGTCTTCGGCCTCGGACAGGATTCCGGGACCCTGCACCAGGTGACCCCCATCCTCTCCTTCGAGGTGGTCGAGGCCCCCTCCCAGGACGATCTGCCCTTCTTCGACATCCTGGACCGAAGGCTCAGCCGCCGCACCTTCCGCTACGGCCTAAGAAACACCCTCACAACCAAGACCCCGGTCCGCGATCCAATGGGGAACCTCCTGTACAACAACTACCGCCAAATACTCAAGCTAGGCGTCTACTCCAGCTACGAGTTCGCCGACAACATCGACTGGGCAGAGAAGGATTGGGCCCGCTACTACACGACCGACTACTTTGAGCGGGGGGTCGGGCCCCTGGAGCTGGAGCTGGAGAGCAACGTCATCGACGCCGTCTCGGCCAGGCTCCTTTCCCGCTTTGACGGGCGGGCCGGCAAATTCACCCGCCATGAGATCTCCCTGAACATCCACAGCCAGAGGGGCGACTCCCTGGGCCTCATCTACGACTACGACAACCCCACCCCGCGGCAGGGGCCGTCGCAGTTCTACGACATCAGCCAGATCAGGGGCGACGCCCGCCTGAACCTGACCGGCGGCTGGAGCGCCACCCTCTCCTCCCGCTACGACTTCAAGCAGGACAAGGAGCTGGAGAGCTACTTCACCATCTCATACAGCGCCCAGTGCTACGGCGTGTCCCTCTTCCTCTCCAACACCTACGACGACCGCCGAGTTGGCCTGGTCTTCGACTTTCTGGGCCTGGGTTCCATCGGCACCCCGGCCACCTCCATCTCCTCGGACGGCGGCAGGTGAGTGGCCGGCTCCACTCGCCCCGACGCCACATGCGTAAGACGCGGCACCCGGCTGCGCAAGACTGGTGAGCAATGGGTTCTGGCGACATAAAGGACATCTACCGGAAGGACCTGACGGAGGACTTCCCGGATCAGCTGACCATCAGGCTGGGCGAGACTGAGCTCAGGTACGAGAAGAGGCTCTTCACCCTCCCGGGCGAGGATGGCCGTCCGGTCAAGAGCGGCCTCAGGTATGGGGAGAACCCGGGCCAGCCGGCCGCCCTCTACCGGCTGGTGAACGGCAACCTGGCCCTCTCGGGACTGGAGTTCGTGGGGCCCGGCCAGGGCCTGGTCTCCGACATCGGGGCCACGGGCCAGGATCTGGTCTTCGGCTGCCGCAAGCACCCCTCCAAGACAAACCTGACCGACGTCGACTCTGCCCTGGGAATACTCAGGTACCTGACGGACTCACCCACGGCCGTCATCGTCAAGCACAACAACCCCTCCGGGGCGGCCGCCGACGACAGCCTGGCCAGCGCCTTCCACAAGGCCTTCGAGGCCGACAGGGTGGCCGCCTTCGGCGGGGCCCTGGTCGTCAACCGGGCCCTGGACAGGGCGACGGCCTCAAGCATGGTCGAGAGGTACATGGAGGTCGTGGCCGCCCCCGACTTCGAGGAGGGGGTCGTCGAAATCCTCTCCAAAAAACCAGATCTGCGGATCTTCCGCCTGCCAAAAATCGAAAGGCTCTCCGAGTTCCGCTACCAGAGGTTCCTGGACATCAAGAGCCTCATTGACGGGGGCCTGGTCCTCCAGCACTCCGCCGTGAGCCGCGTCCAGGCGCCAGGGGACTTCAGGCCAGCCACGGCCGATCGCGCCGGCGAGCGCCTGGAGTCCGCCCGCCCGCCCTCCGAGGCCGAGCGCCGCGATCTCCTCTTTGGCTGGGCCATCGAGCAGGGCGTGGTCTCCAACTCGGTCCTCTTCGTCAAGGACAGGGTGACTGTGGGCATCGGCTGCGGCCAGCAGGATCGCGTCGGCGTGGTGGAGGTGGCCATCTTCAAGGCCCGCCGCAACTACGCCGAGCACCTGGCCTTCTCCAACCACGGCCTCACCTTCCCTGAGCTTTCCAGGGCGGCCCGCCTGGGCTCCAAGCCCAACGAGGCCGTGTCCGACATCGAGGCCCAGGTCGACGAGGCCTGCGGCAACCTAAGGGGATCCGTCATGGTCTCCGACGCCTTCTTCCCCTTCAGGGACGCCGTGGATCTGGCCATCGGCCAGGGGGTCACGGCCATCGCCCACCCTGGGGGCTCGCTGCGCGACTTCGAGAGCCTCCAGGCGGCCAACCTGGCCTCCCCCCCGGTGGCCATGGTCTTCACAGGCCAGCGGGCCTTCAAGCACTGACGGCGGTGGGCGGTGTGGCCCCATGACCTAAGGCTGGGCCCCCTGGCCATCAGCCCCTACGGCCTGGCCCTCATCCTGGCGATCCTGGCCGCCCTCTCGTTTCTGGGCTATACCGCCCCCAGGGCCGGGACCTCCCCCAGGAGGGCCTTTGACCTGGCCTTCTGGCTGGTCATCGCCGGCCTTTTGGGCTCAAGGCTGGCCTACGTCCTCCTTAACCCCAGCCTCTACGCCGGCCGTCCCCTGGAGGCCCTCCAATACTGGCAGGGCGGCCTCATGTTCCAGGGAGGCCTTCTGGCCGGCCTCCTGGCCGCCGCCCTGGCCTGCCTCGTTCTCCGCCTGAACTTCCTGGTCATGGCCGACGCCCTGGCCCCAGCCCTCTCCCTGGGCCAGGCCATCGGCCGCGTCGGCTGCCTCCTGGCCGGCTGCTGCCACGGCCGCCCGGCCCCGGGATCCTTCCCCCTGGCCCTGACCTTCCCCCGGTTCTCCCAGGCCCCGCCGGGCATCCCCCTGTACCCTACCCAGATCATGGAGTGCCTGGGCCTGCTCCTGATCACGGCGGCGCTGATGTTCCTTCTGGGCCGCTCCCGCCCGGCCGGCCTGGTGGTCTCGGCCTACCTGGCCCTGGCCGGGCTCCTAAGGTTCCTGGTCGATCCCCTCAGGGGCGACTACCGTGGCCCCAGGGCCCTGGGCCTGGCCCCCACCTCCTGGGCGGCCATGGCCGCCTGCCTGGCCGGCCTGGCCCTGGGCCTTTTTCTCCTGGCCAGGCAGAAACGCCTGGCCAGATCCAAGATACGATGTTCCTGCCTTTAACCTTATTTCAATCTCTAAAAAAAAGCGATATAAAAATAATAATATTAAATATGTTATTTACTAATTTAATATAAAATTTTCAAATTATATATAATTGATGCATTTTTTATGCATTAAATTAATTAATAAAATTTATAATTATAACTTTAGAAATTTTATTTATCCAATACAGATTGAAGTGGACAACCACCTGCTAAAACTGGTGATTTAAAAAAATATAGCGACTGAATTCGCTTTTGAGCGGCTAAAGCCGGTACTCTGAAAGGCAGAAGACGTCATGCGGCTTAAGCCGTATGAGATACATTGTGTCAATTTTAAAGTCATCATCCAAATCATTACCTTGATTTCATATGTAATCGGCGACCATTTGATCGGTTACATTTCCGTTCGTGCAGCTGAAAAATCCTCTGGCCCACATGTGCCTTCCGCAATATTGTTTCTGTAGCTCTGAAAATATAATCATTAGCTTATGTAAAGTTCTCCATTTCAACTTTTGTACCAATTTGATTACATAAATTTTTGGCATTAGCGATATTAATAGATGCGTGAGATCACTATAGACGATCCTTTAATTATATTCATTTTCTAAATATCATATATTTATCTAATAATTTAATCTAATTTTGATGTTATGCTGGTAATATATATTTTAATCTATAAATGAGAAAATAATATTTAAATATGCTATGATTTCCGTATTAATACTAAATCATAATACCCACTAATATCACGGAAGCCCAGTCTCCAGGTACTCCAAATGAAGCTTTCCATCAGATGGCATTCCGGGTCACTGGGCCTTCCAGGTATTTTTACGGCCCCATCAAATGAAACCGCCTCCATTTAACGCCAGACACAAAAGTGCCATGTAGGTTTAAACGATTGCCCCAATAGGCCACATCTTTTGGCTTGTCAAAGACGATGTCATCACCATCACAGTAATTGTGGTGGATCGTTAATCCGGCTCAGCCCTTTATTCCTCCTTGCCGGCAAATTTCATGAGCCCCGGCCCATGTCTGGCCAGGGCTCATACCCACTATAAGCCTCCCTAGAGGCTCAGACAAGCCCAAGGGCCTCATCCAGGGCCTCCAGGATGTCATCGATGTGTTCTATGCCGATGGATAGCCTCACCAGATCGTCCTGGAGACCGCCGGCCTCCTGGGCCTCCCCCGAGAGTTGGGAGTGGGTCGTCGAGGCCGAGTGGATTATAAGGCTCTTGGCGTCGCCCACGTTGGCCAGGAGGCTGAAGAGGCCAATGTTGTCCACCAGCCTGACCCCGGCCTCGCGGCCGCCCTTGACGCCGAAGACGACCATGCCTCCGGCCCCATTGGGGAGGTACCTGTCTGCCAGGGCCTTGGACGGATCGCCGGCCAGGCCAGGGTAGCGGACCCAGGTCACCTTTGGGTGGGCCTTGAGGAATTCCGCCACCCTGAGGGCGTTCTCGCTGTGCCTGGCCACCCTGAGCGGCAGGGTCTCCACGCCCTGCAGGAACTGCCAGGCGGCGTCTGGAGCCAGCGTCGGCCCCTGGTTGCGCAGGCCCACGGTCCTCAGGCGCAGGGCGAAGGCGATGGGGGAAAGGGGTCCCAGATCGTGGGCGAACCTTAAACCGTGGTAACCCCTGTCCGGCTCGTTGTAGAGATTGAACTTCTTGTCCGTCCAGTCGAAGCGGCCGGCATCGATGACGATGCCGCCGATCCCCACTCCGTGGCCCCCAATCCACTTGCTCAACGAGTGGATGACCACGTCGGCCCCATATTCTATGGGCCTCAGCAAGGTCGGCGGGGTAAAGGTCGAGTCGACCAGGAGTGGAAGATGGTGTTTTTTGGCTATTTTGGCGTAAAGCTCGATGTCGGCCACGTCCAGGACTGGATTCCCGATGGTCTCGATGAATATGGCCCTGGTCTTGGCATTGATGGCCGCCTCGACTGCCCTCTCGTCGTTGACCGGGGTAAAGCGGACCGTTATGTCGTTTGACTGGGGCAGGATGGCGTCAAACATGGTGTAGGTGCCGCCGTAGAGGTTGACCGCGCTCACCAGCTCGTCGCCCGCCTTCAGGATGTTGGTGATGGCGAAGTAGACGGCCGAGGTCCCGCTAGAAAGCGTCAGCCCTGCCGCCCCGCCTTCCAGGGCGGCCAGCCGCTTCTCAAGGACATCGTTGGTCGGGTTCATGAGCCGGGCATAAATGTTGCCCAACTCCTTCAGGGCGAAGAGGTTGGCCCCGTGCTGGCTGTCCCTGAACTTGTAGGCGGTGGTCCTGTACACCGGGACGGCCCTGGCCATGGTCGTCGGGTCGGCTTCCTGGCCAGCGTGGACGGCCAGGGTTTCCAGGCGATACTTCTTCTCGGACATTTTTTTCCTCTCTTCCGGCCTCCGGACCAGGGACAAAATACCCTCGCAGGGTCCTGGGCCTGTGGTTTCATGGGCCGGGCGACCCAAGCTGGGCGACACGATGGACGGGAAAGGCCGAAGCCACTCCCTGGGGAATGGCTTCGGCCTTCAGGAATACTGATTAGCCGCTATTACTGCGCTGGCTGTCCGTGGGGCCGCCAGCTTCCAGGGCACCAGCCTCCTGGCCGTCAGACCGACTGGTGGCACCAAGGGTGCCCTAAAGGGACCAGAATGATGGAGGCTACGGTGTCCCATGGACAAATCCCGAGACATCAGCCGCACAGCCAGACTTTGGGGCACCAGACGCAACTGGCTTGAATCTAAAACCATCCCCCGAGGTCTGGCCAACATGGGTAGACACTGTCGATGGCCGTTCTGATCCAAGCCCTACAACCGGGCAAGACCTGATAATGGCAGGCAAAACTGATCGCAGCAGATGTTACCATATCTACCCTCGGGGATCAAGGCTCGACAAAAATATCTCTAATGTGAATATATATTCTATTTTATGTTTATATATTGATGTATTTATTGATACTTTAATCCCATATTGCGGTTTTAGGCAAACCGACAAATCCCCACCCTAAAGCCACTCGGGCGACCCTGTCAATCAATCCCCAGGACCGCCCCTCATTTTGCCGACGCAAAAAAAGCCTCCTAAACAGGGGAGGCTTTCGCGACTCTGGGCCGACGGGCCCAAAAAAGGGCCTCAGCTTTTTGACTTGCCCTTTACCCAGGTGTCGTCCAGACCTGTCCAAAGATTACCTTGGGCTGAGAAGGCGGAGATCGTGACCTGGCCCAGAGGCCGCTCCTTGCCCTTGTCCCCGTCTGTCCCGACCTGGACATCCAGCCCAATGGACCTATCCCCGATCTGGACTTTGCCCTCAAGGCCTGCCCTGCCCCTGACTTTTACCTTCCTGCTGTCACCCACGAACACAGATGGGCCGTTCCAGTCCTTGGCCTTATGGCAGTTCCCAGGCCTGGGCTTAGGGCTGTCGTCGGTTTTGGAGGCCTTGCCGTTTCCTGGCCTGGCCCCCGGGGCGTCCACGGCTCTGGGAGACTGACCGTTCCCGGGCCTGGCCGTTCTCGCCTCGTCCGGGGCCATCCTGTCGGCGGCGGCGAGGCGCTCGGCCGACAGGAAAATGGGCTGGACCTGGCTCTGCTGGCGTTTGGCCGTGATATAGCTTTCGGTCTCGAACTTTTTCATCACCTCGCCGATGTCCACGAGCTTGACCCCAGAGTCCCTGACCTTTTTCTGGACCAACGCCCTGGCCTTCCGCCACAACTCGGTCTCGGCCTTGATGAGTTCCCTTGCCTCGGCGGCCGGCCCCATGGCGGTATTTGACTCCACCGCGACCGATTCCATGTAGCTGTCGGAGAAGGATTTGAAGATGGACTCGGCCTGGCCGTCCAGGTTGAGCCTGGGCAGCAACAACGTCTCGGCCTCGATGAGACGCAGAAAACCCTCGGCTTTTTGCGCAAAGGCCTCGCTAATCCTTGGGGAAATCTTGGCCAGCTGCTCCTTGGCCGTCCCCAGGTGACCGGCCGGTGAACTGGCCTTGTAGGCCAGCATGGCCTTGGGGAAAGGCTGTATTCTGGCCGTCCTGTCCACCGTCTCCGTCTTTTCCCTGGCCTCGATGGCGCCCATGTGGCACAAAAAGTCCTTGACCCCTCGGAACATGCCGGACATGTCGCTGATCGACTGCAGGCCAAGGTACTCCTGCATCTGCAGGCTTATGGCCGTATGGAAACAGTTATTTATTATTATAGCAGCAATATTTGTATCAAATGGTTTACTTAAACCATTTTTGATTATATTATTAAAAATTTTAGTATAAAATTCTACGCTATACGACATGTAAGTATCAGTATAGATAGCGGCGGACGCAGCATTGCGGTACTTCTCGCAGTTGACCAACGACAACGCATAGATGGCGCAATGGTTAAGGACGTCCTTGGGATTGTGCACTATGGCGTCCATGGTCTCGAATATGGTCCCTGCCGTGTCAGCCAGGTCGCGGATGTGGTTGAGATAAAGGAAGTACAGATCCTCGGACTGTTTGAGAATGGCGTCCAGCAGGGCCTGCTTGCTGGGGTAATGGTTGTAGATGGAAGAGCCCTGTATCCCCACAGCGACGGCGACGTCGCGCACGGAGATGTTGTCATAGCCCTTTTCGGCGAAAAGGACCGTGGACTGCATGAGGATGCGCTCTTTGGTGGGCACCAAGGCGCAGGACAGGCTCTCGGTCACGTCCTGGTCGAAAAGCCTGAAAATAACTTCACCCTCTGGTTTGACTGGCATACAGCTTTCTCCAAAAGCCACCTTAGACGAAAAGGAAAAAACGACAGAAATCCCGATATTGAGGCCGGGACCATATGTGTCGCCAGTAACAAAGTCCCGCCGAAACCGAAGGACAGCGAAAGGCTTTGTGACTGGAAAGACGGAAGGGCGAGCCTTCCGGGGAAGAGGGCCGGACCGAGAGCGCATGGCCGCGCGCCGGATCGGCCGAGTGATTCTAGGGCCGATCTAGCCCCAGGCACGGATGCCGCACACAAAAAGTGAACAAAAACGACCAAATACAAAGAAACGAACAATAGTACGCCTACTAGGCGTCAGACATGTCGTTAAAACTCTCGGTGAACCATCAACACGATATTCTATTCTGGACAAGCTATGCGCATGATAAACTGCTTGAGATCATTAAACATTTCGGCGAACGAATAGGGCGGGTGCTGTTCGAGGTACTCATGCACGCGGAGGTTGATGCCGATCAAAACGCTGTGCATTATGACCATGGCCACTGTCCGGCAGTCAAAAGGCTGGCACAGGCCCCTGACGACGCAGTCCTCGAAACGGATCTTGAAGAAATTGATGCTGTAGTCGAGGAAAGTGTTGGTGAAGATCATTGAGGCCCTGTTGTAGCGGAACTGCTCGGTCTGGATCAAGGAAAAGGCGAAGCACGTGAAGGTATTGGACATCTTGATGGGCTCAAGGAACACGATGTCCAGGATCTCGGAGAAGGAGGACGCCGTCGACATCATGTTGTCAAGGTGCTGGAAGTAGAGCAGGTACAAATCCTCGGCGTGCTTGATGACGGCATCGAACAAGGCCTCCTTGCTCTCAAAATGGTTGTAGAGTGAGGAGGGCTTTATGCCTATGACGGCCGCTATGTCCCTTATCGAGACCGCGTCGAAACCTTTTTTGGCAAATAGGACCGTCGACTCCAAAACTATCAGATCCTTAGTCTTGGATGAATCCTCAAAGAGAGGCAATGGAACGACGTCGCCAAAAATTTTATATTTTAGGTCAATTTTTTGTTTATTTGTGGTCATAGTCTAATACCCGATGACACAGGCCAAGTCCAGATTGGGACCAGCCAACCCAGCCTGCCCCAGGCCAGGGTGCCCCTTTCAGGGGATCCTGGCCTTCTGGCCCCCAGAAAGGTCTGATCGCTTCCCAGACCAGAAAACCGTCCCGGCCCACCAGGGGCCCTGACGCATGGTCCCGACAAAACGGCGGCCACTCGGCCAAGGCTGGCCACCGCCCCAAAGGGGGAAACTCCCGTGGTATCTTCCTTCCCCATAGGCGATGTCCCATGGTCCCGATCCGGCCGCCAGGCCCGGATCGGGACCTTCCCAAAACAGGCAAACGGACGTTAGTTTTCTGACACGCCCCCCCTGCCCCAAAAAATTACCCTGGCGGGGCCAAGAAGCGATTCCAGACTATCGGGCGTTCAGGTTTGCCCGGAAAACCGGCCAGTGGGTTTTCCGGGCCCTGTGTGCACCGCGCCTTGGACCCCCGATCCAACCTGGACTCTTCGAGGCTGGCGGCCCTGGCCCATGGTTGGCCAGGCCGGCAATGAAACACCGGCTGCTTTCGGGCATCGCGGGCAACCCGCTGCCTTCAGACATTTCCTCGAAACCATCCCCTGGCAACTGCTCACCACAAGTTGAGAAAATTATGGTCTTTTCCCTAACCAATAGTACATGCAAAATTACTGTTAGGCAAGGAAAAACAGCAGTTAGGCCGCGCTGGGACAATAACGCAAACGAAAAAAGTCGGGGAAGGAAAAACAAAGAATGTTTTCAGCAATTTGGAGGAAGCCATTCCCAAGACGACGGCCCTACCTCAGCAGGCCACAGCACTTGCCAAGGCCTCAAGCTAGGGTCATAGGGCCCATAGGGGACGGCAATGGAGGGAATCGCCCAAACCATCTACCAAAAAAGCATGCCGACCTAGTCTCCGAGCCAGGATTATCTCTGACCCATATATTAATTTCTAGATAAATTACAAACCGGTTTCCACCCGCGACAAATATTATGCCCTGCTTAATATTTATAATTAATTATTTTTTATCTATGGCAACCTAAAGGCAATGAAAAATATTTAATGCAATATATTATTATGCTAAAACAACTAATTATAGATATCTAAAAATCATAAAACCCAGATATTTTATGGTAATACGTAATACGTAATATAATAATACCTTATAGCACTATTTACTGATCTATGGCCCACTTGTCATTTACATATGTGGCCTTGAGGTCCCCAACCTAGGCGCAAAAAAATTAGCATTCGGATGGCCCGCAAGGAAACGGCAAGACGACAAACTGCCAAGTCAACCTTAGCGGGTACACGAGACCATCTTACAGGTTTTTTTTGTAAAGTCAAGTATCTTATACAAAAAATCTCTGTACGCCACAAGTGATGCCATGGCTCACGTCTGGACGGCCAGTTTGACGCCATGGAAGCCATTTATGCCCTTTAAACTCTAGACAGTTTGCGAAGGACATGGAAAAAGCTCATCCGGACATCCGGCGGTCGCTCTCCGCCATGGAGTCGAACAGGGGCACGCAAATCTTGACGGCCATCCTGTTGGCCCAGTCAGGCTTGTAGATCTCGAAAAACGGCTGGTTCCAGTTCAGGGCGTAGTCCGAGGGTGGCTCCCAGAACTGCGTCAGACGGCTGTAGAAGACCGGCAGCGGCCTCTCGGGAATCTCCACCCTGCTGCCGTAGGTCCCGGCGTCCATGGGCATGGAGATCAGGTCATCCGGGACGATGTCGCCAGGAAGGATCTCGACGGTGGTCCAGTACTCGAAGAAGCCGGTCAGGTTAAGGTTGGCGCAGACCCCGTAGAGCTCGCGCCCTGGGGGAATAAGGGTCCAGGAGAGCCTTTCCATGAACTTATACCACAAAAGATCATAGTACTGAGAAACATCATTAGAATTTAGGATTGAGCAGTAGCCTACCAAATTCTTTTTGGGTAAATTTTCGACAGCGTCGATGTAAACTGTGCCATTCATAACATCCTCCGATGAGCATGTCGTGTAAGGGATTCGTTTTCCCCGGCCAAAGGACGGGGTTTATGGGATAACCATCCCGCAAGCCATGCGATTGTCCCGAAAAGAGGCATGATGGCCAGCCAGTTTTAGCCAAGATGACAGCGGGCTCAGGCGGATGGCATGGATAGTCAAAAAATCAGTTTGGCGGCTAACTAACGATTGTACTTCAATTTGAAATCACATTATTATCTAAAAAGTTTATATATAGATTCTTTTAACTTAATATTCAATAGTTAAGTTCAGTCAATGTCCAATATCATCCCGTGTAAAATATTTAGCCTGGCCAGTCGTTGTCGGTCTTTGTCCTGGGCAATCGGTTTTAGTGGCCCCCGCATCGAATTGTATCAACGAAACTTAGGCTAACAAATGTTCGTTCGAGATCAGGTTAATCCATTTTCAAATCCAGGTCAAGAAAAAAATAACGGCTGCCAAAAATTTTTGAACTTTTTTTTCGTTTGCCAATATCGCCTTGTCTTTGGAGGGGTTCCTGACGATTTCAATTCAAAAAATAATTTTACTGGAATCTTGTGGACAAAATAACAACGTTTACCCGTTCGTAGAAGATAACCATCGCGAGTTCCCTGAGCTGGAAAATCGTTTTGGCCAGACCCCCCATGGGCGACTAACCGGCGTTAGTCGCCCAGCCGATAGTCCGGTTCCGGCCCAGCGGGCCACCTTGCGGGTCACTTGGGCCGACTAACCCCCGTTAGCCGTATCGCGCAAAAACATGCCGCTTCCCCGTCCCCCCTGGACGGACAGCCGCGGCCCCGGCTAACCGCCGTTAGTGGATGCCCCCCTGGGCGGTGGTCACCCGGCTGGGCAAAAAAAAGCGCCCCCGGTCTGCCGGGGGCGCTTGGGGCGAGACGGGGGGTGCCTACTGGATCTCGAAATACACCTGGTGCTTGCCGCCGCAGATGGGGCAGGTGTCGGGCACGCTGCCCTCGGCCACGTGGCCGCAGACCTTGCAGACGAAGACCTTCGGGGCGGCCTGGCCTGGGTTGGCGGCGGCCTTCTTGAACAGCTCGGCGTGGACCTTCTCGGCCTCGTTGGCCAGATGGAAGTCGCGCTCTGAGTGCTTGTCGCCGGCACCCTGGGCGTTCTTGATCATCTCTGGGTACATCTTGGTGAACTCGAATGTCTCGCCGCCGATGGCCTCCTTGAGGTTCTCGGCGGTGTCCTTGACGCCGTCGAGAAGCCTGAGGTGGCTGTGGGCGTGGATGGTCTCGGCCTCGGCGGCGGCCCTGAAGATCTTGGCCGCATATGGCATCTTCTCTTGCTCGGCCTTGGCCGCGAAGGCCAGGTATTTGCGGTTGGCCTGGGACTCGCCGGCGAAGGCAGCCTTCAAGTCAGCAACAACCTTGGGATCGGAAGCGGGCATCTCTAAACCTCCATGAAGGGTGGTTGATTCGAAAATATCGGTCCCGCCTGGGGGAAAGCCTTGGGGCCCAGGACAAGCCTGTCTGGGCCGGGACTGGTCCCCAAAAAAGCGGGCAGACTGGCCGGGCCTGGGCCCGGCGTCGTTTTGAGCGGCAAAAAACCAGGCCCGGTCCTTAAAGACTCAATCGGATCTTCAGGGCGGGCCTGACGGCAAGGTTCCGTTCAGCTGTGGCTAAGTCTACATCAAAAAAATTGACAAATCAACAGACACCGACGGTCCTCCAGGGGATAGGGCCGGGCCATTCCGGCTGGGAGCGCAAAGGCCCCCGCCACCGCCCCCGGGCCTGTTCGGGCCTCCTTAGGCCGGTGGTCACCCAGCTCCCCGTCCGCCAGGACGTCTGTGGCCCCGGCAGGGAGCCTTTCCCATGGTCCAGCCAGGGCGCTTTGACCCGACTCCTGGGCTAATGATTGTCCCTGGCCGCGCGAAAGGCCGGCAGGGGCAATTTGCCTTGCGCATTTCCCTGGCGGAATCTCTTTGAGGCAAGGACTAGGGGCACATAAGGCAAAATGGCCATGATTCTGGCGGTAAAGGTGAAGGCCGGCCGTCCCCGCCGGCAAATTATGTATCGGCTAAAGATCCTTGTATTTCCGCAAAAAATCCAGAATCAGCCAAAAGCCCACTATCCCGGCTCCCAAAAAACCTATCAGCCCCAGGATAGGAAGGCCATGCCAGAGCGGCGGAAGCTTAGAGTGCATGACCAGGGAGGAGCCGATGACCAGGGAGGCCAGGACTATGGCGAAGGAAAGCCTGTAGCTGGCCTGATTTATGAACTGGCCCATCTTCTCGAAACCCTTGATGGTCAGATCCGCAGGCAGCCTTCCGCTCTTGATGGTCTGGAACAGGGGCGAGAGCTCGTCGGGCAGTCCCTCCAGGGTCATTGCCATCTCAATCCCACCGCGGTTTATGATTTCCCACCAGTGGCCCGGGGAGAAGCGCTGGCGGTAAAGCTTGGCTATGACCGGCTCGGCCTCCTCGACTATCCTGAAGCCGGGGTCGAGCCTCAGGCCCAGGCTCTCAAGCTGGACCAGGGCCTTGACCAGGAGGAGCAGGTTGCTGGGGGCCCGGAGGTCGTGCTGGCTCAAAAGCTCCAGGATGTCCTTGAGCAAGGGGCCGAGCCTTATGTCCTTTATGCTCCCGGTCAGGTGGGTCTCTAGAAAGAGGCCTATTTCCAGCTCCAGGGCCTCAGTGTTCGGCCTGACCGCGGGCTTGGTCAGCCTCAGGAGGTGTCTGACCACTCTGGCCGCGTCCCGGTTGACCACGCCAAGGGCCAGTCCCAGCAGGCGATCCCTGAAGGCCCGGTCCACCGTCCCGACGAGGCCGAAATCCAGAAACCCCAGCTTCGGGCCGGGCATGACCAGGAGATTGCCCGGGTGGGGGTCGGCGTGGAAGAAGCCGAACTCGATGATCTGCTCCAGGGCCACCCTGGAGACCAGCCGGGCCACCTCAGACGGATCTATCCCGGCCGCCGTCAGGGCCCCCAGGTCGTCAATCTTGGAGCCGGAGAGCCTCTCCATGACCAGGACGCTGTCGGTGCAGAGGCTCTTGTGGAGGATCGGGATCTTGACCTCGGGGTTGTGGAGGTAGTAATGGTGGAAGCGATCGATGTTGATGGCCTCCAGCCTGTAGTTAAGCTCCGAGTTGAGACTCCGCTTGAACTCGGCCACCAGATCCAGGGGATGGATGAACTCCAGGAAAGAGAGGTGCCTCTCGACCTGCTCGGCAAGCTCGGTCAGGATCTCCAGGTCCGTGTTGATCTGCCTCTGGAGGCCCGGCCGGCGGACCTTCACCACCACCTCGGCCCCATCGGCCAGCCTGGCCGTGTGGACCTGGCCGATGGAGGCGGCCGCCAGGGGCTCCAGGGACACGTCCAGCAGCAAGCCCTCATCTAGCTCTTGGCCGATGATGCGGAGGACGTCGTCCACCGGCATGGGAGGCACGGCGTCCTGGAGTCTGGCCAGCTCGTCGAGGTAGTCCAGCGGCAGGATGTCCTGCCTGGTGGAGAGATACTGGCCGAGCTTGACGAAGACCAGCCCCATCTCCTCGAGGGCCTGTCTCAGCCTCCGCGGCCTGGTCGGGCGGTGGTCTGGGACCGTCAGGCCCACCAGCCTCCTGGCCCGGATGAGGACGTCGCCCAGGCCAATTCGGTCGAACAGGTCGCCGAAGCCAAACTTGACCATGATCCTGATGACCTCGGTCAGCCGCTCCAGATGCCTGTAGGCCCTGGTTAGCCGGACTATTGGGCTTTGGGTGTCTGCCATACGCTTCTGGGCCCCTCGTCCCCGCCAGAATCGCCAACGGCGGGTAACTTCTCAGATTCGCCACTGGCCGCTATGCTGTTGCCAGTAATAATATTGTATGATACCATAAGTTCAATATAAAAGGATGCTCGCGACATTAAGCCCTTCTGGTCAAAAAAATAATGTCCGGCAGCCCGCAAAATTTAAAGACGCCCTGAAGATAACCCTGACGACGTGGCTGCTTGTTGAAAAAAGGCAAAGTAAAGCCTGAATGCCGTAAAAAAATTTGTGAATTTTTATTTTTAATCACAACATTACAGCCATAAAACCAACAGATCATTCTCCAAATACGCCAATATTAGGCGTAATGACACTTAAACAGCTTATTTTTTGGCCCACCCTGCGCGGGGACACCAACCCCAGCGCCGAGCCATGGACACTCAATCCACACCAAATCAGGAATGCAAGAGCCGACACATGAGCATGGACAACGACAACACCAATACCCCAGATGGCGATCTCGGGCTTGCCCCAGATTCCGGGCTGGACCAGGATCTCAGCCTGGACGCCCCGGACCTGGAGCCCTCGCCGGCCCATAGCGGGCCCAACCTCCAAATGAGCCAGGCGGTCAAGGATCTGGAAAGCCTTGACGAGGCCGAGCTGTCCAAGCCGGCCAGCCTCGGCGATGGCCTGACAGCTTCGCCGGAAAAGGCCGGCCCTTCCCCGGAGGCCAGGGGCTACCAATGGTTCTTCGTCCACCTCCTGGGCCTGCTGGGCCTCATCGCCTGGGCGGCCGGTGCCTTCCTGGCCTCCCTGCCGTATCGCTGGGAAGCGGCCCTCATCGCCCTGGCCGTGGCCGTCCTGACCATTCCGACCATGAGGACATTCCACGTCCGCACCCGGGCCGGCCTGGCCGGCCTGGGTGCCGCCCTGGGCCTTGCAGTCTGCTCCTTCTATGATCCCGACGCCCAGTTTCTGCCAGGCGTGCCCCTGGCCCTGGTCTGGCTCCTAAT
This sequence comes from Deltaproteobacteria bacterium, assembly GCA_031264145.1. Lineage (GTDB taxonomy): Bacteria > Desulfobacterota > Desulfarculia > Adiutricales > Adiutricaceae > JAIRNQ01. Next base: position 29,754 of record JAISEK010000130.1, read on the forward strand.
ACTGGCCATTACCTGGCTCTGGCTGGTCGTGGCCGTCTTCCGCAATGAGAGCCTTCGGAAAAGCCGCCTGGCCCTGGCCTTGTCCATCGTCCTCATCTATCCGCTTCTTGCGCCTGTTTTTGCCATTTTAAACAGCTTTGTCTTTAATTCTTTGCCCATAGAGTCTTTTGACCTCCAAATATTAAACGAAAGCCCTGGTTTTCTGTCCAAATCAACTCCCTGGCTCGTCTGGCCCCAGGCCTTCATGGCCTTCCTGGTCCCGCCGCTAGCGGCCGTCTTCCTCATACGGGACCAAATCATCACCTACAGGATTTCCAAGCCGGGCCAGCGCCACCTGGGTGCCCTATGGCTGTCCCTGGCCGGCTTCGTGGTCCTGGTCTACAGCCTGCTCAGTTTCAGCCCCCTGGCCGAGGATTACCCCAACCTGGCCAATTCGATAAGAAACATGTGGCCGGCGGCCAGCCAGTATCACAGGTCGGCCTTGGTCGCTCAGGCGCCTGCCGTGCCGACGAGGCCCTCCTCCATGCCTCCAGCCGTTCCTCCCGTACCAGGGCCGGAGGCCCTGACCGGGCCGACCCAGGACGGCCAGCCGACGACGACCGTCGAGGCCCCTCCTGCCGAGGCCGCCACCGCATCTGACACTCCCCCCCTCACCATGGAGCCCACCTCCTCCACCGGGAACGCCGGGGAACCATCCGCCCCACATGACGCCGCCGCCGGGTCCCCCGCCTCCCCAGAGGGCGCCGGGGAACAACCCCACGCCTCCCCAGAGGATGCCGGGGAACCATCCGCTCCCCTCGATGACGCCGGTGGGGAAGCCGGCCCAGTCGTCGGGGATGAGGCCGCAGGCCACTCCGCAGGGCCGGCAGCTGTCCAGCCCATAGGGACCGACGAGGTGCCATCGCCATCGGACCAGGACATCCTGGCAGCCATGGTCCCTAACGGCCAATCACAACCGTCAACCTTGACCACGCCGGAGTTTGACGAGATGGAGGAAATCGGGCCCATCATCGCCACTTCCCTGGAGATGGGCTCCGGCCAGGCAGGCTTCGTCCCCCTGGGAGACGAGCGGGACTCTGGGGCCATGGCGGTCCTGACCCAAGAGGCCGAGGGGACCGTCGACTCAGGGCTCGCGGACAAAGTCGAGGCCCTTGCCGAGGAAAACCGCGCCTTGAAGGACAGGATCCTGATCCTGGAGGCCCAAAACGAATTGCTCCTCGATCGGATCAAGTACTACGACGGGCTGATCTCGAACATCATCGTCCCCCGTTGACCACCAGGCACCAGCCGGCAGGTGCGCACCATGCCTGGCTGATTCCCTGTTGACATGGCCGTGGGACCCATCCCTCTCCTTCCCTATCTCAGCCTAGGGCCGGTGCCCAGGCAGCCTTGCAGGTTTTCCATGACCACGACTTTGGGGACGTTGGATCAACGGTTGCGCCAAAAGGAGATGTCGGCCGCGCTGTGTCGGTTTGGCAAAAAATATCTCGTGCTGAGCGGCAAGGGTGGCGTCGGCAAGACCACCCTGGCCGCCAACCTGGCCTGGCTCAAGGCCAAGGCCGGGCACAGGGTTGGCCTTCTTGACGTCGACCTACACGGTCCCGACATCGCCGGTGCCCTGTATCTGCCCGAGGCCAAGGTCGAGGTCGATGACCAGGGGCACCTGGTGCCGGTCAAGGCCGCCGAGAACCTTTGGGTCATGACCGTCCAGCACCTCCTGGAACGCAAGCAGGAAGCCGTGATGTGGCGGGGCCCCCGGAAAATGAGAGCCATCATCCAGTTCATAGGCGAGACGGCCTGGCCGCAGCTGGACTACTTTTTCATCGACTCCCCCCCGGGGACCGGCGACGAGACCCTCACGGTCCTAAAGAACATTCCCGACGTAAAGGCCCTGGTCGTCTCAACCGGCCACGCCATGGCCCTGTCGGACGTGGCCAAGGCCATAGATTGCCTCAAGGCCTGCGGGACGGAGGCCTTTGGGCTCATCGACAACCTCTCAACCCTAATCTGTCCCGAGTGCGGCAGGGAGACTCCCCTCCACGGCCAGGGAGGGGCCCAGGAGCTTGCAGGCGCAGCTGGCATCCCTTTTCTGGGCTCGCTGCCCATGGACCCGGCCGCCTCTGCGGCCGCCGACCGGGCCGGGACGCCTTTGGCCGAGGCGGCCCCCGAAAGCCAGCTGGCCCTGAGGCTGGTGGAGCTGGCGGACAGGCTTTGAGCGGGGCGGCCTCCCGGGGACACGTCCCGACGGCCAAATGAAAGGGGGGGGCCTGCGCCCCCCTTTCATTTGGCCCTTCCGGCTAAATCCACCTTTTCCGCAGAAAATAGAACCACATCAGACCGGAAATGACCACGCAGAACAGGCCCACGATCCAGAAGGCCTTGGGATTGCTGGAAAGCGGCAACACCACGTTCATGCCGTAGGCGCCGACGACGAGCGTGGGCAGCATGAGGATGATGGTCACCCCGGCCAAGAACTTCATGACCTTGTTCAGGTTGTTGTTGATGATGTTGCCGAAGGCATCGCCAACGCTGCCCATGACCTGGCCGAATATGTCGGCCATGTAGATTGCCTGCTGGTTCTCGATCAGGGCCTGGTCCAGGAGATCCAGCTCTTCCTGTGACTGGAAGAAGCCCTTGCCCTCCAGGACCTTGCTGATGATGCCCCGGTTGGACTTCAGGGCCACCGTGTAGACGATCAGGGCCTTGTCGATGGTCAACAGGGTCATGATTTCCTTGTTGTGCTGTGACTTTGACAGGGATTGTTCCGCCAAGTCAGTGATGCTTTCCATCAACTCCAGGTGTTTGATGAAGTCTATGGAGCTTTCCATCAAAATTTTTATTACGACCTTCTTGTTAGTCACCGGTCTTGGCTTTTTGTGCCACCGGCTTATCAAATCCCCTATCAGGCCAACCTCTGAACAGACCGTGACCAGCACCTGACCACTGACGATAATCCCCAGCGGCGTGGTCCCAAAGGAGTAGTCCTTCTCCTCGGCCCTGATGTATGGCACGCTGATGATCATGAGGCCAGAGTCATCCTCCTGCTCCAGCCTCGGCCGTTCCTTGGGATCCAGGGGATCGGTCAGAAACTGGTGGGGCAGCCCCAGCTCGGAGGCCACAGCGTCCAGTTCCTGTCCGCTTGGGTCCTCCAGGTTGATCCAATCGGCCCCGGCCCCTTCCGGGCTGACCTCAAAACCAGGTTCCTCGGCCACGTGCCTATACCTAGTCATCATGCTCGAAACTCCTTGGAAGCGTTAGAAAAAATCATTCACAGACGGACATTTCCCGTCCCCCCCAATAGCCAACCGCACCAGAAGGGACGTCCAAGGCCTTACGGCGTACACAGCCGGCCTGCCGTCGCCCCCAGGGTGCAGGCGTCGGGCATTGATGGCCATCTCCAGTGTTTTTGGGGCCATTTTGCCCAGATTTCATGGATATCGGGCCCCAGGAGCCAATCGGCGGCCTGCCCGGCACCTAGCCTCTGGCCACGTCCTGGCCAAGGGCGGCCGTTTCACCGGTCCTGATCGTGAGGACGGTTATCTCCGAGGGGACGAACAGCCGCACCGGGAAGCCCGACCACAGGCCCAGGCCTGGCTGCACGAACAGCTTCATGCCGCCAACGTCGTAGAAGCCGGAAAGAAAGCCGCCATTGGACTTTTTGACGAAGCTGGCCAGAATGGGCATCATGCCCCCATGCGTGTGGCCGGAAACCTGGAGTGCCACCCTGGGATCCAGCGCGTTTTCCCTGGCCCTGACTGGGCGGTGCTCCATGAGGATCACCGGCAGATCCGCCGGGGCCCCGGCCAGGGCCAGCCCAAGGTCGGGTCCCTCCAGGCCATAGCGGGGGCTCAGGGCGGACAGATCCGCCAGGCCGGCCAATATGACGGGAATACCCCTGGGCATGATGACCCGGTGGGCATTGTAGAGCACCGCTATCCCCAGACGGTCAAAAACCGGCAGCCACTCGTTGAGCCGGGAGATGTACTCGTGGTTGCCCACGCAGGCCCAGACGCCGTAAGGGGCCCCAAGGCTGGCCAGTGGGGCCACGTCGGGGCCTCTGGCCTCCGCTGTCCCGTCGACCAGGTCCCCGGGCACGAGGATCAGGTCCGGCTTCTCGGCCATGGTCCTGGCCACAACCTCCTCGACCCAACCCCGATCAAAAAAGCGGCTGATGTGCATGTCGGCCAACACGGCCACCTTAAGGCCATCGAGGCCCCTGGGCCAGTCATTGACAACCACCTCCGCCCTCCTCACTCCAGGCACCCTGGCCGCCCCGATCAGGCCGGCCAGGTCCAAGCCAGCCGCCAGGGCCAGGACGACGATGGCCGCCGCCGGGCCCCCCAGCCAAACCCTCGCGGCCCTGCCCAACCCCTTGCCGGCCAGGAAGGACAGGACCCAGGCAAGATCCCTGGCCAGGGAGAGTAGAAAGAGCATGACTATCAGGCCCTGGAGGAAGGAAGTGGCCAGGAGAAGCCACCGGTTGGCCTCTATGCCCCCAAGCCCACCGAAGACCGAGCGCATAATCAGGAGCCGCCCGGACGACAGGAAGACCAGGACCAAAAGGCCGGCCCTGGGCAGCCTGCCGAGGGGCAGCCTCAACACGTAGCTCGCGAACACATAGCTGGTCAGGATAAGGGCAAAATACAGGAACATTCTCGCCACCGCCTGTGGTTCGGGCCCTTGAAGGGCCGCTCGGGGCAGGCCCAGGGGCTCGGGACGCATGTCCGCCTCAGCCCCTCAGGAGGATATAGCTGGCCCCCGAGCCGCCGTCCATGGGCCGGGCGGTGGTGAAGGCCAGGATGTGCTTCTTGATGGGACTTTTCAGGAGCAGCCTTTCCAGGTTCCGCTTGATGATGGGGATGCCGTCAGGGGAGCGGTGGCCCCTCCCGTGGACCAGCAGAAGGCAGGTCCGGCGGAGGTAAACGCTGTCGGTGACGAACCTGGTGATGGCCTCCTCGGCCTCTGGAAGCGTGAGGCCATGGAGGTCAAGGTGGTCCTGGACGGGGATGCGGCCCTGACGCAGGTGTTCCATGACGGCCGCAGGCAGGCCCTTGACCTGGGCCTCGGACAGCTCGTCGGTGGAGGAAAAGTCGAACTCGGACTTGCCGCTGACCAGATCGGCCAGATCCCGCAGGACCGCTATGTCCTCCGACTCGCTTGAGGTCGGTTTCCAGCTCTGTGCAGGCAGGGGCTCCGCTTCCCGGCGACGGTTCTGGTCGGCCAGGGGGCTCACCCCCTCCATGGCCCTAAGGAAAAGGGCCTCCCCGTCCTCCGAATCGTCTTCACCCTGGGGCTCCGGCACGGCGGCTAGGCTCCTGGCCGCCTTTCTCTCCTTCTTGGCCCTAAGGAGCCCTTCCCTCAGCCTGAACTCCTCATCCCTCTGCTTCTCCCTGAGCCTGTCCCTTAGACCTGCCAGGGCAGCGAAAGGGCCGTCGTCAGGCCCAGGCGGTGTCCCAGCCAGGTCCCCTGGACGTTTTTCCTCAAAAAGGAGGCCAGGCATATCACCCCTGGCTTTGAGGCCAGGGCCAGGGCCTACGGGAAAGCCGTTTATGCGGGTGGGCTTTGGCTTAGCCATTGGTTCGAACCTTTCCTGGGCGAAAGACGGTCCGTGAGGACCAGAGGCAGCGGGAGGCCAGCCCTGGCGCACGGTAGGACCAGATAATCTCCCGATCCGGGTGTCAATACATAACGTTGGGGGATTCTTCGGCCGCAATTCGTGACCTTGACATCTTACTCCCCAAGGCCAGAATTTGCCAGGACGGCCGGACGGCCGTCCTGGCAATCGTCCTCCCGGCCATTCCCTCTGGCATGGCGAGGTTGGCGCTGGCCTCATGGCCGTTTCTGCGGTCAATGAGCGTGGACCAGGATTTTCCCCGCGACGTCTTCACGCAAAAACAGAGGTCGATGGCCACGTCCGCCGACACCAATTTTGAGGCCAAAACCCGCCGGAACATATCACTTGCCTAAGAATGATGGACATGCAAAAACCTTAAAAGCCCAAAAAAGACCAGACTTGATGGATATTATCAAGGCCTTATTTTGGCAGATCTCTAAAAAGCTGGCTATCTACATCCTCATCAAGAATCATTGGTGCTCTTTTCCCTGGGACAGCAGCCCCAAAAAAACATTGACATATTTTTCCCCAAGCGTATAATGTCAGTTTCAGTGGCATTTGCTTCACAGGTCATCGGTGGGCCTGGAGCTAGATGGCCATTTCTGGTTTGGCTTGCGGGGACGTAGTGAAGCGGTTTAACACGTCTGCCTGTCACGCAGAAGATCGCGGGTTCAAATCCCGTCGTCCCCGCCACATGCTATCCTGCAGCGTTAATTCATAAAATTCCATATTAATATGTTTTATTATTTACAAAAACCCCTTGAGTTTCAAGGGGTTTTTGATTTTTGGATCTATTTTTAAATATCCCGTCCAGAAGCCATCAGGCCATCAGGGCCGGCAGAGCCCCCATGTGGCCCACCATCGCCCAGCGGCATCGCCATGGCCGACCTGACAGAGAACGATCCGCCAGGATCCGGGGATATTTTTTGCCCGTGGGCTTTCCGTTCCCGAATTGGCACACTGCCGGGGAGGACAAATCCTGGATGGCCAATACAGTCATATGGATATTTCGTCTCCGACCGCCTAATGGCGCGGACGGAGACGAAGGATGCTCGTCAGGCCTTGGCCGGGCCATGGCCTGGGGTGATATGCGATGTCAACGCCGGATGGCGAAGGACAGGATGGCCCCGGCCCCGCAGAGGCCGGCCAGGGTCATGATGCCGGCCATGTTTCCCCCCGCATCCATGATGGCACCCAGGGCACTTCCGGAAAACATCGCCCCGATGTATGCCGTCCCGTAGAGAATGCCGTTGCCGGCGGCCCCGCGTTGGCCACCCAGGATGTCGCCGGGAAGGCAGCTCATGGGGGCCATGATGGCCTGAATGAGCCCGCCGGTCAAGAAAAGAAGCCCAACGAGAACAGCCAGGCCGGCCGGCCAGGAAAGGATCGAGGAACCGCTGGATAGGGCAAAGAGGGCCGCACCGGAGATGACGAAGCCCAGGCAAATGACAGGCCAGCGCCGTCCGGTGAAGATCTTGTCCGATAGCCAGCCGGTCGTAAGCGACAGGGCCGCCGCACCCCAGTGAATGCTGCTCCCGACGGCCCCGGCCACCACCAGGCTAAGCCCGTACCCGCCATCGTCGATGGGCTGCTTGAGGATCTTGATGATCCAGTTGTTGAGGCCCCACCTGACGGCGTTGGCCAGGATCATGCACAGGCAGAGCATGAGGAATTTGGAGTTAGCCAGGCAGAGGACGTACTCAGCCACGGTGATTGGCGCCTTCCTTTCCTTGGCCGACGGCAGCCAGCCGGCCTCGTAGCCGGCCCGACCGGGCGTCGGCTTGACCAGGAGGAGGATCAGCAGGCCAGAGAGGCCGAAAATGAGGGGCAGGAACAGGAAGTCAGCGCGCCAGCCACATTTTTCGGCCACCAGGCTGGCCGCCGGCATGGCCAGGGCACTGCCGACATAGGAAAGGGCGCAGAGGATACCCATCCACGAGCCCCAGCGCTTTTCCGGCAGCCAGGCGTAGAGGATGCCAGTTATAGGGCTCCAGACCAGGGCCAACGAGACTGCGTTGAGGCACCAGAAGGCCGTGAACGCGGTCAGAGAGCCAGAGAGCCCGAAAAGGACGTTGGCCAATACGGATCCGGCGATGCCGAGCAAAAGGATGGTCTTGGCGTTAAACCTGTCGCTCAAAAAGCCGGCGACGAACTGCCCGAAGCCGTAGACCATGGCGAAGGCGCTTAAGACTATCCCGAATTCGGCGTTGGAGAAGATAAACTCGTCCTGGATGGCCTGGGTGGAGGCCGAGATATTGTATTTGGCGAAATAGGTTGTCAGATAGGCCGAGAAGGTGACTAACAAAATCTTGAACTGGACCGGCGCGACCTTATCCGCGCCCAATGTCTTTTCTCGGGTCATGGCCCTCTCCTGGTAACCGCTTCCATGGCGGTAGGTTATGGTTGTTCCCGAAGACCGGGGACCTTTGCTGGGGACGTGCTGGGAAGTTGGAAGTGGCCTTCGGCTAACTGGGCGAACCATGGCCATCCCCATTTTCCAGCGTTAACCAAGATTCCCAGGCGTTTATTGATGAGGAAGCAAAAAACCCGCTCTTTGAGATCCACTAAAATAAAGCCTTGATAATTGGCATAAAGCCCTGCCCATTTTTAGGCTTTACAAGGGTTTTATGTGTCCACCAATCTTCGATCATGACAATATATCATGCGAGATATAAAAATCAAGAACAACATTATAATTGGAAGTAGATAATTTTATGCTACTTTTTAAAATTAATTTCTGTTTTTATGTAATAAAATACCTCTATATTACATAAATAGTTATATAATATTAAATTATATAACTATTTATGTAATATTAGTTAAAAAATATTATTTAGCTTTAATAATATATAGAAAATAGTTTATATAATGTTATATAGAACAATAAGTATTGAAATAATCTGACAGTTTATAAATATTAATTAATACTATTCTAATATTAGATATAGTTAACAATATAAGTATGACACAAAACGTTCAGCTACCACTTTTAAACAAAGATTCCACTCAGAACTGTCGGCAAGCGAGATGCGAACTAACGTCCTAGCTGAGACTCTGTGTTCTATGCAATGTTGACGCTGATGCAAAAGCCTTCCTTCGACGAGATCCTGGACTACCTCAAGGCCTTCAGGGCCGGGATTGACGTGAGCCCTGAGACCCCGCCCGTCCAGAACATCATCGGCCAGACTGGGGCTGGCCGCCCCGGAGAAGAGCGTCCTCCCGCTGGAGACCAGGAAGGAACTCAGGCCTCATGGCCAGCGCAGCCAAGGCCTTCTCCTGAACCCATAGACGGCCTTTCCGGCCAGGATGGCCGTCCATTTGAGGTAAAAATTTTTATCTATAATAAGTTATAATATTTATAACTAGCTATTATATTGAAATATTATATAACTAGTTAAAATACATAATAAATTATTAAGCTAACATGGCTTAAAATATTTTAATTTCTATTTTTGGGTGGTTTCCCCGAAGAAATAGCCATCATTGGCTGCCCCCTTGTCCGCGGTTACCCAGCCAGAACCCAGCTTGAGACCGAGCGCTGGGGGCAATATCTCACCGTCAAGCCGTCCCACGACGGCCTGGCCCTTGAAGCGATCCCTTTAACCCGAGAACGGCACCTCAAGCGTGGAGACGGCCAGTGGCTTGCCGAAACGCCTCCGACGCAAACGAAACCAGGATTGCCCCATGATGGGAAGTCATTCCGGCGAGGAGCTACGTCTTGTCAGCGTTGAGGAGACCGCCTCCCATGATTTGCCGAAATGTCTGGACCCCGGTTGGGGACTCCTCTTGAAACGACCTTTCACTTGGCCAGCCAAGACGCTTGAAGTCGCCGGGATAGCCGTCTTGTCGCCCTTTCTGGCAAGGCGGATCTGTCCGCGATGTGGTTCCGCCCATGACCTTGGCTTCGCCGTAAGGCTTGACCGCCCCATGGATTGAGGCGGAGTTCGGCCGGGTCGCGGCCAGCCTTTGAGAAGCCACAAGAGCCTTCATGTCGTCAGTCCTCCAGCAACTTATCCTGGTAAGCCTCCTGCACCGTCAAATTGAGCACGGACAGAAGCTTGCGTATGGACTGAAACCTAGGCAAGCCGCCCTGCTCAATGGACTTAACGACGTTTGGCGTGACACCGGCAAGCTTGGCGAGATGATATTGGCTTAACAGGAGGTTTTCCCTCATCTTCCTAAAAGCTTCGCCATTGATTTTCATCTTTTGGTCTCCTATGGGTGAATGATTATGCCGCACCTGTGATGCATCTTCGGTTGACGGCGGTATCTTGATTTTGAACTGGCCATCTGGAGCGCCTAGATCTTAGCCTTGACGAATTTCCATTCGCCATTGCCGCCAGCGGATATCACCCAGGACGAAGTCGCCCCTTGGCAGGGTTGCTTCAGCTTTAGCGGAGCCCCAAAATAGGCTTTTTGCGGCCTCACCATATTTGAGCCGCTCCGTACGGCGGCGTCAGGTCAATCCCCTGACCGGTTTTCTATGTCAGGCTGAGTGGCAAGGAATCAGAACCGTCCCTTCAGCCAAAGACGTGGCCTCCAGACATGGTGACGAAGGACACGGTCAGTTCACGGCCCCTGAAATGGAGACAGTTCAGTTCATCGCTGCCTTCGCGTCCTGAGGCCTCTGCTCCTGCGCGCAGAGTCCCGACCTGGTGGCGTTGCCGAATGCCTTTCGACGTCTCAAGGGCGTAGCAGGGTGCCTTGGCTGGGGATATCGGCCACCTTCGCAGCTGATTCCCGGTTGTCTGCCGATAAGCCGGGATCGGCCAGATTCAACACCGCCCGTCCCTCAGGCCGTTGACCCAGGCGACGAGGGCCGCCATGCCCGACAAGGCCAAAACGTCGTACATGCGCGGCTGAAATGGCACCAGAAGGACGCCAGCGATCAGCGGAGCGACTCTCAGTGCGCTGTAAATCCCTGCTCCCGAAGTCCGTAACCTGTCGTCAAATTAAGGCCTCTGCGGCTTGATCTGGCAGCGCATGTTCTGCCTGTTGGGTGGGCTGGTGCCTGTCTCCGCCCACAAGCCTGACGTCATGCCCGCCAAGTGCCCTGCCATGTCCAGGTTGACGGCGATGGTGTTCTTGCCCACGCCGCCATGAGAGTCGCCCACGGCTAAAAACTTACTTCATCCCCATCGGATTAATATTTCAAAAACATTAAAACAGTGGCCTATTATTGTCAAGCCCCATGAGGCCCAGGCTGGGGCCAGGCCATGGCGGACGGCTGGCCTTGGGCCCACTGGCCTGCGGGGTGACGTTGCGTTAGTTTCATATCGTTTTAATATCTGGATATCTATGGAATAATCTGAAAGCCATATCTAAACGTTATTCATCCTTTTTTTATTGCCTCCACAAGGCCTTGGCTATATCACCCGGCCACGCCGTTGGCCAGTACGGGGACATGCGCCGTTTGGCCAGCGGGGAGTCACCTGGCCCCCCAGGACAGCCTTGGGGCCAGGGCATGGCGCACTGACGGCCCCGTTATAATGGATGCGTTACCTTGACGATATTGGGCACTAACGCATTGTTTTTCTTGATTTGACGGGTGTAGACACCTTGGATTAATCTGTCCACTCCAACGTTGACACCAAGATACTGGCTCTTCCAAGGGATCAGGCCGGTTTCAGGGATGAATGGAGGCTGGGCGGGCGGGAGGGAGCATTGCTGGGGCTTTCCAGACAGGGGACGGGGCCAGGCCCGGCTGGCTTCGCCCCAACCACCCGACCCTTGGCATTGATTGGACCCGTCGGATGCCTCCCTCGCCCGACGAGAGGAGACTGGGGCTCGGAAAGGGACACGCCAATAAACGAAAGCGGCCCTGGCGGGGAGAAGGGGCCGGCCACCGCGGTAACAACGCAAACTCATAATTGCCATTATCTTGGGAAAATAACGCAACTCTATCATAACTGGGAGCCGGATCAGCCATCCCCTTCCAAGCCAACGGGCGACGGCTGAAAGAAAGAGGCTCATCAGCTGACATCTGGGGAAGAGGACGGCTACATCTCAAGGAAATGCACGAAGCGGTCTAGGCCCTGCAGACAATTCTGGTACGGCCGTTCGGGCCAGCTGGATGGGGAGCGAGAATCCTCCGCCTGTTGCGGACAAGGTTGGGGTAAGTTATTATTGTTGCCAGGCCCTAATGGACTTGATGCCAGAAAACCCTAGAAACGTTCGGAACCTGTAGTGTCACCCCCTGTCGAAGGCCTCTGGCCAATCTTCACCTACATTGATTTGTTCGCCGGCATCGGGGGCTTCCACCTGGCCGCCGACGCGTTGGGCGGAAAATGCCTGTTCGCCAGCGAGGTCGATCCCGAGGCCAGGCGGGCATACGAGGCCAACTATGGCCTCCATCCCCATGGGGACATTACCAGGATCCCCTCCGGTGGCATTCCCGACCATGACGCGCTTTTCGCAGGCTTTCCATGCCAGCCTTTCAGCATCATCGGCTCCAGGTTGGGTTTTGAAGACACCAGGGGCACCCTCTTTTTCGAGATCGCCAGGATTATCAGGGAAAAGGAGACAAAGCCCCGGCTGTTGGTGCTTGAAAACGTAAAGCAGCTCGCCGGACACGAAAAAGGGAAAACCCTGGCCACCATCCTGGCGACATTGAGCGACTTGGGCTATAAGGCCCATTGGAGGGTCCTCAACGCCCTGGATTTCGGGTTGCCGCAGAAAAGGGAACGCACGATCATCATCGGCTTTCGGGACCGGGGCGTGTCGTTTTGCTTCCCAACCGGGACCGGGCCCGGGAACCTCGCGGACGTGCTCGAGTCGGACTCCGAGGTGGACCAAAGGTTTCTCGCCAGCGACAGGATCGTCAAAAAACGCCTCGAACGGCATGCCAGCCATCACTTCCCCGGCATATGGCACGAAAACAAGAGCGGGAACATATCAAGCTATCCCTATTCCTGCGCCCTGCGCGCCCATGCGTCGTACAATTATCTGCTGGTCAACGGGCGGCGCAGGCTGACGCCCAGGGAAATGCTCCGCCTGCAAGGATTCCCGGATAGCTTTCGGATCGTCTGCAATGACACCCAGACGCGCAAACAGGCCGGTAACGCCGTTCCCGTAAACATGATCAAGGCCGTTCTCAAGGAGGCACTTGAGGCCTGGGGGCAATCGCCGGGACGGCCGGCGGGGACAGTCCCCACGCCAGGCCCTCCTGAGTTCGAGGTGGCCTGTGGCGCTAACCCTGGCAGTGGGGCTTGACGGGCGGGGTAAGGAAACTCATTTCATTTAAGCTAGCGTGTATTTTTTTAAAAATATTATTAAATATTTCATTTATGAATGCCTCATCACATATTGGAGGCACCCACTTCCTTGGCCAATCTCACGGCCGGCATGACCAAGATGAGGCCCATAACATCCAGGATGGTAAGCGAGGCAAGGGGTGATAATACCCGCCGACCTTGGGTGCCCCACCCGCCCATCTCTCTGACAACGGAAATCACCCCAGTTCCGGTACCTGATGGCGGTCTTGACCTGGCTAAGTTTGCAGCCATATCGAAACTAGGGATAGAGGGATACCCATGGGCGGCAATAATGGCGCCTACATTCTCCAGGCAGCGTGCCCGAAGCGACAATGGCCATGGGCAGATCCCCCTTGGCCATTCCGCAAAGGATAACCCATCTGGCTATCCTTCTTCGAATTAATATTTAAGTTTCAAATCAAGCGACATCATGGCGGAAATGGCGTGAGCCGGGACATTTCGGCTGCATGAAACTGACGAAATGCCCTGATGTAAGACCGCTGGGAGTGTGTCTGGCCTATTTCTGGAGTTTTGGCAATTTGGTTGGAAACGGGCGCGGCGCGTCTGATTGTCCCGCTGTCCCTCAGCGCCTGGGCCTTTTGGGGGCAAAGAGATGGCAGGAAGCGCCGGAGGTACGGAATACCTGGACATGGGGCAGTAGTCTGCTTTTGAAGCCCAGGGCCCGGCACCCGTGGGGACTTTTGGGCTCCCAGGTCACGAAGTAGTGAAGGCAGGCGTAGCAGTTTGGCCTGGTTTCGTGGCGGGGTGGATCCTGTGGCATGGGCTGTTCGGTCAGGACCTCGGTCTCTGGCCGAACAGGGCCGTGCCAACCCTCACGATGGTCGATCCTTCGCTGATGGCCACGGGGAAGTCGTCGCTCATGCCCATGCTCAGGCCCTTGAGGTGCGGGCAGAAGCGATCCCGGAGTTCCCTCAGCCTGGCGAAGTGGGGACGGCCGGTTTCGGGGTCGGGGTCATAGGGGGGCATGGTCATGAGGCCCAGGGGCCGGAGGCAACCGAAGCGTTCCAGGGAATCGAGAAAGGCCGGGAGCTCGCCTGGCTCAAGACCGCTCTTGGAATCCTCGCCCGAGACGTTGACCTGGACGTACACGCCCATGTCCCTTTCCAGCCTCGCTAGCCTCCTGTCCAGCTCGGCGGCCAGTTCCAGGCTATCGAGGGCGTGGAGGACGCCGAAGAGGGAGGCGGCGTATTTGGCCTTGTTGGTCTGGAGGTGGCCGATGAAGTGCCACTCGAGGTTGTCAGGCAGGGACGGAATCTTCTCGCGGGCTTCCTGGATGTAGCTCTCGCCGAAGGCCAGTTGGCCTGCCTGGCCGAAGGCCCGGACAGCCGAGGCCGGGAAGGTCTTGCTGACCGCCAGCAAGGCCGTCTCGCCTGGGGCCCGCCCACAATCGGCCAGGGCCTTCTCTATCCTCTGGCGGACTGCGGCCAACCTTCCGGCCGCCTCGGCCAGTTCGTCATTGGCGGACACCCTCAGGCCTCACTCAGCCGCGAAGTTGTAGAAGCTGGCCGGGTCAAACCCGGCCTCCGAGGGCGGCACGACCCGGTTGATGGTCCAGCCCTGGTTCTCGGCAGGCTTTGAGAGGTCAACCAGCTTGGTCCGGGAATAGAGCTGGCCGTTGGGGTCGGACACAACCTTGATCAGCGGGGTCAGAAGTGAGCGGTTGATGACCTCCATGACCACGGCCAGGTGTCCGGTGTTTAGCTCCACCACTGACCCGGGAGGATAGATGCCCACGCTTTGCACGAAACGGTCGACCCAGTCAGGCTGAAAATGGGTGCCCCTCAGGCTGTAGATGAACTTGAGGGCGTCATGGGGCAGCATGCCCTTGTGGTAGACCCGATCCGAGGTGAGCGCGTCATAGACGTCCGACAGGCCACAGATGGTGGCCAGGGGCGGGATCTGCTCGCCCTGGAGGTGATCGGGGTAGCCGCTGCCGTCAATCCTCTCGTGGTGGAAGCGGGCTACCTTTATGACCTGGTCGCTGACGTTTAGGTGCTGCTCGGTGAGAATCTCGGCGGACAAGGCCGCGTGGTTGCGCATTATGGCGAACTCATCGTCGGTCAGCTTGCCCGGCTTGTTGAGGATGTTGTCCGGGATGCGGATTTTCCCCAGATCATGGAACATGGTGCCCAGGCCCAGGATCTTGAGTTCCGCGTCCGTCAGGCCAAGGGTCTTGCCGGCGGAGATGGACAGGACGGAAACGTTCAGGGAATGGGTATAGGTGTAGTCGTCGAAATGCCTGAGCTTGATAAGGGCGGTCAAGGCATCCCGGTTGCGCGAGACGCTCTCGACCAGCTCATCGACGTTTTCCTGGACCTCGCTGACCTCGATGCGTTTGTTCATGCGGCATGCGGCCACCAGGGCCTTGGAGGTGTCAAGGGCCCGGCCATAGGCCTTGGCGGCCTTGGGAAACTCGGACTCCATGGACACTATCGGCTCGACGGACTTGTGGACTACCGTGGGGGCCTTGTTGATGGCGTTTTTGGGATCGGCCAGAGAGGGCTTGGGCCTAGGTTCAAGTCTGGGCTTCTTTACGGACTTGGCGGTATCGATGTAGACTTCCTCAATCCCAAATTGGATTAGCTCATCTATCTCGCTTCTTTCCGTCAGGAGGCGGCTTTTTGTCTTCCAGGGATGGTTGAGCCAGGTGCGTCCGACATCGGCAACGAACATTCCGACTTCAAGACTTTTTGTTGATATTTTTCTAATCATATTTCCAAAGGTTCACTATAAATGGCTAAACTAAGCCACGTACATTCTCCTATGGCACCTAAGTAAGGCACATAATTATATAACCAAAAGGCCGCAAACCAGCCCGACTTGGCCTAACGCCGCTTGGAACTAGTCAGGATTTGGGAAACAGAGCCTGGAAGGCCAAAGGGGGCCTATCTTCCTGGAATCTCCTATGCTATGGGCAAAGCAAAAAAAGATGCTCTCTGGTCTGGCTGCTTTTCTGTCCCATTTGATTATAAGCTATTTGGCAACATAGTCAAGCACCGATCCTTTTGGAAGCAGACTTGACAGTCTACGCAAAAGTAATGCTAAGTTTAGGAAAATAATGATCAAATTTATTTTTATATCTTAAGGAACTTAAAAAATATGTTTAAAAATTTTTAAATAAAATTATAAATGTAACATTCTATATTAATTAATATTAAATCAATATTGCGTTTTTATATCATATAAATAGGCGTTTACCATCCAAAACGATGGCCCAGGCCGACTGGAACAATCCTGGGCCGGCTCTAATGGCCCTTGCGCTCGACCACGTCGAAATGATCGAACTGGAGCATGAAGGAACCCCGGCCCTGCGTCTGGGAACGGATGACCGTGGAGTAGCCGAAAAGCTCCGATAGGGGCGCCTTGACGACGATGACCTTGAAGCCACCCTGGTGGCTGACCATCTCCTCGACCCGGCCAAGGCGGGAGGCCAGATAGCCGATGATTTCGCCGGTGAACTCGTCCGGGGCGGTGATCTCCAGGCGCAGGATTGGCTCCATCATGACGGGGGATGCGTCCCTGAGGGCCTGGCTCAGGGCCTGCATGACTGCCATGCGGACCATGGGCTCTGGCACCGGGCCATCGCCCAGATCCAGGGCGTCAAGGCTGGCCGACACGTCGGCCATCGGGTAGCCCTGGATGGGGCCGGAGGCCAGGCCGGCCTCCATGGTCTCCAAGGCCGCCAGAAGGAGCCTTTCCGGGATCAGGGCCGGGGCCAGGAGACGCTGGCTGGTGGCCAGGCCGCTCCCGCGGAGCCCGGGGGCCACGGAAACGGTGGCCCTGATGGGCTGGGCCCCGGTCCCCAGATCCCGCTCGAAGGATCCCTCCGCCGTGGCCGGGACGGACACTGTCTCGCGATACACGACCTGGGGCTTGCCGACGCGGGGGCTAAGGCCAAATTCCCGGGAGAGCCTTTGTACCAGCACCTCCAGATGCAACTCGCCCATCCCGGAGATGACAGTCTGGCCGGTATCGGGATCGACCTTGATCTTGAAGGTCGGATCCTCCTCGGTCATCTTGGTCAGGGTGTCAAGGAGCTTTTGCTGGTCGGCAGCGGACTCCGGTTCTACCGCGACCGAAATGACCGGATCGGCGGCGGTGATGCTCTCCAGGAGGAGAAGGCGCCCGGCGGAGCAGACCGTGTCCCCTGTGACCGCTCCCCTCAGGCCGACTATGCCCACCAGGTCCCCGCTCAGGGCCTCGGGGATGCGGTCCCTCTTGCCGGCGTTGAGCCTTAGGACCCTGGCTATCTTGTCCTTCTGGCCGGTGCGGACGTTCACCACCTCGTCGCCTTCCCTCACGCGGCCGCTGTAGATCCGCAGGAAGCTCATCTTGCGTCCCTGCTCCATCATCTGGATCTTGAAGACCAGCGCGGCCAGGGGATCCTTGGCCTTGGGCTCGACCAGCACCTCGGCGCCATCAGGGGAATGGGCGGCGATGGGCGGCAGGTCCACCGGGGCCGGCAGATAATCGACGATGCCGTCCAGGAGCGGCTGGACGCCCTTGTTGCGCAGGGCCGCCCCAGCAAAGACTGGGGTCAGCCGTAGGCCTATTGTCGCCTTGCGGATGGCCTCGATGAGCCTCTCCAGGGGTATCTCCTCGTCGGCCAGGTAGGCCTCCATCAAGGCGTCGTCGGTCTCCGCCAGGACCTCCAGGAGAGCTTCCCGGCCGGCCTCGGCCTCCGTCCTGGCCTCCTCGGGAATGTCGAGATCCATCATCTCGGCACCCAGATGGTCCTCGGGCCAGACGTACAGGCGCCCCCTCAGGCAGTCTATGACCCCCTTGAAATTCTCCTCCTGGCCAAAGGGCCTGGTAATGACCAGGGGGTTGGCCGAGAGTCTTTCCTTGAGCTGCCCCATGACCCGGTCGAAGTCGGCCCCGACCCGATCCAGCTTGTTGACGAAGACCAGCTTCGGGACCCGGAAGCGGTCGGCCTGGCGCCAGACCGTCTCCGACTGGGGCTGGACCCCGCCCACGGCGCAAAACACGCCCACCGCCCCGTCCAGGACCCTGAGGCTTCTCTCGACCTCGATGGTGAAGTCCACGTGGCCTGGCGTGTCGATGATGTTGACGGTGGCCCCGCGCCACTGGCAGGAGGTCACGGCGCTCATGATGGTGATGCCCCTGGCCTGCTCCTCCGGGAGAAAGTCCATGGTCGCCTCGCCGTCGTGCACCTCCCCTAGCTTGTGGGTGCGGCCCGTGTAGTAGAGAATCCGCTCAGTCAGGGTGGTCTTGCCGGCATCGATGTGGGCGATGATGCCGATGTTCCGCAGCTGCTGGCTTTTGGTGCCACTGGTCATAGGGAACCCGCCAAAGACTTCCCCGGCTCAAAACCGGGCTGGATTGGGCCTGGTTGCCGCATTCGGCAAGGCCTGGCGACGGGCCCCCAGAGGGGCAAGTCCTAGGCCTTGCCCAGCAACATTCCAAGGCCGCTGTTCTTCTCGTCAATACCCTCTGCCAGGGAGGTCTTCAGGGCCCTAAGCTTTTCGGCCAGCCCGTTGTCCGACAGGGCCAGGATCTGTATGGCCAGGATGGCAGCGTTGCGGGCCCCGTTCATGGCCATGGTCGAGACCGGCACCCCGGAGGGCATCTGGACGGTGGCCAAAAGGGCGTCGAGCCCCGAAAGGGGCGAGGAGGACAGGGGCACCCCTATCACCGGGAGGATGGTCGAGGCCGCCACCACCCCGGCCAGGTGGGCGGCCCAGCCGGCCCCGCAGATTATGACCTTGAGGCCCCTCTCGATGGCACTAGCGGCGTAGAGGTGGGTCCTGTCTGGCGAACGGTGCGCCGAGGCGATCGTCACCTCATGGGGCACGCCGAACTGGACGAGCGTCTCGACCGCCTGGCGCATGACGGGGAGATCGCTGTCGGAACCCATGATCACGCCCACCACTGGTCTCTCATCAACTTCCATAGTGACACCCTGGCCCTGGGATAGGTGAAAACGAAGATCCACGCCACGAGGGTGGGCCCCCTCGCGGCCAATAGACGGCCACCGGCGCGTTGGAAAAGCCCCTATGGGGACGGGGCCGTTCCTATAGGGGCATCAACTCATGCCTTCCTGCCCGGGGGACTCCACCCGGGGGGCACTAAGCCGCCTGGGGCTTCCCGCTCCCCCGCCATTCTATTCGCGAGCAATCCGCCCGTCAAGTCAAGGAAGTGGCCCGGGGACAGGGCCCCATTGGCCGGCCAAGACCCCCAGCAGGGCGGCCAAGGGCCGGCCAGGAGTTGGAAAAGGCCGCCGTGGGCCTTTCCTTGGCGGCCTGGCCGCGAGGATAAGGAGGATTGGCCGGCCATCATGGCGGCACCGGGCAGTCCCTGGGGCCGGATGGGCTCCGGCAAGCCCACGGGGAGCCGCCGGGGCACCTTTGGCGTGGAAAACAACTTTCACTCACCACATCAGACATGGCGCAAGGGCCGTCCGGCCCGCCATTTTGTCCCCAGGATTTCCGGGCCGCTGTGGCATGAAAGGGCGGCCCCCGGTCCACTCCCCCTTAAGTCCAGGGTAACTTATGCATGGCCTGCCCCAGGCAGGTACAGGCGAGGCCCCTACGCCCGCGCCTGGCGGGCTCAGGGTTTCAAAGCCCCGGGCGCTGGTATCCTGGTGGCCTGCATGGTTTGCCTTGGAAACGGCTATGGGGTAGAATCGGCCTTAGCCCGAAAGATCCTTCGGCCATAGTCCCGCGCCCCTTTTCTGGTCATTATTTTGTCCTCCAGGGGGCCCCACTTTTCCGGCCCCAAGGGGAGTCCTTATTCTAAGCCGCAGCCCAAAGTTCACTGTCGCAGGCAAGACAAATCCGCAATAACCTCATCGATGTCTGGCCTTTGATAAGTCAGTCTTGGAATGCGATTTGGAATTACCGCGGCCCTGCTTCCCCGGAAGGCCCCCCTTCATGGCCCCGAGAGGACAGCTTCCAAGATGAAAATCAAATGCCTCGGCGCCATCCGGACGGTCACCGGCTCGTGCTTCCAGCTGGAAAACCCCGATGGCGGGTTGACCCTCATCGACTGCGGCCTCTTCCAGGGCGGCCGGCAGACCGAGCTCCGCAACTTCAACACCGACCTATACCGCCCAGCCGAGGTCAAGGCCATCGTCATCACCCACGCCCACATGGACCACTCGGGGCTGGTCCCCCGCCTGGTCCGGGCCGGCTATGGCGGACCGGTCTACGCGACCGAGGCCACCTGCGACTTGCTGCCCATTCTCTGGCAGGACGCCGCCTTCATCCAGGAGCAGGAGTCCCAGTGGAAATCCCGCAAGAACAGGCGCCAGGGCGGCCAGGGGGTCAGCCCCCTCTACGACCGGGAGGCCGCGGCGGAGGCCACCAGGCTCCTGAGGCCCCTCAAGCTGGGAGCGGATACGGAGATCCAGCCCGGCCTGTCCGTCAGATGCCTCGTGGCCGGCCACATCCTGGGGGCGGCCAGCCTGAGGCTGTCGGTGCGGGAAGGCGGCGCCGAAAGGCACATCCTCTTTTCCGGCGACTTGGGCCGCAAGGGCCAGCTCCTCCTGGAGGACCCGGAGATTCCCCCCAGGTCGGACGCGATCTTCATGGAGACCACCTACGGCAACCGGCTCCACAAGGATCTGGGCAACACCATTGAGGAGCTGGTGGGGATAATCAACGAGGCCTACGCCGAGGGTGGCAAGATCCTGGTCCCCTCCTTCGCCGTGGAGAGGACCCAGGAGCTGATTCTCCTGCTGGCCCAGGCCTGGCACGAGGGGAGGATCCCCCGGGATCTGCCCATCATCCTCGACTCGCCCCTGGCCATCTCGGCCTCGGAGGTCTTTCTCAGGCACCCAGAGCTTTACGACGAGGAGGCCCGCGAGCAGATAGGGAGGGGCCACAGCCCGCTCTCGATCGCCACCCTCAAGGCCACCAGGACTGCCGAGGAGAGCCAAAGGGTGAACGACATAAATGGGCCGGCCATCATCCTGGCCGGCTCTGGCATGGCCAACGCCGGGCGCATCCTCCACCACTTCAAGCACAACCTCTGGCGGCCCAACTGCCACGTCGTCTTCGTGGGCTTCCAGGCCCAGGGGACGACCGGGCGCCGCCTGGTGGAGGGGGCGTCCTCCGTCAAGATTTTCAGGGAGGACGTCTCGGTCAAGGCCAAGATCCACACCCTGGGCGGCTTTTCCGGGCATGCCGACCAGAACGAGCTCCTCGAGTGGCTTGGGCCCCAGATCCACCCCAACCTCATGGTCGTCCTGGTCCACGGCGAGGAATCGGGCACCCTGGCCTTCCAGGAGAAGCTCAAGGAAACCCATCCCGGCCTCGACACCCTGGTCCCCGAGTGGCTGCAGGTCCTGGAGCTGCCGCCCAGGGCCCGGCAGGCCGCCATCCCGGCCGCGGCCAGGCCCTCCACGGCCGAGGCCCTGGCCGCCGAGGCCAGGAGCTTCCAAAACCGCCTCGATCGGCTCAAGGGCCAGCTGGCCCGGCGCACCGAGCTTTTGAGCCCGGAAAGGCTCTCGTCCCTGGAGGACCTCCTGAACCGGGCCGAGGAGATTGCCCTGGGCAGATAGCCCCGCCTGGCCAGAAGGAGGACGAGAACGTGGCCGGATCCAAGAAAACTCCCCAGCCGGCGGCCAACCACGGCTTCAGCCACCTGACCGAAAGGGGCGCCGCCCGCATGGTCGACGTCTCCGGCAAGGCCTCCACCCACAGGGAGGCCGAGGCCAAGGGCGAGATCGCCCTGGGGGCCAGGATAACCGAGGCCATCCTGGCCCAGGCCGTCGAGAAGGGCGACGTCCTGTCCGTGGCCAGGGTGGCCGGCATCATGGCCGCCAAAAACGCCTCCCTGGCCATCCCCCTGTGCCATCCCATATCCATGACCGGCTGCCGGCTTGACCTGGACATAGACGCCGAGAGGCGGGTCCTGACGGCCACCTGCCTGGTCTCCACCGACGGCCAGACCGGGGTGGAGATGGAGGCCCTGTGCGGCGTCTCCGGGGCCCTCTTGGCCGTCTACGACATGTGCAAGGCCCTGGGCAAGGGGATGGTCATAGGGCCCATCTGGCTAAGCGAGAAATCCGGGGGCAAAAGCGGCCCCTACAGGGCCGAGGGTCCCCGGGGCTGAGGC
>JAISEK010000050.1 GCA_031264145.1 Deltaproteobacteria bacterium
AAACCTGAAAAGTGTTAGAATTTGCCACTAAAGGAATAGGCCAACTGTTTATCGCCCTATTATTACCGTCCTTGCGTTATGGAGGCTTCTCATGCTGCAACTGCCTAGTTTGGGGCAAGATTTTGCTATACTCAGAGAAGATAAGTGTCTGTACGTTGATAAAACTAAGTTCTTATATGAAATTGTGAAAAAAAAAGGCTGCTATTTCCTCTCCAGGCCACGGCGTTTTGGCAAATCGCTTTTTTTAGGCGCGCTGTACGAGCTCCTGTCAGGCAACCGCTCCCTTTTCGAGGGCTTGTGGATCGGCAGCTCTGGCTACGACTTCAAGAAATACCCGATAGTGCGTCTGAACATGGTTGGCAGCTGCGACAGCGCGGAGGTCCTTAAAAAAACGATCATTGGCAAACTCAAGAACTCGGCGTTTAAATCCGGCATTGACAATTTTTGGATTGACACCCCGGACGGCGTCTTGGAGGAACTTGTCAATAAGCTCAACAGGCAAACCGGGGAACGGGTCGCTGTTCTTATCGATGAGTACGATGCCCCAATCCTGGCCATGATTGGAAACAAGGAACAAGCCTTGGCCAATCGCGGAGTCCTTCAATCTTTCTACTCGGCATTGAAGTCTCTGGTTGACCAGGGCATGATCAGTTACGTATTCGTCACCGGGGTCACCAAGTTCGCCAAGACATCCATCTTCTCAGTTTTCAACAATTTATACGATCTCACGCTGAATCCTGGCTTTAACGCCGTCTGCGGCTTTACCCTCGAGGAATTTGAAAGCTATTTTCAAGAGTATCTGCCAATTGTCCTCGATCACAATAAAGCCAATGGCTTTATGCCGGCCGACGCGACCCTGGCTGATCTGAAAAATGAGATCCTCGGCTACTACGACGGCTACTCCTGGAATGGGGAAGAGCGCCTTCTTAATTCCTTCTCGCTTATACAAATGCTGTCCGAAAAAGAGTTTCAGTCCTACTGGTTCTCCACCGGCACTCCGACATTTCTGTTGGATTTCCTCAAGCGCGACGGAGGCAAATTCGACTTGCCGGATAAGGCCGAGATGACCAGAGACGAGCTTGACGCGGCCGACGTGGAAAATCTCAAGCTAATCCCCATCATGTTCCAGACTGGATACCTGACCATCGACAAGAGGCTTGGTCCCAGGGCCTACCTTCTGCGGCGTCCCAATACCGAAGTAAGCGAGGCGCTAAGCAGAAATATCCTTGGTTATTTGCTCGGGCAGGGGCAGGAGTCCATAACCCGTTTGCGGGAGAGAATCGGTAATGCCCTCGAAAACCACGACTCGGGGGAGCTTTCCGACTGTTTCCATCAAATCCTGACGTGGACCAGCCATGTCGAGCACCGCGCCGTGGAGGGCAATTACCTTGGCCTCCTCGGCTCGGTCCTTAAAGCCATGCATTTCACGGCCCTCTTCCAGCTGAATGAATCCGAGGGCGTCATGGACTTCATGGTGACATTGGGCAAAAAGGCGGCTTTCATCTTTGAGTTCAAATATGAGAAATTCGACTCCGACCCAAAATCTGACAGAACCCAGGAAGAGATGGACGCGGATAGGCTAGGGCTCCTCTCGAGAGCCCTGGAAAGGGCGAAAAGACAGATAGCCTTCAGGAAATATGACGAAAAATACCAGTACGAATATGGGACGGTCAAGAAGGTGGCCGTAGCCATCGTCGGAAAGACCGACGTGGCCGTCGAGATATACTGACCCTTGGGGAACCACGGCCAGAGATCCGCCTCGGTCTCTTCGGCCATGATTGCCTTAAAAATATAAAAACCATCAAAACATGCAATGGCCTATTGCTCCAATGGCAATCGCCAAATTGACGACGTAATTTTATCCCCAAGGCAATCATGGCCATTACCGGCTAAACGGGCACCCAGGCCATCCCGCACTCCTTTTGGCTGCCCTAGCCCCTGACCACGTTGACAGGCCGGCCGGCCAGAAAGGCCCTCAGGTTTCCCACGGCCGAGTCCATCAGCCGCTGGCGGCTTTCCAGGGACGCCCAGGAGATATGCGGCGTTATGAGGCAGTTTTTGGCCCTGAGGAGGGGATTGTCCCCGGAAATCGGCTCCCTGGAAACGACGTCGAGCCCGGCGGCCATGACCTTTCCGCTTTCCAGGGCCTGGGCCAGGTCATCCTCCACGATCAGGGCCCCCCTGGAATTATTGAGAATGATCACCTTGTCCTTCATCCTGGCGATGCTGTCCCTGTTGATGATCCCCGACGTCTCTGGAGACAGGGGGCAGTGGAGGGAAATCACGTCTGACCGGGCCAGGAGCTCGTCCAGGGAGACGTACTCCCCTATTTCCCTGCCCTCTGGGCCGGGCGAGCCGCCAAAGGCCAGGACCATCATGCCCATGGCCCTGGCTATCCTGCCGACGGCCTTTCCAATCCGGCCAAAGCCGATGACGCCCATGGTCTTGCCGGCCAGCTCGATCAGGGGATGATCCCAGAAGCAATAGTCGGGACTCCCCTCCCAGCGCCCCTCGGCCACGGCCTGGGCGTGGTGGCCGATGTGGTGGCAGATTTCCAATAGCAGGCCGATGGCGAACTGGGCCACGGCGGCCGTGCCATAGGCGGGGATGTTGGTCACGACGATTCCTTTGGCCTGGGCCGCCTTGACGTCCACCACGTCGTAGCCGGTGGCCTGGACGCCGATATATTTCAAGGCCGGGCATTTTCCAATCGTCTGGGCCGTCACCGGGGTCTTGTTGGTGATGACGGCCTCGGCCAGGCCAATCCGCTCGGCCGCCAGGTCGGCCGAGGTCCGGTCATGCACGGTCAGATCGCCAAGAGCCTCAAAGCCGGCCCAGCTCAAGTCGCCTGGGTTTTCAGCGTATCCGTCCAAGACTACTATTTTCATGGCCTCACCCACGTTGCGAAAATATATATACTATAAATTCAGTGAATATATTTATGCTTATATATCAAATAGCAAAATACCATGAATAACAGGCTCAATATTATACCTATTATGATTTTTACTGGCCAAACATGTCGCCAAGCTGCGCTGGCCGCCTGGCCAGGCCAGTGGGCCAACCCAGAGCCGCCTGGATAACTGGCCCAGCCGGGGAGCCGAGACCGTTTACCGCGAAATCCAGGGAAAGACATGGCAGCGGAGGGACTAGAAACCAGAACTCTTGGCAAATCACCGCATGGGACGCAGCGTATGGCCTCACGGCCACAGCATCCATCCTGATGGAATGGGCTACGGCAAACATGGCAGACGATTGTCCAGGACGTTGACAAGATAGCCTCCCGCCCGGTTGGGGCGGCCAGGGGCTATGGGGGCTCCCGACAAAGCCGGCCAGCACCGTCGCGGGCATCATGGCGTCGATGTTTCGTCGGTCCTTTCGACCTTGAAAATCACCGGCCGAATGCCATCGTTGCAGCTGCATATGGCCATGCCTGGCCTATCAATCCAGTCTCCGTAATAGAACAGCTCCCTGCCTCCATGCGACAAGGCGAACACATACTGGTAGATGGCTTTCCACGCCTCGTCGCAAAAGCCGGCCGGCTTCGCCCAATCGGCATAGAACACTTGCCCTTCCGCATGAAGCGGGCACTTGCCAAGGCCTTTGACCCCGTATTCACTGGCCAGTTCCTCGTCAAAATGTCTCTTGAGGACAGTTATTTTGCATTTATTCATTTGAACCACAGTTAATCGATATCCTTTATAATCACCGAAAATAAAACACCTATCTAGCTTGCCCTCCAGACGAAGCACGAGGCGGAGCAGAAGGGCAGGGGATATGCCCTGCCGGCATTGGCGGAAAACATCGGGGTGGGTCAAGGGCTTTGGCAAGGCGGCCAAATCGTTCTCCCGTCCCAGCAGCGTTTCAGGCGAATTGACATGGAACGTGTCCATGATGACCGATTAGGGAAATATATTCAAGACCGTCCGCTGTGAGGCACCTTGGCCGTGAGGCTTTCCACATAAACGGGCGCGCAGCCATGCCGAACGCTTTCCCAGGCAGCGGCGAGGAGACGAGAAATGCCCGCCATTACCAGTTTCAACGCCGATGGCGGCGTTCAGGCCTGGGGAGGAAAATGTGGCCGACAGTATCAGCCCCGTTTAGCGGACCCTGAAGACGGGCCTTCGCCGCTTTGCCAGGGGCAACCGAGCGGCGACGGGCCTTCCCGCAGGCGTCAGCGGCCTTGGCCCACTGGCGTCCCCCAAAGGCCACCCTCGGATGGAAACCATAGGAGGACTGGTCTTCCGGGCCGCCTACGGAAGGGGCATCGTCCATGCTATACAACGGTGACTGAGACAATGCCATCTTCAGCAACCGCACGTTTGCGCCCCGGCGGCATTGCCGGCCTGGAAAAACCATCCCCCAGTGGTGACGGGAACAGCGGGAAACCCAAAGAGGCGGGGCTTGATTGTCCTCGATTCTTGCCACCCTGGTCCCGGCGGCCAACTGCCACGGTGGCCACCTTGACAAATCCTGTTCTCGCCAAAAACGCCGTTTTCCGGAGAATGTATCTCCAGCCTGTGCCCCTCACTTGTCCTCCTTTTAGATCCTGGCTGTGCGGCCTCTCCTGGACATCGGTGGGGTCCCGATGGCCCTCTCGGGGACCATTTTTCCCGGATATAGGCCCCAGGGATCTGGGCCCGCTTCCATGCGTTTTTGCCCCACACCGATCGCACTAGAGGAAGACAAAGGCATGGATTTTTTGGAGTAGACTCTGGGTCTGCTTAGGTTGTTTTGGCCAAGTAATGGACGGGAGAGATGGCCTGGGTCCAGGCTCTGGGGTGACCCGAGGAGGGTGCCCGCCATGGCCAAAAGCCTCCCTCTGGGTTTTCATCCTGGGCCTTTGGGACCTGTGATTCCCTGGGTCTCCGGCCCCAGCCGGGGAAGCCAAAATCGGATTGACATACCGCCGCCGGTTATATTAAAGTTTGCCAGGCTGGACAGAAGACAGGGCCCCAGATTCCGGGGCCAGTGGGATGGTCGGCCGCCCGGCCGAAGACTCGCCCTGGACAAAAACTGGACGATTCTTTTGGGGAAACCATGGCCCTGGCGACCCCTTCCCGGGACCATGGCTTTGGCCCTGGCCAGCAGGCCGGCCATCCCCGTCGAGGCCTTGGCCAAGGGCAGCCCTGGACCGGATGATCCCGATACCCCATTCAGGCCAGGCCCTGGCCCAGGCCTAGCGAGGTTACATGGCTGGACACGTTTTGATCGTCGACTACGGCTCCCAGTTCACCCAGCTGATAGCCCGCAAGACCAGGGCGGCCGGCTATTACGCCGAGATCCTGCCGGCCGGCTTGCCGGTCGGGCCCTACCTCGGGCGCCGGCCCGGGGCCCTGATCCTCTCAGGTGGGCCGGCCAGCGCCCTGGAGAGCGGGGCCCCGGCCCTGGACCCGGCCCTTCTGGAGGCCAACCTGCCCATCCTGGGCATCTGCTACGGCATGCAGCTCCTGGCCCTCAACCTGGGCGGGAAGCTCACCCAGGAGGCGGCCGGCGAGTACGGCCCGGCCGAGCTCAGCTTCACGGCGGACAGCCTTCTGTGGCGGGACCTCGGCAGCCGTCCCCTCCAGGTCTGGATGTCCCATGGAGACAGGGTCGAGGCCGTCCCGGAAGGCTTCGCCGTCTCCGGGAGGACCAGGGATCTGCCCGTGGCGGCCATGGAGGACCCCGGCAGAAAAATCTACGCCATCCAGTTCCACCCCGAGGTCCACCACACCGAGCGGGGAGAGGACATACTGGGCAATTTCCTTGGGATTGCCGGGCTTGAGCCGAGCTGGCGGATATCCTCCTTCGCCCTGGAGGCCGTCGAGGCCATCAGGGAGAAGACCGGCCCCGACGGCCACGTGCTCCTGGCCCTTTCCGGCGGGGTCGACTCGGCCGTCGCGGCCGCGCTCCTGGCCAAGGCCATCGGCCCCCGGCTCCACTGCGTCTTCGTCGACAACGGCCTCCTCCGCCAGGGCGAGGTCGAGGAGGTCAGGGACGCCCTGGGCGCCGCCTACCCTGGCCTGGATCTCAGAATCGTCGACGCCGGGGCCATATTCCTGGGGCGTCTGGCCGGGGTGGAGGACCCGGAGCAGAAGCGCCGGATAATCGGCCACGCCTTCATAGAAATCTTCAGGGAGGAGGCCGGGAAGCTGGGCCAAATCGATTTTCTGGCCCAGGGGACCCTGTACCCGGACGTCATCGAGAGCATCTCCCCCAAGGGTCCCTCGGCAATGATCAAGAGCCACCACAACGTCGGGGGACTCCCCAGGGACCTGCCCTTCACCCTGATCGAGCCCCTGAGGGATCTCTTCAAGGACGAGGTCAGGGCCCTGGGCGCCGAGCTGGGGGTGCCCGACAGCCTCCTCTGGCGCCACCCCTTCCCTGGGCCTGGCCTGGCCATCCGCATCATCGGGGCCGTCGAGCCGGAGGGCCTGGCCATCCTGAGGAAGGCCGACGCCATCGTCAGGGAGGAACTCGGCCTGGCCGGACTGGAGCGCGACGTCTGGCAGGCCTTCGCCGTCCTTCTGTCCAGCAAGAGCGTCGGGGTCATGGGCGACGATCGGAGCTACGGCCGGGCGGTGGCCATCAGGGCGGTCACCAGCGTCGACGCCATGACCTCCGACTGGGCCAGGCTCCCCCATGACCTCCTGGCCCGCCTCTCCAGCCGGATCATGAACGAGGTCCCAGGGGTCAACCGGGTCGTCTACGACATATCCACCAAACCGCCCAGCACCATCGAGTGGGAGTGAGGGCAGGCCCCGCCAGGGGGCGACTGTAGACGCCGGCGCCGCCCCAGGGGGCCAGCGGGGCAGGAGGAAAGGCCATGGACGCCAAGGGAAAGACCAAGTTCATTTTCATAACCGGCGGGGTGCTCTCGTCGCTGGGCAAGGGCCTGACCGCGGCCTCGCTGGGCTCGCTGCTGAAGTCCAAGGGCCTGAGGGTCTCCATGCAGAAGCTCGACCCCTACCTGAACCTGGACCCGGGGACCATGAGCCCCCACCAGCACGGGGAGGTGTTCGTCACCGACGACGGGGCCGAGACCGACATGGACCTGGGGCACTACGAGCGCTACCTGGGCACGCCCATGACCAGGCGGTCGAGCTACACGGCCGGGCGCATCTACAGCGCCGTCCTGGACAAGGAGCGCAACGGGGACTACCTGGGGCGCACGGTCCAGGTCATCCCCCACGTGACCGACGAGATAAAGGCGGCCATCATGTCCCAGTGCCTGCCGGAGCTGGACGTGGTCCTGGTGGAGGTCGGCGGCACGGTCGGCGACATCGAGGGCCAGCCATTCCTGGAGGCCCTCCGCCAGCTCAAGCATGAGCTGGGCAAGAGCCGCTCGCTCTTCATGCATCTGACGCTGGTCCCCTACCTGGCCACGACCCAGGAGCACAAGAGCAAGCCGACCCAGCACAGCGTCAAGGAGCTCAGGAGCATCGGCATCCAGCCGGACATCATCGTCTGCCGCTCCAGCGAGCCCATCGACAGGGACACGAGGGCCAAGATCGCCCTCTTCTGCGACGTGGCCAAGGACGCCGTCTTCACGGCCGTGGACGTGGGGAACATCCACGAGCTGCCCCTGAGGCTCTTCGAGCAGGGCCTGGAGCGCAAGGTCTCCTCGCTTTTGCGCCTGGGGGCGACGATGCCCGACGTCAGGCCCTGGGATGATCTGGTCAGGCGCCAGGCCGGCCTCACCCGGGAGGTGACCATCGCCATAGTCGGGAAGTACGTGACCCTGACCGAGGCCTACAAGAGCCTCCAGGAGGCCCTGACCCACGGCGGCCTGGCCCACAACGTCAAAATCAGGTTCGACTACATAAACGCCCAGGATCTGAACCCCAGGAACATCGACGGCGCCCTGGGGCAGGCCCAGGGCATCCTGGTCCCCGGCGGCTTTGGCGACCGCGGCATCGAGGGCATGATCCTGGCCATAAACTACGCCCGGGTCAACAGGCGGCCATTCTTCGGCATCTGCCTCGGCCTGCAGTGCGCGGTGATTGAGCTGGCCCGCAACGTGGCCATGATCAAGAAGGCCGACTCGGAGGAGTTCAACCCCAATTCCCCCCACCCGGTCATCTTCCACATGGCCAGCTGGTTTGACCCGAAATCCGGCCTGAGGAACCAGCGCTCCCCCGGCGACGCCATGGGCGGGAGCATGCGCCTGGGCTCCTACCCCTGCAAGCTGCTGCCCGGCTCCAACGCCTTCAAGGCCTACGGGACCGACATAATCCACGAGCGCCACCGGCACCGCTACGAGTTCAACCCCTCCTACGTCGCGCCCCTGTCGGCCGCCGGCCTGGTCATCAGCGGCGAGGTCCCGGAAAACCCCCTTGACAACCCCAACCTGCCCAAGCCCAAGCTCATCGAGATCGTCGAGCTCAGGGACCACCCGTGGTTCCTGGGCTGCCAGTTCCACCCGGAGTTCAAGTCCTCCCCGATGAACCCCCACCCCCTGTTCAAGGCCTTCATCGGGGCGGCCATGGCCAAGCCGGGCGACGGCCCCAAGGGCCGGGCCAGGCCCAAGGCCAAGCCTGGCCCGGGCCAGGAAGGCAAGCCAAAGGGACCTCGCCCGGCCGCCTGAGGGAATCGCCGGCCACAAAAAAACCCCGCTCCACGGCGGGGTTCTTTTGTGGCCATTGCTGGGCCGCGGGGGCCAGGCTATTTCAGCCGGCCGTCTCCTTGAGGACGGCCATGCCGGACCCGCCGGCTTCCTCGGGCGCGGAAAGCGAGACCTTGGCCTCCACGGGCTCAGGAAGGGGCCTGGTCTCCTTGCCCTTCCTGCCCTTCCCCTTGTCCTGGCCCTCATTGTCATAGGGCAGGCGCAGCTCGGCATGGATGCGGGCCGTGAGCTCCTCCCTCTCCTCATCGGAGAAGAAGTGGCTGTTGCCCTCGTGGAAGGCCCCGGGGATGATCGAGAGTGAGCAGTAGTTGATGTTGCCGATGACCTTGGCGGTGTTGTTGAGGTGGACCTCGCCGGTGGCGTAGATGTTGCCCTTGACCGTGCCGGAGATGATCAGGTTCTCGACGAAGATGTCCCCGGTGATGGTGGCGTTGGTCCCGGTCACCAGCATGCCCTTGGCCACGATGGCCCCGGTCAGGTTGCCATCTATGTTCAGCAGCCCCGAGAAGCGAAGGGAGCCCTCTATCTCGACGCTACTGGCGAAAAAGGCGTTCCAGACGTGCTTGCCGAGCTTGCCGTTCTTGGAGTTCTTCCCGAACATGTGGCCACCACCTGAAAAACGAAATGTGGATTGCGTCTCGGGAAAGTGACGGCCAAAAGGCGCCGATTCCCGACTGAAGCTTTATACCACAAAAAGCTGCTTACAACAAGGCGGCTGAAAACCTAGAATTATTAATAATAAACTCCTAAAAACAAAACATATAGCAAAAAAATATATATTTCTGATGCCTTTACCAAAACATTGGCTGGCCACTCGCCAGCCCCGGGCCGGAAAACCGGCCCCCCTGAGGGCGGCCAGGGGAGACATCCCGGCGCCCCCTGGACCACAGGGACGAAAAAAAACGTCCCGGCGCCACCAGTTGGCGCCAGGACGTTTCCTGTGCTGCCCGTCCGCGGGCAGACGGAAGGGATTAGATCGAGAGCCCCTGCTCGTCGGCAAAGGCCTTGGCGTCGAAGGGGGCCTTGCAAGTCTGGCATGACTTCTGGTTACGGAGCTCGGAAACGGTGAAGAATTCCATCTCTGCCCCGCACTTGGGGCAAGGCCCGGTAATGACTTTGACTTCCTGCTTCAGACAATCAGGAGTACTCTGAGCTTCAGGCATGAACAACCTCCCCTGTCCCAAACATCCCTCTCAGGGGGACTATATGGGTCATGGCCCAGTTTGGCGCGGGACCACAAAGGAATCTACGAGGAAAGGGGTCGAAAACAGCGCCAGTCGGGTCGCCAGATGGACGAAAAGACTCGGCTCTCCAACCTAAAGCCGCTAGGATCCTCCCTAGCGGGACTGGCAAGGCAGATAGGCCAACCCCAAAGCCATAGGAGGCGCTGCGTTACGGACTTGGGTCTATTATGCCCCCAATGCCGGCCCAAGTCAAGAGTCGAGTCTAGATGTCTAGACGTCTAGATGTATGTAATTTTTCTTGCGCAGGCAACTTTTTTCGGTTAAACTATACACTGATTTTAATTTTGCCGGGGACAACGCCATGTATATTCGCCGGGCCATCGAGGACACCGTACGGAAAATATCGGAAACCTTCCCCGTGCTGCTCGTGACGGGCCCCAGGCAAGTGGGGAAAACGACCCTGCTCTCACGCCTCGCCGAGGAAGGCCGGCAGTATGTCACGCTAGACGATCCTGGCGCCCGCCTTATGGCCAGAAGGGACCCCGCCCTGTTCATGCAGCGCTACACCCCTCCCGTGATCGTCGACGAGATCCAATACGCCCCCGAGATTTTGCCGTATATAAAGATGAGCGTGGACAAGAGCCGGAGGAAAGGCGGTTTCTGGCTCACCGGCTCGCAGCAGTTCCACATGATGAAAAATGTCGGCGAATCGCTGGCCGGGCGGGTAGGCATAGCCAATCTATCCGGCTTGTCGCAAAGCGAACTCGCCGGAGTCACATCCGAAAAATTCACGGTTGACCCAGACAGGCTGCTTTCTCGGTTCAAAAATACACAACAAATTGGATTAAATGATGCATTTAAGCGTATTTTCAAAGGATCAATGCCAGCTATTTATAGCGACAACAATATTGAATTGGACATTTTTTATGGTTCATATTTGAACACATACCTGCAACGCGACATCAAGGACTTGACGCAGGTCGCTAATGAGACTTCGTTCATTGACTTCATGACGGTAGTCGCCGCACGGACAGCCAAGCCTGTGCATTATGAGCAGATCGCCAGTGAGGTTGGGATTTCCTCGCCCACGGCGAAAAAATGGATCTCCGTCCTGGTCTCATCCGGGATAGTCGCCCTGGTCCAGCCCTATCGCAACAATATTCTCAAAAGGGCAATAAAATCGCCGATAATGCATTTCCTGGATACCGGACTGTGCTCCTATCTGTTGAAGTGGGCAGACGCCGAGACCCTGGAGCGCGGTTCAGCCTCCGGCGCGTTTTTCGAAAGCCACGTCTTCTCGGAAATCTACAAAAGCTATGCCAATGAAGGAAGGATACCGCCAATCTATTACTATCGTGACCGCGACCAAAAAGAGATCGACCTTCTGCTCTATCAAAACGGAACCCTATACCCTATCGAGATAAAGAAAACCGCTTCGCCTGGAAAGGAGGCAACCAAGCATTTCAAGGTGCTGGGCCCAGTGGCGGAGCCGGAACGCTTTGGCCCTTCGGATCAGCCGAAAGTGAAAATAGGGACTGGCGCCGTGGTCTGCATGGCGACTGACCTGAGGCCGATTGACGAAAACAACTGGCAAGTCCCCTTCTGGCTGGTCTGACGCCACTGCCGCCGGCCCGGCCCCGACGGACTGGCGCATGATGGCGCGAGAATAAGGCCTACAACAATAGAGCTCTGACAGAATTGATGGATTCAGGACTGAAGGCCGCCCGTTCGTCGACATGGCAAGGCCCCGGCCACCATGAGATGGGCCGGGGCCTCAGAGGTGCCCGTCCCGGGCGCAAGGCTATATCCTGGGCTAGATGGAAATACCCAGCTTGTCGGCGAAGGCCTTGGGATCGAAGGGAGCCTTGCATCCGTAGCAGTGCTTCTGGTTGCGGAGTTCCGTGACGCTGAAGAACTCAAGTTCGGCACCGCACTTGGGGCACGGCCCGGTGATGAGCTTGGTGTCCTCCTTCATGCAGTCAGGGGAGCTTTGTTGATCTTCGGACATATGATACCTCCTTATGTTCCTACTTTGGCCTTAAAAGCAAGGTAGACAGCTGTTTTCGCTGGACCGGCGCCCGCCGGGCGGGCCGCTTGGGCGCCAATGCGGGAAAGGCGACTTAACAAACGATCGTTAGGACATAGCCAGAGAACCACGGTGAGCCGCCGGCCTGAAGGCCCCGCCTGACCGTAAGCCACCACCGAGCCGGCGAGGCGGCCACAGGATAACGGCTATGACGTAATAATGACCCCAAAAAGGCCGCAAGTCAAGGGTTTACATTTCCATCCCGGCGGTCTGGGGCTGGCCTTCGTCCCCCCAGGCCATGGGGAGCGGGCCCTTCAAAACGGACGCCCCGGGTCGGGACCGGGCCTGGGGCGGCGATTTCCCCGCTCGCCCCCGGCCGGCCAAGGCCAGGCGGCCTTTTTTCGTCTTTCCCGCTCTTGATAGAACCCCCAGGCCCCGCTATAATGGGGAAAGTGTCCTGATTCGGAGTCTTCGGGCCCGTCCATGATGGCCAGGAAAGCCTGGCCATCGCGAATTACCCTTCATTTCTGCCCGGTCCCCCTCGCCAGGACCCTGGGGCCCCCTGCGGGAGCCAATTTGACCGAAGTGATAAGAATCGACCCCCAGGGGGCCACCTACGGGGATCTGGCCCCGGCGGCTGACGTCCTCCTGTCGGGCGGCCTGATTGCCGGCCCCACCCAGTCCTTCTACGCCCTGATGGCCCTGGCCGACAAGCCGGCCACCCTGGAGCGTCTGGCGGCCATAAAGCCTGGCCGGACGCAAGACCACGCCTTCCTGCTCCTGATTGACCAGAAACTCAGGAGCCACAGCTACGCCAGGGAGGTCAGTCCCCAGGCCGAGGCCCTGATGGACAAATTCTGGCCAGGCCTCCTGACCCTCCTGATGCCCGGCCACGCGGGCCTCCACCGGCTCCTTTTGGGCAAGTCCAGGACCGTGGGCCTGAGGGTCGAGGGCCTGGCTTCCACCAGGAGGCTCATCCGCATGGTGGACCGGGGCCTGACCGGGACCAGCGCCAACCCACACCGCAGCCCGCCCCCGACCACGGTGGGGCAGGTCCTGGCGTATTATCCCGACCAGATCGACCTGATCCTGGACGCGGGCCGGACCACCGGCGGCTGCTCGTCGACCATCGTCGATCTGGCCGGCCCCATCCCCTGGATCTTCCGCCAGGGGGCCATCCCGGTCGAGGAAATCGCCTCCGTCTGCCCCTCGATTACCGCCTAGACCGCAAGATCGCCCCGTCCCGCCGGGGCCGCCCAGGGCATGGGCCGGGCGGGGGACGGCAGGGAGCGGCTCCGGCCAGTCTGGCCCGGCAGCCGTCCCGTTTTCCCCAGGACCCGCCTGGGGCCTTTTTTCGCGAAAAACGAAGACCGACGGACATGCGGGACCATCCGGGAGGCCAAAAATGGCCGCGGCAGACGCTTGTCGCCAAGGCTTCATCATTAGCGGATTCCAAAAAAGCAGGCATCTCACATCATCGTCGGGATTGGCCCCCGCGCCAGGGCGACGAAAGGGAAATCCATGGAAGCGGCTTCATTTCTGTCCAACGGCCTCTTTTGGCTGGTGGACTTCCTACTGCACATCGACGTCCACCTGAACGAGCTCGTGGCCGACTACGGCTGGCAGACCTACCTCATCCTCTTCCTGATAGTCTTCTGGGAAACCGGGGTGGTCATCTGCCCCTTCCTGCCCGGGGACTCCCTTTTGTTCGCCGCCGGGGCCATCTCCCACCAGGCAGCCTCCCCCCTCTCGCCCCTCACCCTGTTCCTGGTCATTGCCTCGGCCGCCTTCCTGGGGGACACCGTCAACTACTGGGTGGGCCGCTTCCTGGGGCCCAAGGTCCTCGGCCGGGACGGCCGCTTCCTCAAGCGCAGGTACCTGGACAAGACCAGGGACTTCTACGACCGCTACGGTGTCTCGACCATAGTCCTGGCCCGCTTCGTGCCCATCGTCAGGACCTTCGCCCCCTTCGTGGCCGGGGTGGGGCAGATGGTCTACCCCCGCTTCATGCTCTTCAACCTGGTCGGCGGGGTGTCCTGGAGCGCCCTGTTCCTCGCGGCCGGCTACTTTTTCGGCAGCCTGCCCGTCGTCAGGGACAACTTCACCCTGGTCATCCTGGCCATAGTCCTCATCTCGGTCCTGCCCATGGTCGTCGAGTACCTGAGGGCGGCCAGGAGGAAGGCCAAGGCCTGAGGGACCGCCGCCCACCGGGGCCGTTTCCCCTGGGCCCGGAAAGCTGGTATACTTTCGGCCTCCCCCAGCGAGGCCTTCTCCGCCACCGGCGGGCATCCCCTCCCCCACCGCTGGCATGACTTTGGCCTGACGCCTTGGGCCATTAACCTGGATCGTCAAAATGGACTATAAAGACTCTCTCAACCTGCCCAAGACGGATTTTCCCATGAAGGCCGGCCTGGCCGACCTCGAGCCCAGGCTCCTGAGGAAATGGGAGGAGATGGACCTTTACGGTAGGATCGCCGAACGTGGCCGCGGCCGGCCGGCATGGGTCCTCCACGACGGCCCGCCCTACGCCAACGGCCACATCCACATGGGCACGGCCCTCAACAAGGTCCTCAAGGACATAATCGTCAAGTCCAAGACGATGGCCGGTTTCTATTCCCCCTACGTCCCGGGCTGGGACTGCCACGGCCTCCCGATAGAGCACCAGGTGGACAAGCTCCTGGGCCCAAAGAAGGCCGGGATGAGCAAGGCCGACATCCGCCGCCGCTGCCGCGAGTACGCCGAGAAGTTCGTGGCCATCCAGTCCCAGGAATTCCAGCGGCTGGGCGTCCTGGGCGAATGGGGCGCCCCCTACCTGACGATGAACTACGCCTACGAGGCCATCATCGCCCGCGAGCTGGGCCAGATGGCCCTCGACGGCCGGCTGTACCACAGCCCTAAGCCCGTGCTCTGGTGTGGCAGCTGCCGGACGGCCCTGGCCGAGGCCGAGGTGGAGTACGACGATCACCAGTCCGACTCAATCTTCGTGGCCTTCGGGCTCGTCTCCGATCCCGCCGTCCTCTCGCCGGCGCTGGAGGGGCAAGAGGTCGAGCTGGCCATCTGGACCACCACCCCCTGGACCATACCGTCCAACATGGGCGTGGCCTACAACCCGTCCTTCACCTACGGGGCCTTCCGCTTCGGCCGGCGGGTCCTGGTCGTGGCCCGCAGCCTGGCCGAGGGCCTTTGGCCCCGTTTCGGCCTGGGCCGGCCGGAGGATCTGGGCGACATCGACACCAAGGCCCTTCAGGGCCTCAGGTGCCGCCACCCCCTCTACGGGCGGGAGTCCAAGGTCATCCCGGCCATATACGTGACCGCCGACCAGGGCACGGGCCTGGTCCATACCGCCCCAGGCCATGGCCGCGAGGACTACGAGACCGGCCAGGCCCACGGGCTTCCGACCTTCTCCCCCCTGGACGACCTGGCCCGCTTCACCGACGAGGTGCCCGAGCTGGCGGGCCTCAAGGTCATGGAGGCCAACCCGAGGGTCATAGGGCTGCTCAGGGACAAGGGGGCGCTCCTGGCCCAGGAAACTCTCGTCCACCAGTACCCCCACTGCTGGAGGTGCAAGAAGCCGGTCGTCTTCCGCTCCACGCTCCAGTGGTTCGTCTCGCTGGAGGCGTCGGGCCTGAGATCCAGGAGCCTTGAGGCCATCGACGGCCTGGCCTGGGTACCGCGCTGGGGCCGGGAGCGCATCCACGGCATGATCGAGAACCGCCCTGACTGGTGCATCAGCCGCCAGAGATCCTGGGGGGTGCCCATCACGCTGTTCTTCTGCCGGCAATGCGGCCAGTGGCACTACTCGGAGGCCATCCAGCGAAGGCTCTTCGACCTGTTCAGGGCCAAGGGCGTGGACGTCTGGTTCGAGATGGACGAGGAGAGCCTCCTCCCGCCTGGCGAGAGATGCCCCAAGTGCGGCGGGGAGGGATTCAGGAAGGAGACCGACATCCTGGACGTCTGGTTCGACTCGGGCTGCTCCTTCGCCGCCGTCTGCGAGAACAGGGACTACCTGCCCGATCTCCCGAACATGTACCTTGAGGGCTCCGACCAGCACCGGGGCTGGTTCCACTCGTCGCTGCTGGTGTCCATGGCCAACAGGGGCCGGGCCCCCTACCTGGAGGTCCTGACCCACGGCTACGTGGTCGACGGCTCCGGCAAGAAGATGAGCAAGTCCCTGGGCAACACCATCGAGCCCAACGACGTCATCCGGAAATACGGGGCCGACATCCTGAGGCTCTGGGTATCGGCCGAGAACTACCAGGACGACATAAGGCTCTCCAACCAGATCATGGACATGCTGGCCAAGGCCTACTTCAACTTCAGGAACACGGCCCGCTTCATCCTGGGAAACATCAGCGACTTCGATCCCCTTAGGGACGCCCAGGAGACCGGACGGATGGACGCGCTCGACCTCTACGTCCTCCACCAGCTGTCAGGCCTCACCGAAAAGGTCCTGGCGGCCTACGAGGCCTACGAGTTCCACGCCATCTACCAGCTGACGAACAAGTTCGTGGTCCTCTTGTCGTCCCTGTACCACGACGTCATAAAGGACCGCCTCTACACCTTCAGGGCCGACGACCCGGCCCGCAGGGCCACCCAGACGGTCATGCGCAGGGTTCTCTCGAGCCTGGCCCGCCTGATGGCCCCCATCCTGTCCTTCACGGCTGAGGAGATCTGGTCCCGCCTCGAGCCCGGCGACGGCAAGAGCGTCTTTCTGGCCGACTTCCCCGAGGCCGAGCCCTCGCCCCTCCGGCCGGAGGAGGCCGCCCGCTTCGAGCGCCTCCTGGACCTCAGGGGGACCATCTACCGGTCGCTTGAGGAGGCCCGCCGGGCCAAGGTCATCGGCGGCGGCCTGGAGGCCGAGCTCTCCATCACCGCCTCCGGCGCCGACCACGACATTCTCTCCGGCCACGGCAACCTGGCCGAGCTCCTCATCGTCAGCCAGGTCTCCCTCGCCCGGGGGCCGGATGGGGCCGCGATCGCGACCGAGGTCAAGGCCAGCCCCCATCCCAAGTGCCCCCGCTGCTGGATCCGCCACCCAGCGGTCCCGCCTGACCAAAGCGCCGTCTGCCCCAAGTGCCAAAGGGCCCTGGCCTGAGAGGAGTCTAGGGAGAAGTGTCGTCCTATCTGGTTCTGGCCCGAAAGTACCGGCCGAGAAAATTCGAGGATCTGATTGGCCAGTCCCAGGTCAGCCACACCCTCACCAGGGCCCTGGAGGTCGGCCGGCTGGCCCACGCCTACCTCTTCACCGGGCCACGGGGAGTGGGCAAGACCACCGCA
Organism: Deltaproteobacteria bacterium; assembly: GCA_031264145.1. Lineage (GTDB taxonomy): Bacteria > Desulfobacterota > Desulfarculia > Adiutricales > Adiutricaceae > JAIRNQ01. The sequence continues at coordinate 17,096 of JAISEK010000050.1, forward strand.
GCGAGGCTCCTGGCCATGGCCCTGAGCTGCCAGGGGACAGGAACCAGGCCCTGCGGGGCCTGCCAGGCCTGCCTGGAGATCCAGAACGGCCAGGCGGTGGACGTGGTCGAGGTCGACGGGGCCTCCAACCGCGGCATCGACGAAATCAGGAGCCTGAGGGAAACCGTCAAGTACCTGCCGGTCAAGAACCCCAGGAAGGTCTACATAATCGACGAGGTCCACGCCCTGACCAAGGACGCCTTCAACGCCCTCCTCAAGACCCTGGAGGAGCCGCCGGCCCACGTGATCTTCATCTTCGCCACCACCGAGGCCCACAGGCTCCCGGCCACCATCCTGTCGCGCTGCCAGCGCTACGACTTTAGGCGCATCAAGGTCGACGACATCGTGGGCCGCCTCATCGACGTCGCCCAGGCGGAGGAAATTTCCGCCGCCAGGGACGCCCTCACCGTCATCGCCCGCCAGGCCGAGGGAGGCCTGAGGGACGCCCTGGGCCTGATGGACCAGGTCATAGCCTCGAGCGGGGAAATAACCCTGGAGGCCGTGAACATGGCCCTGGGGCTCATCAACCAGGATTTGGTCCTGAAGACCGCGGCCTCGGCCCTCAAGGGCGATCTCGCCGGGGCCATGGACGTCCTCGACGAGGCCTACGGGCTGGGCTACGACTTCAAGGAACTGGGCCTGCGGACCCTGGAACTGGTCAGGAACCTCACGCTCTTCAAGGCCGCCCCGGCGGCCAGCGAGTCCCTGGATCTGACGGACGCCGAGGAGGCCAGGTACAAGGCCCTCACCGCCGACCTGAGCCTGGGGACCCTCCACCGCCACCTGGAGTCCTGGCTCAGGTTCCAAAACGAGCTGGCCCGCCACACCCAGCCTCGCTGGCTCATGGAGTCCTACCTCATCCGCCTCTGCCAGATGGCCCCCCTGGCCGACCTGGGGGCTTTGGCCGAAAGGCTCGTGGCCTTCCTGGAGTCCGGGGCCGCCCCCAAGGCCGCCCAACCCGGCCATCCGCCCCGATCGCTGGACTCGCCCCTGGCCCTGGCCAGGGATCTGGCACCTGGGCCGGCCCAGGGCAAGGCCATCCCCACGACGGTCAAGCCCATGGGTGATGAGCCCCACGCCAGTCCCGGGAGCCAAGGCCAGGCCGTCGCCACGACGGACAAGCCCATGGGTGACGAGCCCCACGCCAGTCCCGGGAGCCAGGGCCAGGCCGCCGGGATCGAGGCCATCGGGGCCACCTCCCTGGCCCCAGGCACAGGCCAGGCCGCGATCGCAGCCCCCCCTGTACTGCCCCAGGCCGGCGCGGCTTTGGGGCCGCCCCAGGCCGGCCCCTCGCCGTCCCCCCCGCAGGAGCGGCCAGGCTGGCCACGGGCCGAGGAACCCGGCCCGACCTCCCCGGCCCGGCCAGGCTGGCCCCAGGCCCCAGGCCCCGTCCTGGGCCCGGCCAGGGCCGACGGGGACACCCACGGCCAAAGATCGGCCCAGAACGGCTCCCAGGCCCCGGACCCGACGGAGCGCCTGCGGATCATGGAGGAGATGCCGGCGATCCTTGAACTCCACAAAGCCCTGCCCGGCAATTTCATCGGCTATTTCGCCCCGCCCCTGGGCGAGCTGCCCCAGGATGACGTCCTGGACGACGATGGCAACGTGGGGATCGTGGAGACTGAAACGGCCGTCCCGGACGAGCCCGGGCCTGAAGAGGAATGACGTCCGCTTGGCTGGGGGAGGACAACGACCGCCCTGACCAGAACCAAATCGGAGACGTCTTGGTTTAAGTTGCAAAAGCGATCCATTTGTGGGAACCTATTTTGCAGTTTACCGACACCAACGTACAATGCAAGCATTTTGACTGACAGTCACCATGGGCCATATACCTGCTATTAGCGCACGTGCCGTCCCTTTTTTCGATTCACCTTTAGGTCCGGCACTGGGACTTTTACACGAATTATGTGTTTGCCTTCAAAAAAAGCGTCTCCCCATATCAAGCTTTTCACACGACTCGCCTGGGCATGTCGTCATCAAGCGGTCATTCTTTTCTTCGCGTCGGGCAAGGCCATGATGATGGTATTGTCAAACTACTCAAAGTAGTTTTGCCGATAACCTGTAACTCACCTGTGAACTCGATGTGGCAGAGCTGGACAAGGCCAAGACCTGACGGCTATCGTTTCGGAGGCCAAAGCCAACGAATCCTGGCAAAACAGCAAAGAGAACCTACTGAAAGAGAGAGCCTTTTCTGTTTCCAGCGGCGGGACTAGTCCTCTCCGAGACTGCTGCCCATCACGTTGGCCGAAGCCGTATGCCTGCCCATGTACAGGCGGACCTCAGAGGTGCGCTTGGTGTGTATGGCATCTGGACCTGCCCAGACACTTCGGGCAAGATGACAAAATTCCACCGCAGGTTGTGAATTCAACCTTCATGGGTTAAAATAAAGCAAAGGGGGAAAAACACTCTTGATGTATTGCTTGTGCTTGCAGGGAACCTAACAAATATTGCTGTAAAAAGACTTGTTCCACATAACGATAAGTTCAGATTTACCTCCATTGAGTGAAAAAACTATGACAATTCATTATCCGCGGATCCTTCTACAATTACAGGAAGTACACCCTGACTGTTCTATTACAATCTAATTCATAGTAATAATTTTTTTACATACAACCTTAATAATGAAAACATAATATATATTGTTTAATTATAATATCTATATAATTAAGTTTTAATATAAAAAAATAATTATATAAAATAATAGGTGAAACATGGATAATAATAACTATAATGACTTAAGCAGATACACTACAGTAAATGTCAATAATTTACTCTTTGACCAATATAATCCACGCCTTCCAGACAACATAGACGGCTCTGACGATGACGCCGTCATGGAATGGATGCTTCGGGAAGGAGAAAGCGTAGAACTTATAGAATCTATCGGAGAATCTGGTTATTCGACAGCAGAACCGCTGCTTGTTGTAAAATATAGAAAAGATATCTATACTGTTGTCGAAGGAAATAGGCGTCTTGTCGCCCTAAAAATTCTAAATAACCCATCTTTAGCACCAATAAATAAAAAAAACAATTAAAAATATTGTTTTAAATTCTCAATTTATACCAAAAGAAGTTCCTGTAGTAATTTATAAATCAAGAGAAGACGCTTTCGCCTATCTCGGATATAAGCATATTTCTGGAATAAAGACTTGGGGACCATTACAAAAAGCAAAATACGTTAAGCAACTGCTAGAACATTTCCTTAGTACAGGCTTGGATGAAAATAAAGCGTTTTCAAAAATTTCAAAAAATTCGGCCATAAAACCTAAAAAAGCCAAAACATCACTCACGGCCTTGGCACTATACGACCTCGCAAAAGAACGAGGCTTCTGGGACATAAAGAATATTGACACGACAAGCATTGAATTTTCATTACTCCTTACTGCGGTGACTTATGAAAACATTTACCGATTTCTTGGCTTAAATTCGTCTGATGACCATACGCTTTCAGGATTGCGCGAAGAACACCTGAAAGAACTTTTCCAGTGGGTTTTTTCCAGGGAACTGGGAAACAAATCCCGCGTAGCAGAATCACGTCATTTGTCAACATTTGCCAAAGTTGTCTCTACGCCAGCAGCCTTAGAGGCATTCCGTGCTGGGATATCTCTTCAGGATGCCGCACTGTACACAGATGAGATTGATGACACTTTTCGCACTCTTGTCAGAAAGGCATTAAATAGTATGGAACAGACACATCAAATGGTATTAAAAATCACTCCAAATGAGCCCAATCTGGCATTATTACGTTCGTTAAAAGAACTTGTCACAACGGCTGGCGTTATGTTAAAAAGCAAAATAGAGAACAACGATAAAGAATTCTAATAATGACCTGTCTGCATGACATAGAAGTGCCGAATATAAAAAGAAATGGCGACTATTATCTTTGGGCTGACTATTTGGAGTTGCTCTGCCTGCTGTCTCAAGACAACGAGGTCACCATTAATGTTTTAGATGAATTTATGGGTGTAGATAAAGGAATGCATATCGATGAAGACATAATTGATGATATTACTTATTTTGACAGCACACAATCAGATTTAACAACAGAAATATTCAATAATTCTGATAAAATATCATTAATATACGATGATTTATCACGAATTTTTTATACAAGATTATCTATATTTGGTGATAAATATCCATTTATATGTAATATCAACAATAAAACTATTTTTAATAAAAAAGAATATTCTTATGATAACTTATTATATATTTTTCTTCTAATAGCAGGAAATACTCGTTTATTTAAGAAAAATTTTCAGCAAAATCTTGCAAATGACTTTGAACAACTTGCGACCGATGCATTAAGAATAATTTTCCCTAAACCTTGGGAATGGAGACACTTTGGAACTGCCAAGCACACAACTGTTGACTCTTACTTAGGCACTAAATATTCAAAATTAAAGATATTGAGCGATGATATAAATGCAAAACTAATTGTTGAAGAGTGCAATTTTTCAAAATTTGACACCAAAGATGCTGGTTTTGACTTTGTCTGCTGGTATCCTTTTGATGGAGATCGGGCATCGCATCTTCCACTAGTTTTTGCGCAAAGCACTTGCACGTCAAATCTCGACACTTTAATTATCAAACAATATAGTGTATTAGATGATCGTATCAAAAATTATTTCACACAAATTTGCTGTTATAATATTTTATTGACTCCAGTTTTTTTTCGAGATGCAGCTGGTTATTTCACTAGGCCCCATGAATTGGTTTCTGTCATTATCGATCGATTCCGCATAATGCAATTAATTAGTTATAATATTAAAATGTTTACTAAATTAAATTCTTATTGTGGAATAACAAATTCTTTTCCGTCTATAAATGAAAAATTGTACTATGGCAAATAGAGAATAATCATATCTAAAAATAGTTATTATGCCAAAATTAACAGCAATATCCTTGTTTTCCGGCTGCGGGGGGTTCGACTACGGGGCGAGCCTGTCGGGCATTGACGTTATCTGGGCGAACGACATTGACCACGTGGCGGCCTCAGCTTATCGAAGCCTCCTGCCCGGCACCGAGTTCGTCATAGCCGACGTTCGGACCATAAAACTCTTTCCATTTGCGGATATCCTGATCGGATGCTATCCATGCACCGGCTTCAGTATCGCCGCCCGCCGCAAATGGTAAGGATAGATCCGACAGGGATTTGATGACCATCGATGGCAACCACCTATACCTGGAATTCGTGCGCGTCCTGAAAAAAACAAGGCCAAAGTTTTTCGTCGTTGAAAACGTTCGGGGAATGATGAGCGCGAAAAATGGATGGTTCCTCCATGCCCAAATCAAAGGCTTCCTCGATTCGGGGTATTCAGTGGCCCATGAACTGCTTCATGCCCCAGACTACGGCGTCCCACAATCCCGCCAGCGTGTCTTTTTCGTGGGGGTACGAAAGGACATTGCCCGCCATTTTCAATACCATTTTTTGCCCCCCACCCACGGACCCGGCCGCTCCCTCCCTTATGTCAGCCAGCAACAGGCCATCGGGGACTTGCCATGGTGGCCCATGGACGAGTTTCTGGACAAAGCCTTCCATGGCCACTATCTCACCAGAAACAGGAAACGCCCATGGACGGAGCCAAGCTACACCATAGTAGCCAACGCATCACACGTCCCCCTGCACCCCGCTGGCGAGCAAATGGCCTTCATAGAGAAGGACAGGTGGGCCCTACAGGGTGATTTCAATCGCCGATTGTCGTGGCGGGAATGTGCACGGCTGCAGGGCTTTCCGGATGACATGCGCCCAGTGGGCAGGCTGGAAGACAAATACAGAATCATCGGCAATGCGGTCCCACCTGCCTTCGGCAGGGCGTTGATTGCACCTATTGCTGGGGCATGCGGCGGAGGTTGAACCGAGACTTCTAATCCCCCTTTGTTAGGCGTCCCTGGCACCAATCAGCCCGTTAGCGACATCCGGCCGCCCCCAACGCCCTCTCTTCTGTTCCCCAAGGATCGCCCCATGACACGGAAAAATGCTCCCAACCGGGTGCCTCTCGACTTGAGGGTTGCTGCATCTTGCTGGCCAGTCTAACGGCCATGGACGGTAGGCCATGTCATGAGGAATTCCATACGGCCATGGCTTGGCCATGTCTAGTGATGGCGATACTCGACGGGCATGAAGCGGCCTGGATCAGACTCTTAAACATTAGCCGTAACCCCCGCCATTTCATGCGACCCATGAAATTTCTTTTATTTTCACTGCTATTGTTGGCAATGTGTAACTGACCTGGGTTTTATAGGTAACATATATTTGTACCCTATATAAGGCGAAACATGTCACGCAAACCTGTCGCCGATAGTTTCATATACTTCCAAGAGCGGGCCAACGGCCGCAAGTACGCTAGATTCTGCCCCTCAGATCGCAAGCATGGAGGGAAGGATATATATCTCGGCGTGGTCATCGACGAAGTCAAAGGGGTATTCCACAACCGAAACAGCGGCGGATATTTCCGATTCACCATCGAGGCGGGAAGACAGGAGCTCACCGCTGACGAAAGGTCGCGCTACGGAGTCGCCGAGAAGGGCCATGGCCGGGATACGCCCAAAATGCCATTGACCCTGAACTTCGGGGACGCCTGGTTTCTTGACCACATTGTCGAAGTCTCCGGCCTCAGGGGGGTGCTTGGGAACGTCTGCCCTGGTGACCTGGACACGCTGCTGGCCCTCATAGCCTTCCGGCTCCTCGAAACAGGGGCCGACTGCCACGCTGGAAGATGGCTTGAGTCGTCATATGCCCGCTACCTTTACCCCAAAGCCCAGATCGGGCCGCAGCGGATCAGCGAGTTTCTTGTCCGGCTAGGCGCCGAGGAGACCCAAAGGTCCTTCTTCGGCGCATACCTGGCGTACCTCAGGAAGACGTCGGGACTTGGCGAGAACGTGCTGATAGACTATGCCGGGCTCCCGGGCGACATCCACTTTGAACGCTCAAAGGCATGTGCCCACGACGGGGTCTCCAGGAAGGCGCGGTTGTTCTGCGTGGTGGAAAGGGGAACCGGCCTGCCGGTATATTTTCGCTATGTGGCTGGAAGGGCCGTGGACGCCTCCACGCTGCTGGCGACGGTAAACGGGCTTAAGGCGCAAGGGATCGACGTGGAGCATGGGATCCTGGACGCAGGATACTGCTCCCAGGCGAACGTCAAGATGTTGAAGAAGGACGACATTTCTTTCCTAACGGGACTGCCATGCGGCAGATTCGCCAATGATTTGATCGCCAGGCACGGCGGAGATCTGCTATCCCACGAATATGAGCAGGAACATGGTGACCGCGTTCTCCGCGTAAAACGCGTCCCAGCCCGCATATTCGGTCTTGATTTGCAAGCATACATTTGCCTGGACGTAGACTTGATGCGTGATGAGCAGCAAAGAAGCCTCCAACGAAGCATAAGCGACTCGAAGAAGAAAACTAGAAAAGACACAACTGAGGATGGTCCAAAACGACTTGGCTACTTCGTGCTGCTGTCCTCCAAAGTCCTCAGCGAAAGGGAAGTGCTTCCTTTGCGTTATATGCGCCAGACAGTTGGGCGGATTTTCGACCTGGCGAAAAATGACGCTGGCCAGGTACCGCCTATGGCTCGCGATGACGAGACGCTCCGAGGGCATTTGATGCTGTGCTTCATGTCAGCTGTCGCGCTCATGACCGTCAAACGCCTCCTCGACATGCGCAAGAGGCTAAAGGACATGGACGCTAAAATGGCCCTCAGAGACATGAGTTCCATAAAATGTGGCATTTTTGATAAGATATTAGTCATGACAGAAGCCAATAAATATGCCAATACGATCATTAAAGAACTAAAACTAGAAATGCCCGGTGTAGTGAATATATAGGTTACATGAAAGCTCTGGAACTAAGGTTTAATTGTCACTGGTACCCTAGACTTGCTCCCACATTCTGGGCCAACCCATTCCGGCTATCTTGGGGGTCCTGGCCCAGGGCCTTCCCACGATTATTTCCTCAACTGTCCCGACGCTCCGCCTCCGGCGCCAAGCTCCTCATGCGGTCAGCCTCGGGCCTGGCATCAAGCGGATTCGTTTCGCTTCCCATCGCACAAGGCAAGGCAGAATGATGGGATCGTCAAGCAGTTTTGGGCCTATCTTGGCCGATAACCTGCGTAACGGCCGTCCCCCGCATCGTCATCCGTGGCCAAAAACGGGCACCCCGCCAAGGATCTTGGCGCCATTACCGGCCTGTTTTGCCGGCCGGAATAGCCCGACTTGACCGATGCCGAGGCCCATCCGTCATCGCGCCCTGTCAAAAGCTCCAAGCCTGCCGGAGGCGCGATGACCGTCAGGTGAAAACCAAGGGGACCCTTGACCTTAGACGGCTATTCTGGCGAGGCCATCCCTGCCAGGATGGGCGCCAGGGACAGACGATGGGATGGCCGATGGACGAAAACGCTGGAACTAATGGCACCAGCCAGTGGCCATAAAGTTCATGCCAGGTCCGGAATTGTGGTATGATGGGGCCCAAGCCAAGTTCGTGTCCCCCGTCCGGCGGGCCAGTCCCCGAAATGGCCACTGCCCTGGCCCAAGGCAGGAAAATCCAGCCTTATCATGGCAAAAAGGCTTATCTGGCCGCCCCCTGCCCAAGCACTGACGAAAATGGTCTTGTCTTAGCCGACCATGGGACCCATTGGAGGATTTCGCATGTCAACTGACGACTCGTCGCAGACCCTCAATATCATCAAGCAAGCCAAATTGATACAGGAAAAGATGACCCAGCTGCAGAAGGTCACGAACCAGAAGACCGTGACGGCCAGCTCGGGCGGGGGCATGGTCAAGGTCACGGCCAACGGGGCCTTCCAGATCGTCTCCATGCAAATCGACAGGCAGATCGTGAACCCGGACGACATCGAGATGCTGTCGGATCTAATCATCTCGGCCTCCAACCAGGCCCTGGCCGACGCCCAGGCCATGATCTCGGAGGAGATGTCCAAGCTTAGCTCGGGCTTCGCGCTGCCCAACCTCATCTAGGTCCCGAGTCCAGGGCCATCGGCGCGGCCCGGCCGGGGAGGCCCGGGGACGCGCCGCCGGGGGCCGGCAAGGGCCCCGGGCCAGAGGGCGGCCGCCTCCGGGCCGGCCACGATCGGACTCCATTACCCCAAACCCCAGGCGCGGGAGACGAAAGCCAGGTGATTCCTACGCCCCAGAGCGCCAGCGCGGCGCCTTGCGGGAGAAGATCGAAAATGGACAGCGACAGCCTTGACTCCATCGCCGCCGCCCCATTGGGCAAGGACATCGGCCAGGCCGACATCGAGGCCTTCGACCGGCTGACCTCGGTCGACCTGTCGCCGGAGGAGATACGGCTGGCCGAGAACCCGGACCAGTCCGCGCCTGGCGAGAGACGCCTCCTGGCCCTCCATTTCCACCCCGAGTGGGTGCCTCTGGGACTAATCGAGACCCGCCTCTCCCGCGCCTTCCCAGGGGCCTCGGACAGGATGGTCGTCCCGACCCAGCACAACCGGGTCATGGCCATGGGGCCCTGGGCCGGGGTGGAGGTCGACTGCCAGGCCCCCGAGTTCGGCCAGAAGATCCAGCTCCTCATCCACATGAGGAGCCAGGCCATGGCCAAGGCCGGGAGGCTCCTGGAGATGATTGACCAGACCTTCAGGTTCCGGGCCCTGCAGCTCCTGGAGATCCTGGAGGCCCTGACCAGCCCTGACGAGTCCATGGCCCGGGAGATAAACGACAACGGCCTGGACCGCGAGGCCCTGGATCTGGCCAGCTTCTTCGCCTGCCGCCTGAACGAGCTCATCAGGACCAGGGACGTCATCGGCTCGCCCCGCTCGGAGATGCTGAAAAACCGCCTCCTGACCGACTTCATGCTGGCCCGCAACCAGGGCCTGGATCCGACCCTCTTCGCCAACAGCCTGTCGGTGGCCAACATCGTCAAGTCCATGGTCAAGCACCGCCTGGATCTCGGGCATTTCAGCACGGCCAGGGAGGTAATCGAGGAGGCCAGGGGCCTGGGGGCCGGCATCGTCATCCCCCACCCGCCACTGTTCTGGCCGGCCCTCATGGACGATCTGGACGTCGACGGCTGGGAGGTCTGGAACCCCTCGACCCCCAGGCACGCGCAGTTCCTGATCGGCTGCCTGGAAAGGGCACAGGGACGGTCGCGACGGCCGCTGTTGGCCTTCATGGGCGACGACACGCACATGTCCTCGAAGATCAGGCCCAACATAACCGAGGACAAGAACGGCAAGGGCCGGGAAATCGGTTTCCAGCCGCCCTGGCGCAATCCCCTGGTGGCCGAGGCCCTCGCGAGGACAGGCCAGAGCCGGGAAAGGACCATGGACGAGTACCGGGCCCGCCTGGCCTAGAAGGGGGTGCCCATTCCCGGCCCACGGGGCCGGGACGGCCAGGAAAACCGCCCGCCCGACTCGGCAATTTGGAACAGAGATGAACAAAAACACATTTACGCACAATTTCGTCTCGGATCCCGACGAGGTGGCCGACTTTCTGGCCGCCCTGATCGAGGGCTTCAGGAAGCGCCGGATAACCATCGGCTCCGAGGGACGCGAACAGGTCCTCCAGGTGTCCGAGATACTGGACATCTCCATGGAGTCGAGCCAACGAAAGGGCCGGGTCCGCCTGTGCCTGAACGTGAATTGGCCCGAGACCAGCCCGCCCAGGCGGGACCTCTTTTCCGCCCAGGCCGGGGGCGATGGCGGGCCGGATCCGGCCAGGGGGAAGGGAACCCAGGGCGACCCTTGATGGCGTTGCCGCCTCATGGTATAATTTTGGCTGATTGGCTCAGATATTGCTGAGACGATTAACTGTAATATCAATAATAGAATCTAAAGACACCCAAAACAAACTTAACCGCATTTTGAAGAGACCTATTTAAAACAAATCGTCTTTTCTGGCCATCCAAAGCTGATGGCTAATTTTTTCCTAAAGACCCGGACAAGTCTTTGGCCCACCCCGAAAGGCTGGGCCTCGGCCAGGGCGGCCGTCAGGGCCCGGGAGCCACCGGGGCCCCGTCCCATATTCCACCCCAGGCCGGTCCAGGGGTTTTCTCGGGTACATCTTATGAAGGGGGACGAGCTCGACGGCGACGTCAGACTGCTTACGACGGAAGTGCTCCAGGCGGCCTCCGAGGCCAGGGATCTGCTGGTCAGGCGCGACCCGGGCAAAAGCAGGTCCCTCTTCAACCGGGTCTCCTACATCACCATCCAGGTGGCCCTGTTGCAGAAGCTGGCCATGGAAAAGGCCATGCGCAAGCAGTCCAAGAACAGGGAGAGCCTTTACCTCCAGGGCCTGTCGTCGGTCGCCTCCCGCCTGGAGCGCATCAGCGACCTCCTCCTGAACCTCGACCGCCAGGCCGGCTACCTGAGCCGCATCAGCGTCCTGTACCCCTACAACCTCGACGAGTTTTTCAAGGAAATACTCTACGGGCTGGAGAAAATCCATCCGGCCCTGGTCCAGAAGGACGTGAGCCTGGCCGTCAAGCTGGGCCAGGTCGAGGAAAAGCTCGACTCGTTCTACGCCAACCGCTTTGCCCGGCTCATCAAGGAATTCGGGACCGGCTCCTCGGCCGAGGATCTGGTGACCATCATCATGATCGTCCACTATCTCGAGAGGATAGGCGACATCCTCTTGGAGATTGGCGAGAAGATCATCTACATGAGCATGGGCGAGAAGATAAAGCTGGAGCAGTACAAGGCCCTGGGCGTGGGCCTGAGGGCCACGGGCGAGCACCTGGAGCCCTCCAGGCTGGATTTCCGCTCCATCTGGGGCGGCCGCTCCGGCTGCCGCATCGGGGTCGTCGGCCACCAGGACGGCGGGGCCGGCAACGACGACCAGACCGTGGTCTTCAAGCACGGGCCGGCCTCAAAGATGACCAGGGAGCGGGACAACCTGGCCCTGTGGGAGGACCTGCGGCCCGGGCTGACCCCCAGGGTCAAGGCCTTCATCCCGGCCCAGGCCGGGAACGAGGCGGCCCTGATGATGGAATTCGTCAACAGCCGCAACCTGCAGGCCCTTTTCCTGGAAAACGCCTCGGACGAGGCCATCGCGGGCCTGCGGGCGGCCTTCGCGACCATGTTCTCTCTGTGGCGGGAGACCAGGGCCGACAGGGAGGCCTCCTCGACCTTCTGCCGCCAGACCGAGGACCGGCTGCCCGAGGCCGCCACCCTGTACCCCGGGCTCATGCGCCACCGCGGGTCCGTCGGGCCCTGGCGCCTCCCGCCCATCGCCGAGGTCCTCTCGAGGGCCAAGGCCCTGGAGGAAAGCCTGAGGGTGCCCTTCACGGTCAGGATCCACGGCGACTTCAACCTCTCCAACCTTCTCTACGACCCCGAGAGCCGCCGGCTCACTTTCGTCGACATCTACCGCAGCCGGGAGACGGACTACGTCCAGGACGTCTCGGTCATGCTGGTCTCGATAGTCAGGCTCACCGTCAGCGGATCCCAGAGCCGGCAGCGCCTCTTCCAGGCGGCCAGCGCGGCCGAGTCCCTGGCCCGCCGCTTCGCAGAGGAGGAAGGCGACGCGACCTACCAGGCCCGGCTGGCCTTCGGGCTGGCCAGATCCTTCGTCACCTCGACCCGCTTCGTCCTGGAGGAGAGGCTGGCCGGCCAGTTCGTGGCCCGGGCCCGCTACCTCTGGGAAAGGCTGATCCGCCACGGGGAGGGCGGGAGGCCTTGGGCCGACTTCGCCTTCTCCATGGAAATACTCGACATCGCCCTGGGCTAGCCCAGGGGGCCCCAGAAAAGTAAAGACCGCCGGTCCCCTCATGCGGGGGGGCCGGCGGTCCTTGCTTTTGCGATGGCGCGCCCCTAGGCCTGGCCCGGGCGCTGCCCAGGCCTCTACTTGGCCACCAGGGCGTGGGTAAACTCGGCGATGGCCAGCTCCTCGTTGGTGGGGACGACCTGGACCTTGACCGCGCTGTCGGGGGTGCTGATGACCCTGGGATCGGGGGAGCGGACGGCGTTCTTGGCCGGATCGACCTTGATGCCCAGTCCCTCGAGGCCCTTGGTGATCGAGGCCCTCATGGTGCTGGAGTTCTCGCCGACTCCGGCGGTGAAGACCAGGATGTCCAGCCCGCCCAGGGCCGCCGTGTAGGCGCCGATGTACTTGCGGACCCTATAGGCGTAGGCCTCCAGGGCCTGGCGGCACTGCTCGTTGCCCTTGTCCTGGGCCGCCTCGACGTCCCGCAGATCCGAGGAGCCGATGCCGGCCAGGCCCAGGATGCCGCTCTGCTTGTTCATCAGGTTGTCCATCTGCTCGATGGACAGGTTCTTGAGCTTCATGACGTAGAGGACCACGGCCGGGTCCACGTCGCCCAGGCGGGTGCCCATCAGGAGGCCCTCAAGGGGGGTCAGGCCCATGGAGGTGTCCTGGCACTTGCCGTCCTTTATGGCCGCCACCGAGCCGCCGTTGCCGAGGTGGCAGGTGACGATCTTCAGGCTCTGGTAGGGGCGGCCGTCGAGTTCCGCCGCGGCCTTGGAGACGTAGGCGTGGGAGGTGCCGTGGAAGCCGTAGCGGCGGATGGAGTTCTCGGTGTAGAAGTTATACGGCAGGCCGTAGAGAAAGGCCTGGGGAGGCATGGTGGCGTGGAAGGCCGTGTCGAAGACGCCCACGTTGGGGACCCCCGGGAGCACGCCCTCGCAGGCCTCTATGCCGTTGAGGTTGTGGGGGTTGTGGAGGGGGCTCATGGAGAAGCAGCCCCTGATCGTGTCCTTGACCTCGCCGGTGATGATGATGGGATCCTTGATCTTCTCGCCGCCGTGGACTACCCTGTGCCCGATGGCCTTGATCTCGTCGAGCTTCTTGAGGACGCCGTGCTTGGCGTCCAGGAGGCGCTCGGAGATGAGCTTGATGGCGTCGGTGGGGTTCTTGACGTTGACCTCACCCTTGACCTCGTCGCCCTTATGGTTGGTGTACTTCATGGTGGTGCCTTCGATGCCGATGCGCTCCACCAAGCCGCTGGCCAGAACCTTCTTGTTGTCGGCCATGTCGAAACAGGTGAACTTGACCGAGGAACTGCCGGCGTTGATGACCAAAATTACCATGGATAGCCTCTCTTGACTGAGTCATTTTTATTGGCCGGGACTATAAAGTAGCCCTGGATGGAACATGCCTTGGCATTTTCTGGAAGATCTTAGCCAATGCTGGAGTTTATGGATTATATATCAGCGGACGAAAAATGACAATATTTTTTGACTGACGGCCATAAGTCCAGCCCGACGCCCCATTTCCCCGGCCCCAGTCGCCAAATTGTCCCGCAAGCCAGGTTTCTCCCGGACAGGCCATCCCCTATTCCCTATGTGCCTGGCCAACGACGCCGTCCATGGGGCCGCCAAGGCTGGACCTCAATATCGCAGCGGAAATTGACAGTCAAGATGTCAGGCCGTATAATTGGCCCCGCTGCCGGACCGGCCAACGCCACCCAGAGACCAGCCAGCCCCTCCCCCCCCCTTGCCAGCAATCGGAGCGACCATCAGTGCTCAACTACCGACTGAGCCTTGAAAACCTGAGTTCCCTGACGGATATGGGCAAAAGGACCATAAGGTACTACAATCCAGCAGAACCTGGTGCCGCGCCCCCTGGGCGAGGGCCGGGCCTCCTACTACGTCCGTGATCATCTGGAACGCCTCCTGAGGATCAAGACGCTCTCCTCAGACGAGGTGTCCCTCGAGAGAATCAGGGAAGTCATGGCCGGGGCCCCATCGCCGGTGCCGCCAAAGAAACCCCGGCCAGGGACCATAGAGGTCAAGAGCCACGTATTGATCGCCCCTGGCCTGGAACTTCTGGTCTCGCCGAAGAACTCCCTCCTGGACCTGGAAAAGATGCGGGTCTTCGTCAAAGGGGCAATAGATCTGGCCCAAAGCCTGGCCCCCCAGGGAGGGGCCGGCCCCACGGTCCCCAGGGATGATCGGCAGGCCGACCCAGAGGACCAGGCCCAGGGCGGCCCGCCCGACGGTGACCTGGTCAGGCTGGACGAGGCCGTGGAACGCTCCCTGAGGCTGGACGCCGAGACCCTGAGGGAAGCCGAGAGCCTTCTGAGCGATCCCAGGGACGAGGCCAGAATAGCCGATGCCCTGTCCAAGATCCGCAAGCTGCTGGCCATGGCCCAGAAAAGGGAAACGTCCAAACCCCCCAAGCCCGTCCAGGAAAAACGGAAAAGGGGCCGGCCCAGGGGCCAATGGAACGCGCCCACGCCCGAGGCCAAGGCGGGCCTCTAGGGCCCAGGAAGGCGGTCCAGCTGGGCCAATCCCCGTCTGGCCAGGACCGCTCGTCCACGCGATGATCAGGCCCTAGCCCATGGGCCGGCCCCCAAAAGCCACCGTCAAAAAAAGCCGACACCATTTTTAGCCGCAAACCACCCAACTGGGACCCTTGGACCCTTTTGAGATTTAGCGGTCATTTTTTTTCCTTGACCAAAAAAAAGACTGGAGTTAAAATGCTTTAACAGCTTGAGAAATTTCTCTGGCTGCCAGTCTTTGCCCTGTTCCCAATAAAGACCGCAAAAAGCTTTTGATGCATATATCCTATAATAAAGTCGATTAGCCTTGGACCCGGCTATTATGGTCAAAAAATTGGCTTTATTGATATTAATACCCAAAGGAGTCGCATTATGAGAGTCAATGCCGAAGCCTTTCGCCGAGCTCGTGAAAACCAGCTGATCAGCGTCTTGGGCTTAGCCAAGAAAGCCGAAGTTTCTGGCAAAGTCATCCGCAACCTTGAATTGGGAAAGACGACTAGACTGGAGTCCATCCGCAAGATTATCAACGCGTTGGGCTACACCTTGGAAGAGGCTCGGGAGAAGCGCTTGGTGGAGGAGGATTGACGGCTAAAATCTCAATCTTCTGACAATCGCCACCAGCCAATTAATCAACCCCCCTGCCTTTCTCGCGGAAAGGCAGGGGGGTTTCTCGTCAACAGTCTCAGGCCACGGCGGTCCCCTGGAGGGCATGGCCAAAACGTCACAGAGGGCCGGGGCCTGTTGTACCTTGACGAAAATTGTCTCCAAAAGACGGCTAATCCGAGGGGCCCAAAGGACGCCCATTACCAGGACACTTCCACAAAATAGCGCTCATTTAATTCCCCTGGGCTTTTCGAGGAGGCCAGGGCAAAGGTAGCCAGCGTAAAAACACGTCCTTTCCCAAGATGCTTTCCCAACTACAGCGAATTCCTAACCTATCTCCAAAGAGGCGATTGCCAGAGCCTTATCCGGTGGTATCCAACAAAGCATGCCTACCTCATTGGCCGACAAATGGATGGACGACACAACCATGGACATTGGCACCTTTTCCTGGCCTTTCATATATATTAAGAGGAAACATCTGACCTGTTGAGAGATAAAATATAATAAAAAGCTAATGACAATGTATTAAAAATCAATGAAAATATTGCAATATTGAGAGTAAATATACCTTTTAGAACAGTATATTAAACGTTAAAGCATAAATAACAAGAAAATATGCCTTTAGGAGATTATAAATTGATATATATTTACTTATAAGGAATATCACTATCCACTAGAAGTCAAGATCACGGGGTCATAAAAGTGAGGAAGACAATGTAGGGCATCTATGGGATTATATGGACAGATGCGGCTCATCGGTTGGTTGGCGGGTGCTGTACGACAAAGACCAAAATAAAACATGAAATTACATATTAAAATAACCGAATCTAGGAAATAAGAATTAAAAAAATATAAATCATATATGTAATTTATTGTACATTATTATTTAAAATGAAAATAATATCATAATTTATAAGTAGAGTAGGGAGCTGGCGCTGTTTCCGTTCCAGAGAGCTTCTGATTGGACCATCTTTCCAGCTCCCCCTCGTCAAACCGGGCATGCGGTTTTCCCGCGCCCCGGCTTTCACCACGACCTTCGACGACTTCGCGCGCGAGTACTTCGGTACCATGTCATGGATGTCAATCAGTCCTTCTTCCTTGAAAAACCTGTCATCGGGATACTCTTTGTATCCTTTGGTCTTCCACCCATGCTTCCTCCCGAACCAGTGACGGAACCGGCTCACGGCATATCGGCCGATCAGCCTGTAGGCCTTCGAGACGGCCCCAACGTTGAAGTAGCGCGGCCCATCCTCTCACGACCAGGTTGATTTCCTTTACTGCCGTGCTGGCATTCTTCCAGCCCTTGTCCGCGGCTGTCAGTTCATGGATCTTGTCCCTCAGGCTTGATATCGCTTTCCATGACGGTCTTGAGCCAATGTGCTTCCTTCCGGTCTTCCACGAGTACAGGGTCCTGAACTCATACCCCAGGAACACGAACTTTCCCTCGGGCATGTGGACCACTTTGGTCTTTTCCTCATTTACTGTCAGGCCAGGGCTCCTCCATGATGGCTCTCATGTCCCTCATGGCCTCCTCGGCGTTCCTCCGGCAGCATATGACCAGGTCGTCGGCATAGTTGACTATCTCCGCCCCGTGCTTTCGATCCAGATCGCGTTTCTTCCACTGTTTGATGAACAGTGACATGTATATATTTGATAGCAGCAAGCTTATCGGGGACCCTTGTGGGCTTCCCCTTCTGTTGTCTTTGTTTTCCGTCGTTCTTCTCGCCTTCCCCGTCTTCTCGTCCTTTTCCTCCACTGGCGCCTCAAGCCACATCTTTATCAGATGCATGACGGATTTATCGGCTATCCTGTGGCCGAGTTCCTTCATGAGCCTGGGGACGCGGTATCGTGTCAAAGTATCCTGTCAGGTCCGCATCCACCACTTCCC